>JAVVUJ010000088.1:0-8105 GCA_036653195.1 Anaerovorax sp. | reverse complement strand
CAAGGTGACCGTGGCCTTAATATAAGAAGCGCGGGAATAAGTGCCAGAAGAAACAATGGCGTGAGAACTGTTGTTTCCGGTTCTTTCGAATGTAATAGCGGTATTAGAAACTTCATAAGTTCCCGCGTCCTCTGCGGCGAAGACCATGGTGGTCATAGATAACATTAAAATAAAAGAAAGAAGTAGTGCGATAATTGTTTTTTGTTTTTTTGATTTTGTGAACATACGTGTGTTCCTCCTTCTGTAAATAAAAATCAATGTGACCTTAGTATCACATGATAAAGAAAAAGAACTCCTGAAGAATCCTGTATAAAGTTAACCATTTTTGTTGAAAAAAAAATAGAAAAAATAAGAAAAATAAAAAAAAATTAATTATTTTCCGTTTTTTTGAAACATTTTGTCTCTAAAAAGGTTTAATTATATAGAGGGCGAGTTTTAATGAGAAATTCAGGGGAGCTTGTTTTCTGCGCAGAAGCTGTTTGAAGGAAGGTGTCAAAGATGAGAATCTTACTTTCAAACACAGTACTTTTTATAATCAGAACTAAGAAATAAGGAGGAGAATGTATGAGACCTGCATTAGTGGACAATTTAACACTGGAAGCAGTGGAACGGCTGTTAGGAAGAGTCGTGGCCTATTACTATGATGATGCGGAAGAAATGATTGAAGAGGATATTGTGGCTTTTGACAATTTGATCAATGCCATTTTGTTTTCGGATGAGGTGGTCTATTTAGATTGCTTTCGACCGGAAAAGGAAAAGCGAAATCCAAACTATCCCTATTTTCCACGGTTTAAACAATGCAGAGTGGGTTTGATATCCTATCGAAACATGGTACAAGAAGTAAATCGAAAATTTGTTTCAAAATATGCCCCCAATTTAAAGGAACATCCTAGCTTTCAGGAATTTAAGTGGGTGAAACCACAAATTCAATTGCCCGTCATCAATCATGTGGAATATGGCACGGCCGTATATCACACCATTTCCGCCAATATAGGGGCAGACTTGGTTCTTTTTCCTACGCGCGCTACCTTTCAAAGAAAACTCCTAAAGGATTTGACGGAAGAAAAAGCGTTGCTTGCGTCGCAAAAACCTTTGGAAAGCAAAGAACCCAGTCCTTTGTTTATTGCTTGGTTTGCAGAGCACATTAAAGATCCGCAAAAATTTATTGATGTGGCTTATCAAATGAGGGAGAAAGAGTCTTTTAAAGGAGTGAGAAAAGATTTGGATCAAATGAAAGAACTCCATGAAAAAAAGCCGGGTTCTTATGCCTTGAAAATTAAATCCGTATCCAAATCCATTAGGAACAAAATGGAAAGTATCTCTACAGAATATAAAATTGCATCGGAAGAGGGGACGTTGCGCAGACCTATGCTTCGTATGTCCAATGTACTCCATATCAATCAGCAATTTTCTCCCATTGTATCCTTGGAATTTCCTGAGGAAGAGGTGCTTTATCCGGGGCCTAGAAAAGAACATTCCATATTGTTCAGTGAAAAGGCTACAGACAAAGAAGAAATGGAAAAATTGGGCACTTTGTATGACTACATTACAGCGGATTTAATCTTACAGGGAACCCTAAAGGAAAAGGAATTTTTTGAGGAATTGAATAAGGAAGAAGTAGAGGCTCATGAAAATCGGTCTAGAAAACTGTTTCAGCGATACATACCGGAACCCATAGAGAATATACAGGGTATAATCAGCCATCGAGATATGATTATTTCAGATAAAAGTGTAAAAATCATTCGAAGAAAATTGGAGAATGAGGCATAAAGTTTTTTTGGATGGAAAGATTCACGTAAAGATCACTTGCAAAACAATGAGAAAAAATATAATATATCATATAGTAGCGGTATTTTTATCATGTGGAAAACCCCTTTTTTATGGGGAGACTGTATAGAAATACCGGAAATCTTTTCTTGAAAAGGGTAAAGGGGACTTTATGGTTAAACATTCCAGAATTTTTATGTTATTGGTTGCAGACAGTTTGTGTGTTAATTTTGCTTATATATTTTCATTTTTGCTTCGATTTGATTTTGATGTGGAAACTTCTATCTTTGCAAATTATTTTGCACCCTATACCGACCATCTGTGGATCATCACGCTGCTTACGCTGGGTGTTTTCTGGTTGATGGGTCTTTACAACAGTTTGTGGAAGTATGCGGGAACGGAAGAAATTTTAAAAGTGTGTATTGCTAATTTTATTGCTATCGTCGTGGTCATTGCTTATTTAGCCATGATTCAGCAAAAATTACCCAGGAGCGTATACATGATCACATTCCTAATTTCTGTCATCGGTACCGGTGCAATCAGGATGGGTTACAGAACCGTGCGTGATTTAAGGACACCCGGAAACTTCAACAGTTTTCCCTTAAAGCTTGGGAAAAAAGAGTTTTTGGGCAGTGATTTGATCCGAGTCATGGTGGTGGGTGCCGGTGATGCGGGGGCTACCATTATTCGGGAAGTAAAACAGCATCCGGAGTATGGGAAAAAGGTGGTGGTGGCTGTAGACGATGCCAAAGATAAACAGGGAAAACGAATTTCCGGTGTAAAGATTGCCGGAGGGCATGAAGACATTAAGAATATTGCCAGAAAAAATGGGGTAGACGAGATTATCATTGCCATTCCTTCGGCTTCCAAAAAAACCATACAGGAGATTACCAACGAATGTAATAGGACACGATGTAAAATGAAAATTTTACCCGGCCTTATCGATTTAATCAACGAAAAAGTCAGCATCAGCAAACTGAGAGATGTGGATATTGAAGATTTGTTGGGGCGTGATACCGTTCAAGTGAATTTAAGAGAAATCAGCGGCTATATTGAAGGAAAAATTGTCATGGTGACGGGGGGCGGCGGTTCCATTGGTTCAGAACTTTGCAGACAAATTGCAAGGTTTAAGCCCAGAAGGCTCATTGCCTTTGATATTTACGAGAATTCTGTCTTTGAACTGAACAATGAAATGAATGCCCTTTATCCAAATTTGGAATTTGAGGCGGTCATCGGTTCTGTGCGCAGTAGAAAAAGATTGCGGGAAGTCTTTGTGAAATACAAGCCACACGTGGTGTTTCATGCGGCAGCCCACAAGCACGTACCCCTTATGGAGGCAAATCCAAAAGAGGCCATTTTAAACAACATTTTAGGCACGAAAAATATGATGGACATTTCTGATGAATATGCTGTACAAAAATTTGTGATGATTTCTACCGACAAAGCCGTGAACCCCACCAATGTAATGGGTGCCACAAAGCGTGTGGCAGAGATGATTTTGCAGACAAAGAGCAGGCAGGGAAACTCTCAAACCAGCTACGCAGCCGTTCGATTTGGAAACGTTTTGGGAAGCAACGGCAGTGTGATTCCCATCTTTCGAAAGCAAATTGAAGCCGGTGGGCCGGTAACGGTAACCCACGAAGAGATTACACGGTACTTTATGACCATTCCGGAAGCCGTTCAACTGGTCATTCAAACAGGTGCTATGGCCAGTGGGGGTGAAATCTTTATCCTGGATATGGGACAGCCTGTGCGGATTATGGATTTGGCAGAAAATGTAATCCGATTGTCAGGATATACGCCTTATGTGGATATTGATATTAAGATAACCGGACTTCGGCCGGGAGAAAAACTTTATGAAGAATTACTTTTAGATGAAGAAGGCATAGAAAAGACGGGACACGATAAAATATATGTAGGCCATCCTATTCCGGCAACCCCTATGTTAAGCCAACTTTTGAAGGAAGGAGGTACCCAGACCATTGAAGAGAAAATAGAAGAAGTCATGGCGGGCAGTGAGGCAGATGCAAAGAAATGGTTACAAGAGGTGGTCCCCAACTATAAAACGCTTTAGAGGAGGAACTGAATCATGGATGACAGATTAAAATTGGATATTTCCAAAAGTTTGGTAGATGAGAAGGTGCTTGATCAAAAAAAAGCAGGTCTTCTTGCGGGAAAGAAAAGACTTTGGTCCGGGCAGGAGCCTTATACAGGGTGGGTCACTCTTCCACAACAGGATCATGAGGAAGAGTTGGAACGAATCATGGCTACTGCGGAAAAAATTAAGACCCAGTGCAACGCTTTCGTAGTGATTGGTATTGGCGGCTCTTATTTGGGTGCTCGAGCGGCCATTGAGATGCTTGGTGGTGGGCATGTTTATTTTGCAGGGCAAAATATGAGTGGCACCTATCATGGGCAACTTTTAGAAACGCTGAAAGACAAGGAAGTTTGTCTTTGCGTCATCTCCAAATCGGGGACGACTACGGAGCCTAGCATGGCCTTTGCGATTTTAAAAGAATTTTTGTATGAAAAATATGGAAAAGAAGAGGCCAAAAGACGTATTTATGCCATTACAGATGAACATAAGGGTGTACTGCGAGAAGAAGCAAAGAGAGAAGGCTATACGTGTTTTGTTGTGCCAGATGATATTGGCGGACGCTATTCCGTGCTGACACCTGTGGGCCTTTTGCCCATTGCTGTGGCGGGTATTGACATTCAATCCATGTTGGACGGTGCAAAATCAGCGTTGGAACAACCCATACAGGACAGCTGTTTTACCTATGCAGCTGTGAGGAAATCTTTGATGGATGAGGGGAAAGCCATTGAAATTTTTGAAAGCTATGAGCCGCAGCTCCACTATTTTTGTGAATGGTTGAAACAATTATTTGGAGAAAGTGAAGGAAAAGAAGGAAAAGGGCTATTTCCCGCATCCTTACAGTTTAGTGCGGATTTACATTCTATGGGACAATTTTTACAGGAAGGCAACCAAATTTTCTTTGAAACCATCTTAAATGTGATGCATCCGGAGAACGATTTGGTGGTACCGGAAAGTGCAGGCGCATTTTTAGCGGGCAGAAGTATGAATGCAGTGAACAAGGCGGCAGTGACGGGGGTTATGGCAGCCCATGAGGCCATTGGCGTACCCATGATCAAGCTGGATATCCCCGCTTTGACACCCTACTTTTTTGGGCAGATGGTGTACTTTTTCGAGACCAGCTGTGCGCTTACAGGGTATCTTATGGGTGTGAATCCTTTTGACCAACCGGGTGTAGAAAGTTATAAAAGGGAAATGAAAAAAGCTTTGTAAAAATCAGAAAATTAGAACTTAGCATGTTTGTTAAAAAAAACATTGAAAGTCCGGTGGAATTGTAATAGAATCAATGTAGTGACAACGTGTTAATATTTTAATTAATGGAGGAAAAATGATGGAAAAAATTGGTGTATTAGGAACAGGCACAATGGGTGCCGGAATTATTCAAGTACTTGCACAGACTGGATATGAAGTTGTATTAAGAGCCAGAAGAGAAACTTCAGTAGAAAAAGGCATCGCTACTGTAACAAAGAATTTAGATAAATTAGTAGCAAAAGGAAAGATGACTGCAGAAGAAAAAACTGCAATTATGGGCAGAATTAAGGGATCTACGGACATTTCTATCGTTGCGGATGCAGATTTAATTATTGAAGCCGCTACAGAAGAAATGGAATCAAAGAAGGCACTTTTTCAAGAATTAGATGCTCTTTGCAAACCGGGAACAATCATCGCTACCAATACATCGTCCCTTTCAATTACTGAGATTGCGGCATGCACAAATAGACCTGACAGAATTGTCGGTATGCATTTCTTTAATCCGGTTCCTGCAATGAAGTTGGTAGAGATTATCAAAGGACTGACGACTTCAGATGAGACAAGAGACGCGATTCTTGCGCTGACAACAAAATTGGGAAAGACACCTGTAGAAGTTGCGGAAGCACCGGGATTTGTAGTAAATAGAATCTTGATTCCTATGATTAATGAAGGAATTGGCATTCTTGCAGATGGCGTTGCAAAGGCATCGGATATTGATGAAGCGATGAAGCTTGGTGCAAACCATCCTATGGGACCTCTTGCGTTGGGAGATTTAATCGGACTTGACGTATGTCTTGCAATTATGGATGTTTTGTATACAGAATTTGGAGATACCAAATACAGAGCACATCCACTTCTTAGAAAGATGGTAAGAGCCGGAAAACTGGGAAGAAAGAGTGGAGAAGGATTCTTCGACTACAGTAAATAGTAAAAGCACATGGAAGGCGAGCATTTGTGCTCGCCTTTTTTTAAATCATTAAAACCAGGGGCATAATGAACAGCAAATGCAGAAGCAGAAGCAGAAGAGGATCGTATTAGAGATGAAGAGATTTTTTAAAACATTTGTCATAGCCTTTATAGTTGCCGTCCTTGGATTGATTCCTGTTAATTGGGGATTGGAACAAATGGGACAAACCAGAATTTTTACGGGAGAAGCCAACTTAATGAGGGATATGGGGACCCTAGTTAATAAGGACAGTGAGTTCTTTCAGCAATTTCAAGATTCTAAAAGGGTGAATATTCTAGTGACCGGCATTAATGGAAATATGACAGATACCATTATGCTGGGCAGTTATGATATGAAAAATCAAAGGGTGGATGTGATTTCCATACCCCGTGATACGTATTACCCTAGGACGGGATATAACAATGCCGCCCAAAAAAAGATTAATGCTATTTATTCCAGTGAAGGCATTGTGCCCTTTGCGGAAGCCATCAGTGATGTGCTCTTTGGTATGCCCATCAATTACTACGTGATTGTTGAATACGACGATGTGGGAAAAATCGTTGATGCTATAGGCGGTGTGCCTGTAACCATACCTTTTGATATGGATTACTATGATCCTTATGATAAACCACCGCTAAAAATTCATTTTAAAGAGGGGCCTACTGTATTAAACGGAACGGATGCTATCAAGTATTTGAGATACAGAAAAGATGATAAATACGGTTATGGATATGCCCAAGGAGATATCGGTCGGGTTGCGGCACAGCAGGCGTTTATCAAATCAGCATTTAAGGAAGCTCTTGGGTTTAGTTTGCCAAAGGTAGCCAAGACCACCATGGAGACTGTGGAATCTGACTTGGATTTAAAAATGGCCATAAAAATTGCAACAAAAGCGGCAGGCTTGCAAGCCACAGATATGAAAACATGGACTGTGGAAGGTGAGTCAGGTACGAAAGATAACGCATCTTATTGGTTTGCCGACGAGAATAAAGTGCGAAAAATGCTCACTGAAATTTATGCAGAACCGATAAAGGATGGGGAGGCAAGGGAATAGGTTCCCGGTTGTGACCTTTTATTTAACCAACCGTAGCAAGAATTCCCCCACCTGAAACTCATTGATGAGTTAGGTGGTGAGAGCGTGTCACGATGTAATGGAAAAGTAATATAGAGAATTTAGATTCTCTATTTATTTTTGTGTAAAAAAGGTATAAAATGGGACGGACACTGTTGATAATTATAACAAGAATATAAATGTCAAGGGCGTGTATATAAAAGGTAAATCACAGGGGAAAATGGGAGAATATAGTTTGGATAAACTGTCAAAAAGAGAGAAGAGAAAATTGGCGAAAATGAAGAAAGGCAAGAAAAATCCTTATGTTGGGTTTGCGCAAACCTTTGTCATTGCATTTGTGGCACTTGTATTGTTGTGTACACCGGCTATGGCACTGATGAAGTCGGCGGCCAATGCAAAACCCTTAGATACGGGCAGTGAAAAGGAGTTGGACGTGGAGCTGGCCACACTGGTGGATCCTAAGAGCCCCTTTTTCGAAACTTTTAAAGATTCAAAAAGAGTGAATGTGTTGCTTATGGGCGTAAATGGGGGCATGACCGATACCCTTATGTTGGCCAGTTTTGACATAGACAGCAAAAAATTGGATGTGATTTCTGTGCCAAGGGATACGTATTACCATAGAAAAGGCCATGACAGCCTTGCGGAAAACAAAATTAATGCGGCTTATCACGGCGATCCCGTCAATGCGGCTTATGCGGTCAGTGATGTACTTTTGGGCATGCCCATCAATTATTATGCAGTCATAGAGTATGACGGTGTAAAGAATATTATTGATGCTATGGGTGGTGTTCCTGTGAATATTCCTTTCGATATGGATTACGACGATCCTTATGATAAGCCACCTTTGAAGATTCATTTTAAAGAAGGCCCTACTGTATTAAAGGGTGAAGATGTGATCAAATATTTACGGTATAGAAAAGATGATAAACCTGGATATGGTTATGCGGAAGGCGATTTGGGGAGAGTAAAAGCAC
>JAVVUJ010000087.1:0-8146 GCA_036653195.1 Anaerovorax sp. | reverse complement strand
GTAGAGTACGCTTCTCAGCTTCTGAAAAACAACAGCTATAAAATTGCAAAAGCTGAATTTGCCAAGGCCAACAAAGCGGGGCTAAAAGCATTGTTGCAAGAGGTAAAAAATGCCAAGAAACCTGTGGCCGATGCAGGGGCAGAAGCAGTCAAAGAACCGCCGAAAGAACCGGTCACTTCACAGATTCCGGGTATTGAGATTATGGATTTGGAAGATGCTGTGACTTGCCTTTGGAAAGAAAATATTTATGCGGAAAGCGGTATGGGCTGTACAGGACCTATCGTTATGATGAGCGACAGCAATAAAGAAAAGGCCATGGAAATTCTTACAAAAGCAGGATTTGTCAAATAATTGATGAGGCAGATTACCATTTGATGGAAGATTTTACAAGATGAGAACTTTATTTAGAAGGAGGCGATTACAGTGAAGGATATCAAACTGACGAGCATGTCAAAACATGCAGGCTGAGCAGCCAAGGTAGGGCCGGGTGCCCTGGCACAAGTTTTGTGTCAATTGCCAAAATTTAGTGACCCCAAGTTACTGGTAGGGTTTGATACCAGCGATGACGCCTCCGTCTATCTACTGGACGATGAAACCGCACTTATTCAAACGGTGGATATTTTTCCACCCATTGTAGATGACCCCTATGAATATGGACAGATTGCGGCTGTCAATGCACTTAGCGATGTATATGCCATGGGCGGAGAGCCCAAGTTGGCGTTAAACATTCTCTGTTATCCCGAGGATTTGCCTAAGGAAGTCATTCAGGCAATTTTGCAAGGGGGATATGAGAAAGTGTTAGAAGCCGGGGCCGTCATCAGTGGCGGACATACTTTAAAGGATGCAGAGCCCAAGTATGGACTTTCTGTTACAGGATTTGCGCATCCCAAGGATATTCTTTTAAACAGTGGTATAAAACCGGGTGATGTGCTGATTTTAACCAAAGCTTTGGGAACAGGTATCTTGACAACTGCCCAAAAGGCAGGTATACTAGAAAGGGAAAATTATGCAGAGCTTGTAAAATCTATGTGCACCTTAAACAAATACACGGCGGACATTATGAAAAGATTTGCCATAAACAGTTGTACAGATATTACAGGATTTGGATTTTTAGGCCATACTTATGAGATGGTGGCAAAAGGGCAGTGCAGTGTGAAGATAGATTGGAAAAACATACCCATTCTGTCGGGTGCTGTTGAGAACGCCAAAATGGGCATTATTCCTGCGGGAGCTTACGATAACAGAACGTATTTAGAGCCGTATATCAAGCTTGGAAGTGCCGTAAAACGAGAGATTGCAGACATTATGTTTGATCCACAGACTTCAGGCGGGTTGTTGATTTCTTTGCCGGAAGCGGAAGGTGAAAAGCTGATTCATGCTTTAAACGATGAAATTCCCACAGCAAGAATTGTGGGACAGGTTGTGCCTGATGCAGGGACACCGATTATCATCGAATCATAATAGAATAAAGTCTATAGGGAACCGTCACCACCCCATGGTGTAGGCGGTTTCCAAAGAAGTAAAATTACCAAGGATATGGGAGTAGATGGGTGCTGGTGTGCCTTCTGGTCTTCAAAACCAGTTCGGGGGGTTAGTAGCTTCCTGGGTGGGTTCGATTCCCACATATTCCCGCCATTTTATCTAAGGTGGGAGGATGAATAATATGAAAAAGGAATTACTCAGAACAATTCCAAAAATAGATGAGGTGCTTATGGATAAGCGCCTATCCGTGTTTTTTGACACAATATCACGAGACGTCATCGTCGAATCTGTAAGAGAAGCCATTGATGAGTTAAGGAAAAGAATTTTAGTGGGCGAGGAACCGGAAGGCGTGGGAAACCTTCAGGAAGGTGTGATGGACCAGATTATAAAGAGCATTGCGGAAAAAAATCAAAAAAGTCTGCGAAGGACCATCAATGCCACGGGAATTGCGCTTCATACCAACTTGGGCAGGGCCAAACTTTCCAAGAGTGCGTGTGAAAGCGTCAATGAAATTGCCAAAAATTATTCTACATTAGAGTACGATGTAAAAAAAGGAGCCAGAGGCTCCAGACACGATCACTTAGGTGCGTTGATTACAAAAATTACAGGTGCTGAAGCCGCCATGGTGGTCAATAATAATGCGGCTGCCACCATGTTGTGCTTGGCAGCACTGACAAAAAACAAAGAGGTCATCGTATCCAGGGGTGAGTTGGTGGAAATTGGCGGATCCTTTCGTGTGCCCGAAATTATGGCAGAAAGCGGTGCCTATTTAGTAGAAGTGGGTGCCACCAACAAGACGAAGCTTGCCGACTACGAAAAAGCCATTACACCGGAAACGGGGGCGCTGTTAAAAGTGCATACCAGCAATTATAAGATCATGGGCTTTACCGCAGAAGTGACTTTGCCTCAATTGGTAGAACTGGGAAAAGAAAAAAATCTGCCGGTCATTTATGATATGGGCAGTGGACTGATGGTGAATTTAAGAGACTACGGAATAGACGAACCTACCGTGATAGAAAGTTTGGCAACGGGTATTGACTTGATTTTGTTCAGTGGCGATAAATTGCTGGGCGGTCCACAAGGAGGCATTTTGGCCGGTAAAAAAGAGTATATTGACCAAATGAAAAAACATCCTTTGGCCAGAGTGCTGCGTGTAGATAAAATGACGTTGGCGGCCATGGAAGCCACCTTCCGATCCTACTTGGATTTGACAAAGGCACAGGAAGAAATCCCCGTGCTTCACATGCTCACCCTTTCAAAAGAAGAACTGAAAAAAAGAGCAGAGGACTTTGCGTCAAAATTAAAAGACTCTTTGGATGGGGATGAACAGAAAAATTCAGATGGATTTACTGTTAAAGTAGAGAAATCAGAAGGGCAAGTTGGTGGCGGTTCAGCACCTACAACGGTTTTGCCCGGTTATGCAGTCACCCTTGGCGTGGATGAAAAATCCACGGAATTTTCTTTGGAAAAAATAGAACGAGCGTTGAGAAACTTTGAAATTCCTATTATTGTAAGGATTTTTCATGATAAAATACACTTTGATATGAGAACCATCAGTGACGAGGAAGGCATTCTCATTGTCAAAGCAGTATCTGAATTGATTAAAAATAAGTAAGGAGATAGAACATGCATAATGTGATAGTAGGCACGGCGGGTCATGTGGATCATGGAAAAACATGTTTGATCAAGGCCCTTACAGGGATTGAAACTGATCGGCTAAAAGAAGAAAAAAAACGAGGAATTACCATAGAACTGGGTTTTGCGGATTTGAAAAATACAGGAGAACAGCACATTGGCATCATCGACGTGCCCGGCCATGAGCGATTTGTGAGAAATATGTTGGCGGGTATCGGCGGCATTGATATTGTACTTTTGGTGGTTGCAGCAGATGAAGGCATTATGCCTCAAACGGTAGAACACTTTGAAATATTGAAGATGCTCAACATTCATAAAGGCATTGTAGTGCTGACAAAAGTGGATTTGGTGGAAGAAGAGTGGCTGGAAATTGTAAAAGAAGATGTACAGGATACGGTTGCAGGCACCTTTTTAGAAGGTGCGCCTGTGGTGGAAGTCTCCTCCTTTACCGGAAAAAACATAGACATGCTGAAAGAAATGATCTGTGAGCTGGCCAAAGGCAGCGGGCAGCGACGAGAAGAGTCGTCTCTCCTTCGAATTCCCATAGACCGTGTCTTTACCATAGACGGTTTTGGAACGGTGGTTACAGGCACGTTGACAGAAGGTTCTGTCCGTGTGGGGGATGAAGTAGCCTTGTATCCCGTGGGGAAAACCGCCAAAGTCAGGACCCTACAAGTCCACGGAAAGATGGTGGATCAGGCGGTTGCGGGGCAGAGAACTGCCGTCAATTTAACCAATATTAAAAAAGAAGAACTGGAGCGAGGATATGTGCTTGGAGCCAAAGGCTCTATGAAAAACACCATGATGTTGGATGTAAAAATAGATCTGTTTAAAGACAGCCCCAGATCCCTTGTCAATGGTAGCCGATTACACCTTTACTATGGGGCGGCAGAAGTTCTTTGCAAGGCCATATTGTTGGAATCTGAGGAAATTCATAGCGGTGAATCCACCTTTGCACAATTGAGATTGGAAAAGGAAATTGCAGTAAAAAAAGGCGATCGGTTTATTATTCGATTCTATTCCCCTGTGGAAACCATAGGCGGGGGTATGATTTTAGATGCCAATCCCAAAAAACATAAGCGATTTCAGGCGCAGACACTGGCAGACTTTCAGATTAAAAGTGAAGGGGACTCGGACGCTTTATTCTTGCAGGCTTTGGGGGAAGAGAGCAGAAACCTGTTCACCCTGGCGGAATATGGAGCAAAATTAGGTTTGGATATGGAAGAAATAAAGTCCATTGCAGACAGGTTTTTGGCTTCAAAATCCGCAGTGCAGCTGACAAAGGACATTCTCTTACATGAACAATTTGTGGAAAGATTGCTGGATAAATCGGCAGAAATTCTGTTGGCCTTTCATAAAGAAAACCCCCTTTCAGAGGGCATGCAAAAGGAAGAATTTCGAAAGAAATTGGCAGACAAGCTGTTTATAAAAGAAGCAAAGACCATTGAACTTTTTGTAAAACTGCTAATTGAAAGAGGAGAAATTCGAGACAGTGGTACCCATATTGCCCATAAAACTTTTACGGTGAGTTTTTCGGAAGAACAAGGAAAGATGAAAGATAAAATAGAAAAGGCGTACTTGAAGGCAGGCTTTGAAATGCCGGAAACGGATGAGATCATCGCAGGAGAAAAAGATAAAAAATTGGCGAAACAGGTCATCCAAGCTTTGGTCAGCCAAGGTGTGCTGTACAAAATAGATTATCAGCATTTTATCCACAAAACCCAATGGGATCAAGCCTTGAACCTTTTAAGAGAAACCGTTGCTAAAAAAGGCAGCATTACATTGGGAGAATACAGGGACTTGCTGGGTACCTCCAGAAAATATGCAGTTTTGATTTTGGAACATTTAGATGAAAAAAAGATTACCGTAAAAGTAGAAGATGCCCGAGTGTTGGCATAGTCCAAGGTCAAAATCCCTGTGCGTGTGTACGTTTTTGGAGGGAAGGGTTTATGGGTCAGGGATGCTTATGGACAGTTTCGTGGCGTAAAGCGCCGGCAGAAGGGAGATTTCTATGGATTTTAAGCAAATTGAAGCCTTTGCAAACGTGGTAAAGTATAAGAGTTTTTCCAAAGCGGGAGATGCTTGCTTTCTTACACAACCTACCATCAGTGCCCACATCGGCACCTTGGAAAAGGAACTGGGCATTCAATTAATTGACAGGGGCAGTAAGGAAGTCAAACCCACCAAACAGGGAGAGCTGTTTTTTAAATATGCAATAGATATGATTAATACCAGAGAGAGAGCCATTCATTCTCTGCAAGGATTTTCTTCCAATATTGAGGGGATTCTTGAAATACAGGCCTCTACCATACCGGGGCAATACTTGGTACCCCAATTAATGTGTCAATTTAAAGAAAAATATCCAAAGGTTAGGTACTATATGGAGCAGTCGGGAAGTCGAATGGTCATGGAAAATTTGTTGGAACACAAGGGAGAAATTGGATTTACAGGAGACAAAGGCGTGGATCGATTGGATTACAGCCTTCTAAAAAAAGACAAAGTGGTGTTGATTACGCCTGATAACCGCAAGTTTCGGCAAATTTACGAAAAATCTAAGACCATTCAATTAAAAGATTTTATTAAGGAACCCTTTCTGTTTCGAGAAAAAGGATCGGGGACACGAAAAGAATTTGAGGAAAAGATTACAGGGATGGGGTACATAGCAAAGAACTTAAATGTTGTAGCCAGAATTAACAGTATGGGTGCCATCAAACAGGCCGTATCCTATGGGTTGGGGATTTCTATGGTTTCGGAAATCGCCGTAGACACAGGCTGTGAGCGAGATCAAAAGGGCTATTTACACTTTACCATTGAAGATTGCAATATGGATCGGGCTTTTTATTTGGTAACCAATCCAAAAGTTTGCCTGTCTCCGGCAGCTGAAACCTTTAAGAATTTTACAATGGCGTGCTATAGTGAAAAATAGAAAATCCTGATAGAAAATGCCGATAGAAAATCCCGATTAAAAATCGGGATTTTTTTGGGAAATTTCTAATGAACTTTGAGTAGCCATGAATGCAATGGGTAAAATCAGCTGGGTGATTCCCATGTAATAAAGCCAATCAATCCGGGTTTCTGTATAATAATTCAAAGGAACCATCCGTCACTGTAAAAATTTCTTCGCAGCCTTCCGTCACAAAGTGAGGCGTATCAATCTTTTCTGCAGCCGTAAAAAAAGCACAAGTCCCACAGGAAGAGCTAATCTTGCGAGGCACCGGTTTTAAGGTGCCCAGAATGTTTTCTTTTTTTAAAAACCGTACATACTGTATGGCATCAAAGTGTGTGTGAAATGTGACTAAATAATTCATAAAGGTTCCTTATCCTTCCGTTTATTTCTTTGCTTTTAGCAGAAACTCTCCCTTTGTTTCTTTTACATCCACAGTGAATCCATGGTTTTGACAAAATCTGGTCACATTTTGAACAGCAGTATGGCTGTCTAAAATGATTTCTATTTCATTTGCAGATTGGGAAATGGCTTTCTTCGCCATTAAGACAGGCTCAGGACAAGAGTGCCCGCGAGCATCTATTTTTTTTGCTGACATAGTGGGTTCCTTTCTTTAATTAGTAGAGGGTTTTCGAATATTGACAATGGCAATGATGGCCACCACGACTAGGCAAATCACCACGGCCCAAGGACCAAATGGAGAGGTACCTTCTGGGGAAGAAGCCAGCTTAAAGTTGTGACAAAAAGCAGCACCGGCAGTCAGTCCGAAAACAGTGATCACGGAATCCGCATTTCCCTCACCTGTCAAAATTAATTGACGAAGTGGGCAACCGCCTAAAAGAACAACGCCGAAACCGGTCAAAAGCATACTCGTAAAGTTCCACAGTCCGTCTGTATGTGCAATAGGCTGACCCTCAAATCCAAGATGGAAGTTATCTAGGGCCATATTGCCAAGGGCAACCACAATAATCAGTGTCACAAACCCTATCAGCATGTAAAAATCTTTAAACATAATGGCATCACGGATTCCCGCAACAGTACAGAATCTTGATTTTTGTGCAATGGCACCAACCACCAGACCTGCTACTAAAGCAACTGTAATAGGCGCGTGCATAGAACCGGGGCCTTCTTTACTGAATAACAGAAGCATGGGGAAAGCCACAAGAAGAATCAACATGACCACATTGATGATTGGGAAAGCTAGGCCTTCCGTTTTGCTTAAATTGTAAGATCTCTTTAGTGTGAAACCCTTATTTAAGCAGAGGATACCCACGATGATACCCACCACGAATCCGGCCAAACCTACGATGGCATTTAAGTCTCCGCCGGCAATTCGGAGCATCATGCGAAGTGGGCAGCCTAAGAAGACCAAAGCACCAACCATGACACAGAATCCAAGAATAAATCGTGTAACAGGAGAGGAACCTCCTTTTGGAGAAAATTCTTTAGAAATAAAGGCCATAATAAAGGCGCCTAATACCAGGCCGATGATTTCAGGGCGAACATACTGAACAACTTCTGCTCTGTGCAGACCCAGTCCACCGGCAGTATCCCGTAGAAAACAGGCGATACAAAATCCCATATTTGCGGGATTTCCCAAGTAAACAAGTGCCAGAGAGATGGCACCAATTATGGCACCGGTAATAATAATGAGGGGTTTTCCTTTCATAAATAAATTCCTTTCAAATCCATAAGTATGACTGTATTAAATGGTATATAAATTAATTCCGACTTTAATTTATCATAAAAATGGTAAATAATAAAATGAATAATTGCAATACACAGAGTGGTGAGTATAGATTATTTCTATTTGTACTTTGTGCATTTTTAAGGGCAATCTATGGTTTGTTGTGGTATAATAACCACCGTAAGGCGGTTATTATACATTTTAAGTGGCGTGCCAGAATTTCAGCCTTGGGCTGAAAAGGCACATGCCGGATTATCCCAAAATGCGTTGCATTTGTGGGATAATAACCACCTACGGTGGTTACCATACGTTTTGAGTAGCGTGCCAATATTTCAGCCTTTTAGGCTGAAAAGGCACATGCCGGATTATCCCAAAATGCGTTGCATTTGTGGGATAAT
>JAVVUJ010000086.1:5659-8157 GCA_036653195.1 Anaerovorax sp. | reverse complement strand
AACGTGGAGGCAGAGGATTTGGAAGGCGATCGAGGACCGGAGAAGGCCTTGTCGGCTTACTTTACCATGGTAGCCATGGGAAAATCGGGAAGACCACAGAGCGTGCCCAAATTTATTGTAGATACGGAAGAAGAAAAAACATTGTATCATGAGGCGGAAATCAGAAAAGAGCAGTATAAATTGAGAAAACAAAAATAAATGGTCACACAAGCAGAGTGATGGGGAGAAAATCTTTATGAATGAAAAAAGTAGTAAAATCAAGGGAATTTTTACATATATAAATGGGTGGTTTGCCAAGTTTTATAGCCAATATGGGCTGTTGGGGTTGGTGGCACTGCTGGCAGTACCCTTGAAACTTTGGCTGTTTTACACATTAGTGGGTGTAACCGCAAATTTCATAATTGTATGGCTCATCACCTGCTTGTTGACCCTCTTGCTATTCAATTCTTTTAAAAATAAGTGGATACCTGCCGGTATTTTTTTGGTATTTACCATTCTCCTCTTTGCAGATGTGACCTATTGTAGCTTCTTCAATCGGTATTTATCTGTGAATATGTTGGGGGCGGCAGGCTTTTTAGGCGATATTACAGCCAGCATTAAGGAAGTGTTGCGCCCTGTCTTTGGCGCCTTGTTTTTGGACAATGCCGTCATCTTTGGGGCCTTAGTTTACCATAGAGTCCTATATAAAAAAGAAGCAAAAGAAGAAGGAGAAAAACCCAGAGTAGATCCCTTTTTAGAGTTTTTAAAATCAAAAAAAGAAACAAAGTGGCAAAAAGCTTGGAAGCATGCCAAAACTTTCGTTTTAAATCATAAAACACCTTTCTTGGCAATCTTCATAATCTTAATTTTAGTGGTGAATGTTACAGGAAGTGGGCTGATTACCTCTGTTTCCAATCAAGAAATCATTACCTATCATGTGAAAGACATTGCAAAATCCTTTTCAAGTAGTGATCATGGACTGAAAAACATTGCATCCTTTGACAAGAGTTACGAAAAGGAAAAAGACGGACCTCTTTTTGGTGTTGCAAAGGGAAAAAACCTGATTGTCATTCAGGTGGAATCTTTTCAAAATTTCGTCATTAATCGAGAATATAATGGGCAAGAGCTGACGCCCAATTTAAATAAATTGCTTAAAGAGCAAGGAACCCTGTATTTTGATAATTACTATCAGCAAATTGGCAGTGGGAACACGTCGGACGCAGAATTTGCCACCAACAATTCTTTGTACGGATCCCTGACCAGCTATACCTATAAAAACTGTCAGGACAATTATTTTAAAGGCCTGCCTGCATTGCTGAAAGAAAAAGGCTATAACACCTCGGTGTTTCACGCCTATTGGGATACGAACTTTTGGAACAGAGCCAATATTTACCCGAATTTAGGATTTGATACCTTTTATGGAGGCGATCATGGGGCTGATAAAAATAGTTTTGACTTGACGGAAAAAATGGGTTGGGGATTGTCTGATTCTGAATTTTTCAAGCAATCTATGAATTATATTAAAAATATGCCACAACCATTTTATAATTTTATGATTACACTGTCCAATCATCATCCCTTTGAAATGCCTGATAAATACCAGTTTATAGACTTGCTTCCCGAAGACAAAGGAACCTTGGTAGGTAATTATTTAAACAGTGCAGCCTATACGGATTACACCATCGGTGCCTTTATACAACAGCTAAAAGAGGAAGGCTTATACGATAATACGGTCATTGCTCTTTACGGGGATCACCTTGGATTAACTTTAAAAGATGACGAAATTACCGAATCTATGACAAGACTGCTAGGCAAACCTTATGATTTTCAGGATATGATGAAGATACCACTGATCATTCATGTGCCGGGGGATGCAGGACCTGCCAGTCAAACCATCAGCACAGCCGGCGGACAGTTGGATTTTATGCCAACTATGGCTTATTTGATGGGATTTGATACCTTAGACACCTTGTATCTGGGGCATAATTTGTTGACCATAAAATCAGGATTTGTCACGGAGCAGACCTATATGACAAAGGGTTCCTTTTTCCAAGATGACATTGTCTATGAAATGTCCAGAGATGGTGTCTTTGAAAATGGCAGAGCTTATAATCAGAAGACCGGAGAGGGTGTACCCATTGAAGAGTGTTATGCAGGCTATCTGAAATCTATGGATACCATCAATGCATCGGAATACATTTTAAAAAATGATGTCCTTCGAAAAATGCTGGTAGATGGAGAAGATGCAGCGCAAGTATTTGCAGAGAGACAGGCTCATGACTACCCTGAAGAAATTGCCATTGCAGGATTGCCCAACTTAGACTTGGTGGGGACAAACTCTTTGGAAGCGTTGGACGCTTCTTATAAGGCCGGTTATAAAACCATAAAAGTCAATGTAAATTGGACTTCGGAAGTGGGTGAAAGAACCCCGGTGTTGCTGAACAAATGGAAAGAATTTTCCACGTATTATGAGAGCAATCAACAGGTGGAGATGACCATTGAAGAGTTTAAAGGGACGC
>JAVVUJ010000086.1:0-5649 GCA_036653195.1 Anaerovorax sp. | reverse complement strand
GAAGAATGGACTGACTTCCATGGATGGGAAAGATTTGGCAAAATGGATGAAGGAACATCCGGATGTGACCATCGTGGCAAATCCGGACAGGAGCGCTGACTTTTTCATGAAGATGATGAAGGAATACGATGCTACAGTCATCGAAAGAATCATACCGGAACTAGAAGGCATGGTGGAATATTCGGGATTATATAATGGCATACTTCATGTAGATCATGGAAATTACAAAGAGAAACAATTGCTGGAATTTGTGAAATTAAATAAGGTATGGGCCATATCCATGTCCCAGAAATCGGAAAAAGGAAGATATAAAAATCTGGCAGATTCTAAATACTGTACCTATATTTATCAAGAAAAAAAAGGACTTCTTACGAAGAAAGATTAAAAAACAGAAAAGAAAGAGAGGATTGACGGAATGGAAACCTATATGGTCTCAGTGTTACTCGTATTGATTACGCTTTTGGTAATTTTGGTCATTGTGTCTACCTTTGTTTTGCTGTCTATTAAAAAGAGCATGGCCGGTGAGGTGAGAATTTCAAAGCAGGAGACCATGCAATATATTCAGACCAGTTTTAACGGGTTGGGCGAAATGCTTTCCTCCAATCAAAAACAATCAGTAGAGGTGCAGGATAAGAGGCTACAAGAATTAAACAGGCAGCTTGAAAATATGATTGGGCGAAACGAGGAAAAACTGGATCAAATGCGTGCTACAGTAGATGAAAAATTGCAGAAAACCTTAGAGGAACGCATCAGTCAATCCTTTAAATTGGTCAGTGAAAGGTTGGAACAGGTTCATAAAGGGTTGGGAGAAATGCAGAATCTGGCCATAGGTGTAGGCGATTTAAAAAAAGTGCTTTCCAATGTGAAGACCAGAGGGATATTGGGAGAAATTCAGCTAGGTGCAATCTTAGAAGAAATTTTAGCGCCTCAGCAGTATGAAGAAAACATTGCTACCAAAAAAGGCAGCAGCGATCGGGTTGAGTTTGCCATCAAACTGCCGGGAGATGAAGAAGGCAGAACCGTCTATTTGCCTGTTGATGCCAAGTTTCCTGCAGACTCTTATTCCAGGCTGATAGAAGCCTATGATGGGGGAGATGCAGAGAAAATAGCGATTTGTGTGAAAGAACTGGAGCGAAGTATCAAAGGCTTTGCAAAGAGCATTCATGACAAGTATATTGATCCCCCCAATACCACGGATTTTGGCATTATGTTTCTTCCTTTTGAAGGTCTGTATGCAGAAGTGGTGAGACGAGGTATGGTGGAGACACTTCAGCGTGACTACAAGATCAGCATTGCAGGCCCCACCACCATGGCAGCTATTTTAAACAGCTTACAAATGGGATTTAAGACCTTGTCCATTCAAAAACATTCAGGAGAAGTATGGACTGTATTGGGTGCCGTCAAGACAGAGTTTGATAAATTTGGCCAGGTGTTGTCTATGACACAGCAGAGGATTAACCAAGCCAATGATGAATTGGACAAATTGATTGGAACGAGAACAAGAAAAATACAAAGTAAACTTAGAAATGTTGTCAGTGTACCTGACAGCAACAGTCAGGAAATTTTAGATTTCGGCGCCTTTGAAGGAGAACGTCCGGATTTAGATGAAGAGGAATTTTAATGAGCGTATTTGCAATGGGAGATTTACATCTGTCCTTTTCCGTAGAAAAACCCATGGATATTTATGGGGGAGAATGGATCGATCATACAACAAGAGTGGCTGAAAATTGGAACAGCCTGGTGAAAGAAGAAGATACTGTTATTTTAGCCGGAGATAGTTCTTGGGCCTTAAGATTTGAGGAGTCCCTATTAGACTTACAGTGGATTTCAAAACTGCCGGGAAAAAAAATATTTTTTAAGGGAAACCATGATTTGTGGTGGAGTTCAGCCAATAAATTAAATAAAATTGATGAACGGATGACCTTCATTCAAAATAAATTTGTCCAGTTGGAAAGTCAGGGAAAGGCTTATGCCATCTGCGGCACAAGAGGGTGGATCTGCCCGGGAGATGATGGGTTTACCAAACAGGACGAAAAAATATATAAGAGAGAATTGGGACGGTTTCAATTATCTTTAGAGGCCGCTGCCAGCTTGGGTTACGGAGGAAAAGATGCAAAAAAAGGCAGGATTGTCTGCTGTCTTCATTTTCCGCCTACCAATGACAAGCACCAAGGATCGGGATTTACAGAACTTTGTACAGACTACGGTGTAGAAACTTTGGTTTATGGCCACCTTCACGGAAAAGAAGCCTATAAAAACGGAATTCAGGGTATTTATAATGGGGTAGACTATAAATTAGTTTCACTGGATTACTTGAAATGTAGGCCATTAAAAATTATTGAGTAAAATTTTGAAGAATCCATAGATAAAATTTTTAAAAATCGAGGATAAAAAACCGATAAAAATCTAAAAAACGGGTAAAAATCATAAAGATTTAATAAAATTAGGCAGAATGGAGGAAGAAGATGAAAAGAGTGACAGTCATGGTTTTGGATAGCTTGGGTATAGGCGCTTTACCGGATGCAGAAGCCTATGGGGATGTGGGCGCCAACACCTTGGGACATATTATAGAGGCCTATGGAGAGATCAAGATCCCCAATTTAAAGAGTTTGGGCTTGCTGGCCACAGAGGACGTATCTTATGGAAATAAAGGCAACAACCTTGATGGCAATCCATTGATCAAAGGTGCCTTTGGCAGATTGATGGAACAATCCAAAGGAAAAGACACCATTACAGGTCACTGGGAAATCGCAGGACTTTATACAGAAGTGCCTTTTAAAACCTACCCTCACGGGTTTCCAGAAACCTTTATGAAAGACTATGAACAGGCAATAGGAAGAGAAACACTGGGAAATTATGCAGCTTCGGGGACAGAAATCATAGAAGAACTGGGCGCGGAACACGAAGAGACAGGAAAACCCATCATCTATACATCAGCTGACAGCGTGTTTCAAATTGCTGCAAATACACAGGTCATTCCACTGGAAGAACTGTATCGAATTTGTGAAATTGCCAGAGAAATGTTGGTGGGAGAAGTGGCTTGCGGTAGAGTCATTGCAAGGCCTTATGTGATACAGGACGGAAAACGAAAGAGAACTTCAGATCGAAAAGACTATGCGGTTTCCCCAAGTGGAAAGACCGTGCTGGATCATATTAAAGAGGCGGGAAAGACCGTCTATGCCATTGGAAAAATCAGTGATATTTTTAATAAACAGGGCATTACTCTTTCCGTGCATACAGAAAGCAATATGGATGGTGTGGATAAAACCATTGAAGCGTTGCGGACAGACTTTGAAGGGCTGATTTTTACAAATTTAGTGGACTTTGATTCAAAATACGGTCATAGAAGAGACGCTGTAGGCTACGGAAAGTGCTTGGAAGAATTTGACAGCAGACTTCCGGAGATTATGGGCAGTTTGAAAGAAGAGGATGTGTTGATTCTCTGTGCAGATCATGGCAACGATCCGATACATGAAGGTTGGGATCATACAAGAGAGTATGTGCCCGTCATGGTTTATGGAAAAAAAATGAAAGGTGGCATCAATTTAGGTACGGGAAGCACCTTTGCCAATATTGGCGCAACCATTGCAGAAATATTGCAGGTACAGGGAACCCCCATAGGAGAAAGTTTTTTGAAAGCATTGATTTGAAAAGCGGGCAACATCATTTGCACAATAGTTACGTGTCAACACACAGGGTTTAGTTTATTAGATTTATAATGTAAGGCAAGAACACCCGTGACTTTTAGTCATGGGATGAATGGCCGAGCTTATACCTAGTGATTGTGATTGGTGGAGATAGGAGAATGTTATGAATATGTATGACATCATCTACAAAAAAAGAGAAGGAAATCCCCTTACAAAAGAGGAAATTTGCTTTTTTGTGGGCGGATATACGGAGGGAAGTATACCCGACTATCAGGCGGCAGCACTCTTGATGGCCATTTACTTTAAAAAAATGAATAAGGAAGAAACCTATGAATTAACGGCGGCTATGAAACGGTCAGGTGATGTGGTGGATCTTTCCCAAATTAAAGGCATTAAGGTGGATAAACACAGCACAGGCGGTGTGGGAGACAAGACCACTTTCATAGTAGGCCCTTTGGCGGCGGCCTGTGGTGTCCCCATTGCCAAAATGTCGGGCAGAGGCCTTGGATTTACCGGCGGTACCGTAGACAAGATGGAATCCATTCCCGGATTGCAGACCACCATAGAGGCGGAGGAATTTATAAACCTTGTCAATGAAGTGGGACTGTCTGTCATTGGACAGACGGCGCACATTGCACCGGCAGATAAGAAAATTTATGCCCTTCGGGATGTGACGGCAACTGTAGACAATTTGAGCTTGATTGCATCCAGTGTCATGAGTAAAAAGTTGGCTTCGGGCAGCGATGCCATTGTGTTGGATGTAAAGTGCGGAAACGGTGCGTTTATGGAAACCTTGGAAGAGGCAAGACAGTTGGGAAAGCTCATGGTAGATATGGGGTATGGTGACGGAAAGAAAACCATTGCCCTTATTACCGATATGAGTCAACCTCTGGGTCATGCCATCGGAAACAGCAACGAAGTCATAGAAGCCATAGAAACCTTAAAAGGGAATGGGCCTGACGATATTACAGAACTGGCCTTACAGTTGGCTTCCTATATGATTTTTGCCGGCGAAAAGGCATCTTCACCGGAAGAAGGATATGCCATGGCTAAAGAGGCGTTACATAATGGAAAGGCACTTGAAAAATTAGGCGCATTTATACAAGGGCAAAATGGAAATGCAAAGGTGATTGAGGATTACGGATTGTTTCCCCAGCCGGCGTATGAAGTCAATGTAGTGGCGACAAAGGAGTTGATGGGCAACGAAACACAAGCCTATGTGACCCATATTGATGCCAGAATGATAGGGCTGGCTTCTCAGCATACAGGGGCAGGCAGAGCTACAAAAGAGGATGTTTTGGATCTTTCCGCAGGAATTTACTTGCATAAGAAACGTGGAGATCAAGTGGCAATAGGAGAGGTGTTGGCTTCTGTCTATTCCATGGATTTAAAAAAAGCAAAAAGAGGCTGTGAAGAAGTTGAGAAAGGGTTTTCCGTAAGCCGTGAAAAACCCGAGAAAAGACCCATTGTTTTGGAAATTATACGGCGGAAGTAGAAACTGTCGAAAAAAAATTCCGGAAAAAAATTTCCAAATGGGGAAGGTTTCATAAAATCACCATGCTTTTTTAAAGATAAAATGATTTTTTAGGAAAAATAAAAAATAAAAAATTCACAATGTAAAGAGCATATCCATTGATAATAAAGGCTTTTCAGAAAAAGATAAATTTTCTGAAAAGTCTTTTTGCATTTTTGGCACAAGCTTTGCTTTATATAAGATCAAAGAGTCATCATCAATAAAAATTATATAGAAAAAGGAGAAAAGAATATGACTACAAAAAATCAAAGTTTGCAGAAATCGTTTAGTACGAAAGATGTTCTTGCCATGGCATTCGGTACCATGATCGGATGGGGATGGATTATGTTATCAGGTCAGTGGGCCGCAGATGCGGGAATGGTAGGAGCCATTGTGGCTTATGTGGTGGGTGCCATGCTTTGCGTCTTCGTAGGACTTACTTACGCAGAATTGACACCGGCAATCCCATGCACCGGCGGAGGTGTAGTG
>JAVVUJ010000085.1:0-8191 GCA_036653195.1 Anaerovorax sp. | reverse complement strand
CATTACGAGAGAAAAATTGGAGATTTTAAAGGGGCATGATGTCAATCGAATCAGCATTAATCCACAGTCTATGAAACTTGAAACATTAGATCGTATCGGTCGTTCTCATGGTCCTGAAGAGATTATAGAGGGTTTCAAAATGGCTAGAGAAGTTGGAATTCCAATTATTAATGCGGATATTATTGCAGGGTTGCCGGGAGAAACCACGGCTGATTTTATAGATACAGTGAAAAAGGTCATCGCTTTAGAGCCGGAAAATATTACCGTACACACCATGGCCTTAAAGAGGGCTTCCAGATTGAAAGAAATTGACCACGAATTTAATTACAAACAAGGTCAGACTGTCCGTGAGATGTTGGATGAAGGAAAAAAAGCCTTGTTTGAGGCAGCCTTTCACCCTTATTATCTTTATCGACAAAAACAAATGACCGGAAATTTTGAAAACGTAGGATATGCAAAAGTCGCCACAGAAGGAATCTATAATATTCGTATTATGGAAGAACATCAGACTATGATCGCTTTAGGAGCTGGCGGCATAACGAAGGTCTATTATCCAGATGAAAATAGGCTGGAGAGAGTTCCCAACGTTTCTAATTACGAAATATATATAGAACGATTAGACGAAATGTTAGAAAGAAAAGAAAAGAATCTTTTTAAGTAGGAGGAAAATGATGCTTACAAATGCACCAAAAGGAACAAAAGACATTTTACCCAGTCAGGTTTATAAATGGCACTATGTAGAGAATGCCTTTAAAGAAATCTGCAACAATTATGGGTTTCAGGAAATCAGAACGCCTGTATTTGAGCATACGGAGTTGTTTGCAAGAGGTGTAGGTGACACCACTGATATTGTGGAAAAACAAATGTACACATTTACAGATTACGCAGATCGAAGTTTGACTTTAAAGCCGGAAGGAACCTCACCTGTAGTGAGAGCGTTTATAGAGAACAAACTTTATGCCGATGTACAGCCTTCAAAATATTTTTATATCATTCCTTGCTTTCGGTATGAAAAACCGCAATCCGGTAGGTTAAGAGAATTTCACCAACTGGGTCTTGAGATATTTGGAACGGATAACACCATGGCTGATGCGGAAGCCATCGGCGCAGCTACCGATTTTTTAGATGCTATGGGTATTGAAGATTTAGAATTAAAGATTAACAGCATCGGTTGCCCCAAGTGCAGAGAACAGTACAGAGAAAAATTAAAAGAATTTTTAAAAGACAAATATGATCAGCTTTGCGACACTTGTAAAAACAGATATGAGAGAAATCCAATGCGTATATTAGATTGTAAATCAACAGTTTGTAACCAGTTGACAGTAGGCGCACCGTTGATGATTGATTATTTATGCGAGGAATGCCAAGGGGCATTTACGGATTTAAGAAAAAATTTAGATGCTATGGGTATTGCCTATACGGTAGATCCAAGCATTGTACGTGGGTTGGACTATTATACAAAGACGGCATTTGAATTTGTATCCAACAAAATCGGTGCCCAAGGGACTGTATGCGGCGGCGGCAGATACGATCATTTAATTGAACAAATTGGTGGCCCACCTATTCCGGGCGTTGGATTTGCATTGGGCATAGAACGATTGTTGCTGGTTTTGGAGTCTTCGGGAATTGAAATCCCGGAAACGAAAAACCCGGATGTATTTATTGCGATTATGGGAGACAGGGCAAAAGCATTTGGCCTAAAGCTTTTGAGAGAATTACGAAAAAACAACATTAAGTCTGAAATGGATATTTTAGGAAGAAACATGAAAGGGCAATTTAAGTATGCAGACAGACTGCATGCCAAATATACCATTGCCATTGGTGATGATGAATTAGATCGAGGGGAAGTTTCTATAAAAACCATGGCAACTTCGGAACAAAGAACGGTTTCCATGGATAAAATTATGGAAGAACTGAAATAAAAAGGAGATAAAACCAGATGAGCGATATTTTTAAAAGAACACATATGTGCGGTGTTTTGACGTCCGCAAATATTGATGAAAAAGTGGTTCTCAACGGATGGATTCAAAAAAGGAGAAATTTAGGTGCCTTAATTTTCTGTGACTTGAGAGATAAAACAGGACTTGTACAAATTGTTTTCAATGATACGATTCCCAAAGAACTTTTTGAAAAAGCGGACAGACTAAGAGGGGAGTTTGTCGTCGGAATCAAAGGAACGGTTAAGGAAAGAGAATCAAAGAACAAGGAAATCCCTACAGGTGATATTGAAGTATTTGCAGAAGAATTGATTATTTACTCGGAAGCTGAGACACCGCCTATCTATATTAAGGATGACGATGATGTGGCAGATAATTTAAGATTAAAGTATCGTTATTTGGATTTGAGAAAATATAAGATGCAGCAAAATCTTACCTTTCGGCATAAAATTGCCAAGTGCGCCAGAGACTATTTTGATGGCGAAGGATTTACAGAGGTTGAAACGCCAATGCTGATCAAACCTACACCGGAAGGCGCCAGAGATTATTTAGTGCCCAGCAGAGTCAATCCGGGTCAGTTCTACGCATTGCCACAATCGCCGCAAATGTTTAAACAATTATTGATGGTAGGCGGTACAGACCGTTATTTTCAGATTGTAAAATGTTTTAGAGATGAGGATTTGAGAGCCGATAGGCAACCTGAATTTACACAGATTGACCTAGAAATGTCTTTTGTAGATGTAGATGACGTGTTGGAAATTCAGGAAGGTTTTTTAAAAAAATTATTTAAAGATGTGATGAATGTAGAACTTTCAACACCATTTCCAAGGTATACTTATGATGAAGCCATGGAACGTTTTGGAAGCGATAAGCCGGACACTCGTTTTGGATTTGAACTAAAATCTTTGAATGATACTGTAGCAAATTGTGATTTTCAAGTGTTTACAAACGCTATTGCAGCGGGGGGAGATGTGCGCGGCATCAATATTGAAGGTGGCGCAGGAAAATTCAGCAGAAAAGAATTGGATAAGTTGCAGGAGTCCATCAAGACTTTTGGTGCAAAAGGAATGGCTTGGGTGAAAGTGGGAGAAGAAATGACATCTTCTTTTAATAAATTCTTTACACAAGAAGGATTGAGAGAAATTGCAAATGTATTCTCAGCCAAAGTGGGAGACTTGTTGCTCATCGTTGCCGACAAACCAAAAGTAGTCTTCGATAGTTTAGGGTTCTTGAGAAGAGATATTGCCGGAAAATTGGGCATGTTGGATGACCACCAGTATCACTTATTATGGGTTGTGGATTTTCCTCTGTATGAGTATGATGAGGAAGCAGGAAGGTTCTCTGCCATGCATCACCCGTTTACTTCTCCAAGGCTGGAGGATGTACCTCTTCTTGACACAGATCCTGGAAAAGTAAAGGCTAAGGCTTATGACATCGTGATGAATGGTGTAGAGTTGGGCGGTGGCAGCATTAGAATTCATGATAAGGATTTGCAGAAGAAAATGTTTGATGTGTTAGGACTTTCTGATGAAGAAGCCAACAGCAAGTTTGGATTCCTCTTAGAGGCCTTCAGATATGGAACGCCACCACATGGCGGATTGGCTTATGGACTGGATCGAATTGTCATGTTGCTTTCTTGGCAGCATAGCATTAGGGAAGTCATTGCCTTTCCAAAAAACCAGGCTGCAGTTTGTATGGTCAGCGAAGCACCGTCTGTGGCATCAGAAGAGCAACTGGAAGAGTTGGGTATTGCGTTAAGAGATAAACCTGTGAAAAAATAAAGGAAATACAGATGAAAATTGGTATTTTAGGCGGAACCTTTGATCCCATACATTTTGGGCACATTGGCTTGGCAAAAGAAGCAAAAGTGCAGGCAAAATTAGATAAAGTCTTATTTATGCCTACACATATTTCGCCATTTAAAATAAACAATAGGGTGACAGAAGACCGGCTAAGATATGAAATGGTAAAAATTTCTATAGACGGCATGGAAAATTTTGAAGCCTGCGACAGAGAAATTGCCCATAACGGGAAAATCTCTTATACCATCGATACCTTGAGAAGTTGCAGTGCAGAGTTTGGAAGACATTGCCGGTTGTTCTTTATCATAGGAACTGATGCTTTTTTAAGCATTGAAAAATGGTATAAGTCAGAAGAACTTTTAAAAGAATTTTCTTTTATTGTAGGCTCAAGACCGGGATACAGAGAGGAAGAAGTCCATGTCCTCATTGAGAGGTTAAGAACCGACCACCATTGTGAAGTGATGAAAATCAGCAACAAACTGTTGAACATCTCTTCTACAGACATCAAGGAAAAAGTGAGAGCGGGCAAGGAAATCGGTTCTCTTGTTCCATTAAAAGTTGAGGAGTTTATTCGTGATTCAAAATTGTATTTGTAAATATATTGAAGAGAATCTTTCTGAAAAAAGAAGAATTCACACCTATGCAGTGGTAAAAGAAGCCCGTGCCTTGGCTGACAGATGGAACGTTGACCTTGAAAAAGCGCAGTTGGCAGCCCTGTGTCACGATTTATTTAGAGGTGTAGCGTTGAATATATCCAACACATATGTGGAAAAATACAGTATGGGAACCCATTATTTGAACAACCTGAATTTAACCCATGGGCGGATGGCTGCCATTTTTATGGAAGAGACTTATGGCATACAGGATGAAGACATTTTAAATGCGGTCAAATATCATACTACGGGGAGAGCCGGTATGTCCCACTTGGAAGAGATCCTTTATTTGGCAGACGCCATAGAGCCAAATCGAAGCTATCCTTCCGTTGAAGAAATCAGAAGATTGGCTTATGAGGACTTAGATGAAGCTTGTTTATTTTCCATGAACCACACTATAGATTATGTCACAGGTAAAGGTAGTTATTTAGACGAAAATACGTTATTTGCTAGAGATAGCATGAGAGAAAAAATAAAAAGAAGAAAGAAGGGCGAAATAGTATGAATAGCAGAGAACTTGCAATAAAAGGGTCTAAAATTTTAGAAGAGAAAAAAGCAAATGACATTATTTTGGTAGATATTACACAAAAATCCTCATTTGCAGACTACCTTGTTATTGCAACAGGGGGTTCAGAACGTCAAGTGGGCACGCTTTCGGAAGAAATTGATGATCAATTTTCCAAAGAGGGAATTCATGCCAAGAGCATTGAGGGGAAAAAGAATTCAGGTTGGATTTTAATGGATTTTGGAGATGTCATTGTGAATATTTTTTCTGCAGAACAGAGAGACCGTTATCAAATTGAGAAAATTTGGAATGATTGTGAATTCATTGATTTCCAAGCAGAATAAACATAGGATATAGGAGGTAACCAATGATAGAAGGCTATAATTACAGCGAAATAGAAAAAAAATGGCAAAAATATTGGGAAGAAAATAAACTATTTAAAACGGACGATGATCACAGCAAAAAAAAGTACTATCTTTTAGAAATGTTTCCATACCCATCGGGAAAACTTCATATGGGGCATGTGAGAAACTATTCCATAGGAGATGTTGCTACCAGGTATTTGAGAATGAACGGTTACAATGTTCTACATCCCATGGGTTGGGACTCCTTTGGCTTGCCTGCAGAAAATGCAGCCATTAAAAATGGAATCCATCCCAATATATGGACTTGGGAGAATATTGGGGAAATGCGTGAGCAATTGAAAGAACTTGGGTTGTCCTACGATTGGGATCGTGAAATTGCCACGTGCCATCCTGATTATTACAAGTGGATGCAGTGGATTTTTATTCAATTCTTCAATAAGGGTCTTGCATACAAGAAAAAAAATCCTGTAAACTGGTGTCCCTCTTGTCAGACTGTGCTTGCCAATGAGCAAGTGGTGGATGGCATTTGCGAGCGATGCAAGACACCTGTAGGGAAAAAGGACTTAGATCAATGGTATTTGAAGATTACAGATTATGCGGATAGACTGCTACAAGACATTGATAAACTGGACGGTTGGCCCAATAAAGTAAAAGTTATGCAGAAAAATTGGATTGGTAAGAGCGTAGGTGGGGAAGTAGACTTTGAAATCCAAGGATTTGATAAAAAATTAAGCGTTTTTACAACCAGACCTGATACACTGTATGGTGTAACGTACATGGTACTTGCGCCGGAGCATCCTTTTGTAAAGGAATTGGCAGCAGGTGGGGAACAAGAAGAAGCAGTGGACGCATTCTTAAAGAAATTGCAATATTTAAGCGATATTGACCGCTCTGCTACAAATCTTGAAAAAGACGGCGTATTCTTAGGACGGTATGCCATCAATCCGTTAAATGGGAAAAAAGTGCCTATTTATATTGCCAATTACGTGCTTATGGATTATGGAACCGGTGCGATTATGGCTGTACCGGCTCACGACCAAAGAGACTTTGACTTTGCCATGAAATATCAATTAGAGATTATCCCTGTTGTAGAACCTAAAAATCCGGACATTGACGTGAACAATTTAAAGGAAGCCTTTGTTGCCGAAGGCACCATGATCAATTCAGAGCAATTTAACGGCATGAACAACAAAGAAGCCATTGTGAAGATTGTTGATTATTTAGAAGAGAAAAAAATCGGGACAAAGTCTGTTAATTTCAGATTGAGAGACTGGTTGATTTCAAGACAACGGTATTGGGGCACCCCCATTCCTATGATTTATTGTGAGGATTGCGGTTGGGTAGCGGAGAAAGAAGAAAACTTACCGGTTATGTTGCCGACAGATGTTGTGTTTACAGGAAAAGGAGAATCACCGCTGACAACCAGCCCTACTTTTCAGGATACGACATGTCCAAAGTGTGGAAAAAAAGCCAAGAGAGAAACGGATACCATGGATACGTTCCTAGACTCTTCTTGGTATTTCCTAAGATATACGGATGCCAATAATAAAGAAGAAATTTTCAATAAAGAGAATGCAAAATATTGGATGGGTGTAGACCAATATATCGGTGGTGTAGAGCACGCAATTTTACATTTGTTGTATGCCAGATTTTTCAATAAATTCCTATATGATATTGGTTGGGCGCCCACAGATGAACCTTTTGAGAACCTTTTGACACAGGGAATGGTGTTAAAAGATGGGAAGAAGATGTCTAAATCCGTTGGAAATGTGGTTAGTCCGGACGAAATTATTTCAAAATATGGCGCTGATACAGCCCGATTGTTTATTTTGTTTGCCTCTCCTCCTGAAAAGGAATTAGAGTGGTCCGATGCAGGCGTAGAGGGTAGTTACCGGTTTTTAAACCGTGTTCACAGATTGGTGTTTGAATTGACTCCTGTGATAAAATCCGGTGAAAAAACATATACGGTTGCTTCTGAAGAAGATAGAAAGATGCTGTTTGTCATGAATACCACCATCAAGAAAGTATCCGATGATGTGGGCGGAAGATTCAACTTTAATACAGCAATTAGTTCGATTATGGAGTTTGTTAATGAACTTTATCGATATAAGGAAGAAAAAACAGCAAATCCATCCATATTGAAGGCGGCAGTTGAAAATTTGATTTTAATCTTGTCTCCATTCACACCACATATTTGTGAAGAAATGTGGGAACATGTAGGTCATAAGGAATCTGTATGCACCGTATCATGGCCTATTTGTGACGAGTCGGCTTTGGTAAAGGATACGGTTGAAGTTGTGATTCAAATAAACGGCAAAGTAAAAGAAAAAATCCAAGTTGCAAATGGTCTTGACAGGGACGAATTTACGAAGATCGCAATGGATACACAAAAGATAAAAGACTTGCTTTTAGGAAAAGAAATAGTCAAAGTCATTGCTGTGCCCAATAAATTATTAAATATTGTAGTGAAGTAGTACGTGAGAAAAGAAAGGAAATATAATTTGAAAATAATAGAAAACAACAAGGGAGGCAGCCCGCTTAAGGTGATTCCAATCGGTGGTTTGAACGAAATCGGAAAAAATATGACCATATTGGAATATAAAAATGAGATAATCATTATTGACTGCGGTTTATCCTTCCCTGATGATGAAATGTTCGGAATTGACATCGTAATCCCTGACTTTAGCTATTTGGTAAAAAATAGCAGTAAAATAAAAGGAATGGTGTTGACCCATGGTCATGAAGATCATATTGGTGCCATCCCATATTTATTAAAACAGATCAATGTGCCCATTTATGGAACAAAGTTGACTTTAGGGTTGGTGGGCAATAAGCTAAAAGAACATGGTATTAAAGCCAATATGAATGTAGTTTCAGCCGGTGATGTGGTGAAGTTAGGGGATTTTCAAGTACAGACCAGTCGAATGAC
>JAVVUJ010000084.1:0-8283 GCA_036653195.1 Anaerovorax sp. | reverse complement strand
TCACGGTCGCTTGCACGCCTCTTTTTTCGACCATTTCTTTAAATCTTTCCGCCTCATCCCTGTCCACGCCCTTTAATTTGCTTTCGCTTACTTGATTTAAAGGAATTAAATTTACATGGCAGATCATCCCCCTTAGTTTGGAAGCCAATTCTTCTGCATGTCCCATTTGATCGTTGAATCCTTTAATTAACGCATATTCAAAGGTGATTCTTCTTCCTGTTTTTTCTACATGCATTTTGCAAGTTTCAAGGAGTTCATCTATCCCATATTTATCATTAATTGGCATAATCTGACCGCGCATCTTATCGTTGGGTGCATGAAGAGAAATGGCCAAATTTACCTGTGGAAAGTCTCTTGCAAATTCCTTAATCTTTGGTATGATACCGCAAGTGGATACGGTAATGTTTCTCATACCCATATTAAGCCCTTCTTTGGCGTTGAGCAATTCTATAAATTTCCCTACATTGTTGTAATTGTCAAAGGGTTCTCCCGTTCCCATGACCACCACATGACTGATCTTTACATTGGCATCTTTTTCTACTGCGATCAATTGATCGATCATCTCACCGGGCATTAAATTTCTTTGAAACCCATTGACTGCAGACGCACAAAAGCTGCACCCCATCTTACATCCGGCCTGAGAGGAAACGCAGATTGAATTTCCGAATTTATACTTCATTAAAACGGTCTCCACCGTATTATCATCAACAAGTTTAAACAAATACTTTCTCGTTCCGTCTTTTTTAGAAACTTGCAGATTGGCAATTTCCAAACTTTCTATACTGGCCTCTTCCTCCAACTTTTCTCTCAAGGATTTGGATAAATTGGTCATTTCTTCAAAGGTATAAGCACCTCGATACAGCCACTGAAACACCTGTTTTGCTCTAAACTTCTGTTCTCCGATCATATGGAAAAATATTTCCAATTCTTTTACGCTCATATTTTTTATATTTGTTTTCACTCATTGTTCCTTTCAAAACTCTTTTTTCCTTGCCATTTGTCGTTTATAATGATCCTCTTTCATTCATTGCCCTTCATTATATACGATATTCCAATTTCAAACAAGTCTTACCTTTACAACCACCCCTCCATGGGGTAAAATTAAGTATAGATTTATTTACGTATGAAATTTATTTACGTATAAAGGAGGTTTCATGTCTCAAGATAAAGTAATGATTGTTGACAACGAAATGGAGATCATCCAACTACTCAGACTTTACCTTTCAAAAGAAGGTTTTCAAGTTGTATGGACTACAGACAGCACGGAAGCTTTAGCTTTGGCAAAAGCAGAACAACCCGATTTAATTTTATTGGATATTGTAATGCCTGGGCTTTCAGGATTTGAAGTTTGCAACCAAATTCGAGAATATTTTAATATTCCAATTTTATTTATCAGTTGTAAAGGCGATGATACTGATAAAATCTTAGGCCTTTCACTAGGCGGCGACGATTATATTACAAAACCTTTCAGTCCCTCGGAAGTCATTGCCAGGGTAAAAGCACATCTTAGAAGAAGCCATTTAAATGCACCCTCAGAAGATAAAGAAAACCTTAACAAAACGTTGACTTTTAACGAAATCACCATTGATCCGGAAGCGCATGCCGTCATGATATCCGGAAAAGAAGTTCATTTGACAGTCAAAGAGTTTGAACTCCTTATGCTTCTTTGCCAGTATCCCAACAGAGTTTTCACCTCGAAACAAATCTTTGGTCAAATTTGGGATTCTTACGGCTTAGAAGAAGATTTCCGCACGGTCATGGTACACGTGAGTAATCTGCGAAAAAAAATCGAAACGGATCCCGAACATCCAAAACATATCCATACCGTTCGAGGTGTAGGCTACAAATTTGTTGTGTAATGGTTCATTGGAAGCCTTACAGGGATACTGTTCCGTAAACCTTTGAAAAAATAGCATAAAAATGGCTTTCACCCACTGGGTTATTGCAACCCTATTTCACGTGTAAAAAACAAAGATTGCTGAAGACCATGTTTCCGGCAATCTTTGTTTTTTGTATGCTATTTTATTTTAATGAAAGAAGGATGGTTCGTTTTTACTTTTAGTACTTAACAGGCACTTGGCATCCATAATGCTTTAATCCTGCTTCTAATGCTACAAAGAAATCGTCTACGTCAGCAGGTACAATGGTTCCCAAAGAGCAAAGTCTGAAGGTTGCCAATGTAGAAACTTTTCCCGGATAGATTGTAAAGCCTCTTTCGTATACATAATCATGAATTTTTACAAAATCAAAGTTTGGATCATTTGGATATCTTACTGATACAACAAGCTTAGATTGTTTTTCTTTGGGAATAATGGTCTCAAATCCAAGTCTGTCAAGACCTTTATAAATGGCTTCCCAAAGACTCTGATGCCTTGCCCATTTTGCTGCTTCTCCAACTTCCCAGTACTCTTTAATGGCCTGCTTTGTTGCATAAATGGTCTGTACCGGCGGTGTAAAATGCATTTCACCCTTATTCTTAATAAAGTCATACTGCATATAAAGGTTTGTATAATAGGATCTTGTTGTATACCCTTTAGACTCTTCAAGCATCTTCGTATTACCAATTACATAAGAGAGTCCTGTCATAGACATAAGCCCCTTCTGTGCAGAAGCCATAATAAAGTCAAGGTTATCTTTGTCCATATCAATAGGGATCATTGCATAAGTAGAAGTGGTATCTACGATCATCTTTGCGCCATACTTGTGTGCCATTGCTCCAACTTCTCTAATTGGATTCAAGATACCGGTTCCTGTTTCATGATGACAGCAATAGACGACTGCAATATCTTTATCAGCCTTTAGTGCTTCTTCCACTTTTGCTACATCAATGGGTTCTGTAATGGAAAGCTTTAAGTTAATGTGATCCATGTGATAATACGTGCAAACTTCTGCGCCTCTTTCTGAATAGGCTCCATTATTTAAAATCAAAATTTTCTTTCCATCCGGTACAAGAGAACTAATGCAAGAATCAATATTAATGGTTCCTGAACCTGTAAATAAAACTGCTGTAAATTTGTTCAGATCGCCATGAACGATTTTTACCAAATCGTCTCCCATTTGCTTCATAATATCAGAAAATTCTTTTTCTCTTGGACAAATATCCGGCACTACCTGTGCGTACTTTACAGCATCAGTCGTTGTTGCGGGACCTGGATTTAACAATACATTTCGTTTTACTTTTGGATATTCCATTTTAATTTCCTCCATTTTACTCATGTGATTTAAAAAGTGATATGATGTTATCCCATAGGAAATGTAATGATTTCATTGCATTTCCTATGTGTTGATAATACAGATACGCTGTACAATTATACGATTGTCTTTTTCTTGTTCAATCCCCAACCTGCTGCAATAGCGGCCAGAATAATGATAACACAAACAACAACAATCATGGTAAATACTAAGTTCCATTGACCGGTGTTTAAAACCATTCCAAAGCAAACAGCCTGTGCAGATGCGCCAAGGTAAGCTGCGCAGTCCAATATCCCTGCTGCTGTTCCACCGAACACTCTACCGCCTATATCTGTGGCATACGCCCAAACAAGACCATTAATTGCATAAATGAAGAATCCTGCAATAAATAGTACTATTCCTGCACCGATTCCAGGGCCTAACATAGGGAAGAAAAATACAGTTGCACCACCCACTGCCGCACAAAGAATCACTGCCGGAAGTCTATTGGTTGGGCAATATTTGTCTGTGATCCAAGGGATTACAAATGTTCCGATTGCCATTCCAAGGGGTAAAAATACAGTTCCCAAAATACCGGCCTTCAAATCTACACCAAATACATCTACATAATATTTCGGCATCCATGTAATGAGCCCATATCGTGCAATGCTGGATCCGGCAATAATAATCAGCCAAAGGTCAAATCTCCATTTACTGAAAAGATAGATATAAGGGTATAGTTTTCCCTTTTCCGCCATGACCTTTTTCAAGTCGCTTTCTAAAACTTCTCTGGCTTCATCCGTTTCTTTATATTCTTCAAGTCCAACACTTTTCGGGCTGGCCTTTACAAGAATTGCATAAGCGATAACGATGATTACCATAATGATAACAGGGAATCTAAAGGCCGCTCTCCAACCCATTTCAGGTGCTATGGCAAGTGAGCCTACTACTAAGAAAGAAGCGATTACAGAGCCCATTCCTGAAGAAGCATTGGCAAATCCCGTGGCAAATCCTCGAGAATTTCCGGGCCACCAGTTGGATACAAGTGCCATTGCAGGAGACCATAACATGGATTGAAAATATCCGTTAAAGCCCCAAATAATTGCGATAATGATAATTGATGATTGGAAACTAATCAGTACATTTGCTGCTGCCGTTAATATAACACCGGCTATAATAAATCGATTTACACCAAATATTTCACCTAACCGACCATTAAATAAGTGCCCCATGCCATAGGTCCAAAACAAAATGCCTGTTGTGATTCCCAGAGCGCCCGATGACCAGCCCTCTTCCTCTTCCATAGCGGAAATAACAAGCCCCATATTCAATCTTCCTGAATATACAAAACAGTACAATAATGAAAAGCCTATCAATACAATCCATGCGTTTTTCTTAAATTTTTTGAACTGTTCAGGGGTATAACCTAACATATTATTCATATTTGTTCCTCCTACTTAATTTTTTATCTAAGTTCAAAATATATATTTTTATTAGTTCAGTTCCATTTTGCAGCCTTCATTTGTGTGCTGATTTAGTGCCTGATACGTTGACAATTAGGCAACGCGCAACATGCCCTCACCCTAGTTATTTTATCTTCATACTTTTGCTTTTCTTGTCAGAAAGGGCATCCAAACACGTCTGGTGTCTAGAGTACCCTCTCTTACTTTGGCATTCAATTAAGTTAAAGTTAAAGTTAAAAACTTAGGAGTGGTTGGTAAACATGCCTTGGCAATTAGATTGTTTCAATTAATCCCTGTCCCGGTCTCATTCCTCTTCTTAGCATTGGCTCGATCTGTCCAAATATGATTTCAGGTACATAAGATACATCAGGTACTAAGAAGTCAGGTTTAGACGCTGCTAATTCATCATATGTATTAGATCCTGATGCATATAGACCGATTGTCCAACATCCCGCATTGTTTCCGCATTTCATTCCTGCTGCTGTGTCGTCAATTTTTACAACAGATTCTACAGGAATTACCTTCTTGTTAATGTGGTATGCGCCAAGCATGCAGTCAAACACCATGAAAGGCCAAGGACGACCAGGTACTTTTTCAGCGTTTGTTACAACGTCAAAGTGAAGTCCATACTTATCTTCTAACAATTTGTTTAATTTTTTAGAATCTTCTTCATAGTATCCTGTGTCACATCCAACTAGGATTCCTGCTGCTCTTAACTTGTCTATACATTCGCAAGCACCTTCAATTGGCTTTGCCAAATCTTCATCAACGATATATTTTGTCATCAAAGGTCTGAATGTAGCTAGAATTTTATCAAAGTCATCTTCATTCCAAGGTCTTCCATATTTTTCTTCCCACTGTGAAGATACTTCAGGAAGGTTTAACATCATTCTTAAATGTGTAGGCTTAAAGTTTCCCATTGGCTTTCTGATTACGGACCAGTCCACTTCGATATTATGTGCAAGAAGTGCTTCGTAGAAAGGAACTACAGGAGCTTTGCATCCTCTAAGGTCATCAAGAGGCCATCTGTCTCTGAAGTCTCCAGGACCATCACAGAATGTGCCTGCCGTGTCAAGAACCGCTAATTCAATTTTACCTGTGTAGTGTCTGTTATACATTTTCTTTCCTCCGTTTTTCTTTACATTATTTCTTTAATTAATATATGGTCGTTTTGAGGTGTTCCATACTTATATAATAAGGGAACCCTTTAAAGAACATGTCAACATTCCCTATAGAATGTGTCAAGTTTATCTAAAGATTCCCTAAAGACATAATTTTTAGAAAATTTCCATAGTGATTACCACAAAAAGAGCCTTCGAAGGAATGAGTTGCCCATAGATCACTCATTCCCTCGAAGGCTCTTCCAACATCCTATAAACAAGGACACCTCCCTGTGTTACACAAACAGGGTTTATTTTAGCTTTTCTTTGATAATTTTAACAATATCTCTGCTGTATCTGTACTTTTCCGGTGTTTCTCTGGGGTTCACAGCAATGAGCGGCACTTCTCGCTCATGGATAGAACCATGGGTTCTTACCCTTTCGGTCTCAATGATTTCACCGTCTACTTCCCCAAATGCCCAATCGGCTTTGGCAAAGACGACAAAATCACCAATATTATCAGCAGGGAGCCCATATTTCCGCTCAGCCTCCTTATTGGTATGGATGGATTCAATAAATTCCTGTTTCTCTAAAAAGTGAATAATCTGCTCTTTTTTTTCCATTGCCTGTTCACTAAAATAAAGATACAAAACACCCCCTTCCTGATAAAGGTGATTTTCTATGTAGCGATCCTTTATAGGCGGATGGCAGACCACCTCATAGGCTTCTCTATCCATGATGTGCTGAAGATTGACGATTTTACCCTTCTTATTCATCCCATGGTCTGCTGTAATGTAAATTTCTCTTGTCGTATCCAAATCGTAAATTTTGCCAATCCACTTGTCCATAGCTTTCATCTGTTCCACCGCTTCTTTGGTGTCCGGTGCGTAATTGTGCATCATATAATCATTGGTTGTACAATATACCAAATCCGGGTTATTCTTTCTCAGTAAATTATGGCAAGCTTCTAAAATCCATAAATTCGCCTCCAATGTACCTACTTTTGGGGGCATATCCATATCCAAATATCGAATTAAAATTTCATTGGGTTTTTGCACGCTGATGCCAAATTTTACACCGCTGCCAAATACCTCCAGGACTTTTCCTTTCACTGTCAATAAAGCAGTGGACTTTCCATTCTTTTTATATAAATCCATAATGGTATCCACTTTAATATATCCGGCTTCTTCTATAAATCCCGCTTCTCCCGTATCCCGATTGTAATAATAATTACCTACCACACCATGTTGGGCTGGAAATTCTCCCGACAAAATGGTGGCATGATTTACATTCGTTACAGAGGGCATGGCAGATTTTACACATTTACAGAACCCATTTTTAGCCATGCGATAAAAATTCGGCGTATTTTCCCGCGAAATATAATCTATTGCGCAGCCATCAATTACAATGATTAAAAGTTTTTTCATATAGGCTACTCCTTTCACTTTTACATATTATCAACTTCAAATGAAGTATCTTTTTCACTTACAACCATACCACAAACCACCATACCAATACAAATAATTTCCATGACAATAAAAATAGAAATCATTTCACCGGCCAGATTTAAAACAAAAGGGAAAACAAACGCTTCCATTGCTGCGCCTAAGTACGCGCAACAATTGAGTACGCCCACCGTCGTGCCTCCATAGACCCTTCCGCCTCTGTCTAAAGCATATAACCACAGAACACCATTTATGCCGTATAGGAAAAATCCGGTGCAGAATATGCCAATTAGTATTCCTATTGTAGAGTCCATAATGGGAAATGTCAACATTAAAGATCCACATAAAGCCGCACTGCATATAATCATCAATCCTTTGTTTAAAATAAATTTGGTGCCGGCAATCCACGTAATAATCAATGTTCCAAAGGCCATTCCAATGGGAAGGATTAAATTTGAAAACATAGGATTTAAAATATACTCTGCTTGCCCGGAAAGTTTATAGTAAATAGGAATCCACTTTAAGAGGCCATATCTACATAAACTGGACAACAGGGCAATGACACACCACCAAATGAATTTAGGTCTGGTAAAAAAATATTTCCACGAATTCCCATGGGTTTCATGCACTTCTCTTTTTAAATACTCTTCTCGTCCCGCAACCAGGGAATTTGTTTCAATATACGCAGCTTCTCCTATTGACTGGGGGCTTTCCGCAGACAGCAGCCAAAAAAGAATTAAAAATATAGCCATGATTCCTACAGGTATCACAAACGCCTTACGCCAACTGATATATGGAAAAATCAACGTAATGGCCATGGGAATCACGTAGGCTGCCACATGGGACAGCCCCGAGAAAAAATTTGCAATTCCACAAGCCAGCCCTCTATCCTTGCTGCTCCACCATCTTGCGATTAAACACATGCCACTGATCCAAACCATGGATTGAAAATAGCCGTTTGCAAGCCAGACAACCAGAATTCCCTGCCAATGTTCCAGAAAAATCACCAACAAATTACAAAGCATGGATGCGACAACGCCTACTGCAACCAGCACTCTTGGATTATATCGATCCGCAATTCTTCCGTTGATAAAACTGCCTATA
>JAVVUJ010000083.1:0-8306 GCA_036653195.1 Anaerovorax sp. | reverse complement strand
GCTACTTCTCCGCCTGCATTGCAAGATCAGGTGAAATATAACAAAGAAAAACTATATATTACAAATCCGCAAATTAGTTCTGTCCCATCACATAAAGATACCCCAGATATAACAGTGGATAAAAAGAAGGTGGTGACTTTAGGCGCTACACCACAGAAAGTTATTTTTTATATTTGGATTGAGGGAATGGATTATGACTGTGTAGCAGGGATTACAGGCGGAACCCTTGGAATCAAATTGAATTTCATCGGTGTAAAAAATTAAGAAATAATAAAATTAAAAAGAACATCCTTTTGAGCAATCAAAATCAACGAAATAAATGAAATAGATGAAATAAATGGATCCCATCCAGGGATGAAACTCAACTTAAATGAAAATCACGTAGAGCAATGAAAATCACGTAGAGCAAGGGATGATAAAAAGGGCAGTGGTTTTAAGAAGGCGGCAATCGTTATTCCAGGAAATGTCGAAGGTTTAGAAGATGAATATTAGCAAGGAAAACAAAACAAAACTGAATATTACCTTTATGATGATCACGTTGGCTTTGATCGCTTTGGCGACAGCCACTTATGCGTGGTTTTCTTTGTCCTTAAGCACCAAGGTCAATACCATGGACTTACAGGTGACGGCAGGCACACACTTGAAAATAGACGTGGCAGAACATACTTCTCTGGATCAATATAAGACAGAGGTCACCCAGGCCAATGTGGAGGGGCAGTTGGGCTATCTTTTGGACAGCATCAAAGTGGATCCTCTGACTTCGGCAAACGGGACAGCACTTTATAATCAGAAAAATGTGTTGGTAGCAAAGACCACGAAAAAATATATGGAGTTTGACTTATACTTTATGGGATCGGCACCTATGGATGTGTACTTGACAGAGAAGAATTCTGCGGGTAACACAGACGGTACCAAAGTGACTTCAAACAGCGGAAATAATGCCAAACAGAGCAATATTGATAAATGTGTGAGAATCAGCTTTCAGCCGGCAGGCGGGGGTGCTGTGATTTATGAGCCTAATAAAAATGGAAGCACCACCTTGGGTGTACTTGGCGGTGGAACCCAAAACACCTTTACAGGTGCGGATGTAGGGCAAGCAAGTTCCAAAATTTTCACATTGACAGGCGGAAAATTAAAAGAAAAAGTTACCGTGAGAATTTGGATAGAGGGGGACGACTCAGATTGCAATGACGATGTAATCAGCTCCAAATTCAGCACCAGACTTCGTTTTGAAGGCGTGGAATCTACTACATAAGAAGGAGAGTAAGTAAAACATGAAGAAAGCATCAAAAACAGTAAATATCTTATTTAATGTATTGCTGTGGGTTATTGTCATTATTGCCGCATTTTTCTCGATTATTACATTGGCATCAAAGAGTGATGCAGGTGTGGCAAATGTGGCAGGTTATACACCTATGTCGGTTTTGACAGATTCCATGAAAGGTGAGTTTAACAAAGGGGATTTGATTATTGTCCACCAAACAGATCCGGCGGAATTAAAAGAAGGGGATATTATATCCTTCTGGACAGTGATTAAAAACAAAAAAGTAATCAACACCCATAGAATCGTCAAAGTGTTGGACAGCAACGGTATGATTCAATTTGTAACAAAAGGTGACATGAACGATCGGGAAGATGATTTGATTGTATCCTCCGGCGACTTGGTGGGCAAGTACGGGGTGAAGGTGCCGGTCATCGGCTCCATCTTAAAGCTGTTGAGTTCCAGTGTGGGATTCTTGGTTATTATTGTATTGCCCCTTTTGATCTTCTTTGTTTGGCAGTTATATAAATTGATTATTCTGGTCATAGAGATGAAGAAGGAAGCGGTCAGAGAAGTGAGCGAGTCTGCCAGAGCGCAGATGGAAGCGGAAATCAGAGAAAAATTGGAGGCTGAAGCGGCTACAGAAAAAGTGGAAAACGCTTCTGATAAAGCAAAAGAGGAGTAACACAGGATGAGTGAGTTCTTAAAACTGGCCTATGAGTTGTTGGGAACTATGTTGATCAATTTGATTGGTTTTTTCGCTACCATTGGAAAGGCTTTTGTCAAATTGTTCATCGTGGATATTCCTCAATATATTAAAATATTTTTTGCATACACCAGTGATTTTGGGATTCTCCAATGGATTTTATCCATTTTATTGGTTGCGGCGATTCTTGCCTTACTCGCATTTCTTGTTTGGAGACTTTTCTTGGCAGTGAAACATCAGTTGGCAAAAAGAAAAGAGAAATTTAACGAAGAGGATATGTTGCGGGAAATTGGATTTCTCAACAGACAGGTGGTAGACCTAATAGACGAAAAAAACAAGATTATGGCCATGCGGGTATCCCAATTGGGTCTTACACCGGGGGACTCTGAGGAGCTGTACGCCTCTAAAATGGATAAGGAAAAAGAGGGTGCGGAAGCAAATCAAGAAGTTCGTTTTGCAAAGCTTGCCCTTGTAGATGAAAAATATGCGGAATATGAAGAGCCTGTATTTGATGACCGGATTACATTGGAAGGGTTTACCACAGGATATCGAAACTTTGCGGCTTCAAGAATGAAGCTGTACTACAAGCCGGAAGTGGTTCGCTTCTTTGTAGCAGGCATGGCTTCCTCCAAGATTTTGATTTTAGAAGGAACCAGTGGTACCGGTAAAACCAGTTTGCCCTACTCTTTTTCACGGTATTTGAAAAACAATGCCGCCATCATTTCGGTACAGCCGTCTTACAGAGACAGAACCGAACTTTTGGGGTATTTCAATGAATTTACAAAGCGGTTTAATGAGACAGAATTCTTGAAAAGTTTGTATGAAGCGTCTTATCGGAAAGAGCCCAGTTTTATCGTACTGGATGAAATGAACTTGGCACGTATTGAATATTATTTTGCAGAGATGCTGTCTGTTTTGGAAATGCCCAGTGCAGATGAATGGAAAGTAGATTTGGTGCCTACGGCTTGGGCAAATGACCCTAAATTAATGGTAGACGGAAAATTAAATGTGTCCACGACCACATGGTTTGTGGGAACCGCTAACAACGACGACTCTACGTTTACCATTACAGACAAGGTTTACGATAGAGCCATTCCCATTGAAATCAACAACAGGGCAGAGGCCTTTGAGGTGGAAGATACGCCGCCTATTAGCATTACGGCGGAACATTTACAGCAATTATTCAAAAAAGCCATTGACGAAAACCCGATTACGCCGACTATGCGGGCAAAATTGGATAAATTGGATGGCTATATTACCACAAGGTTTAAGATCTCCTTTGGTAATCGTATTGAAAAGCAGATGCAGTCTTTTGTTCCCGTATTCGTGGCTTGTGGGGGCACGGAAGGAGAGGCGTTAGATTACATTATTGCAAGAAAAATTCTGAAAAAATTTGAGAGCTTAAATATTGGGTATGTAAGAGATGAGATCAAAGATTTAATTTTATTTATAGAAAAAACATTTGGAAAGACAGGTTTGCCCGAATCCAAAAAGTATTTGACCAAACTTCAGAAAATGTTTTAGCAATACATAGGGACATCTTCTGGTATGTTCTTGGAAGAGGTAAGAAAACATGGCAGCAACATTACAAGATTTTTATTTAAAATACAGAAATAAGGTTATGCGATCTTTGGAGACAGATCCTTATTACGAGTATTTGTTTGAGTTGATTGAGAGCAGTCAAAATGAATTGCAGCAGACCAACCGTATTTTGCATAAGAGTGTAGATGAAAAATGGCTTCAAAAGGTGGAAGAAGGCATTGTTGCGTTGGACGCAGTCCTCAACAAACCCAGGCGGTTTATTAAGTCGGATGAAGCGGTGGTACCCATTGCTTTGGCTAAAAAGATTACCTCCGGTTCTGTGCGGCATCTTTCACAGAACACACAGTTTATCAGCAATATTCAAGACGGCAATATTATGCCTTCCAAAATACTCAATGTGACCACAGAGGAAAGCTACGACTTATATGAAAATCGGTTTATTGCAACGTTGATTAAAAAATTAGTGGGCTTTATTGATAAGCGCACGGATATTATATTCTGGTCTACAGGTGATGAAAAAGAATCTCTTCTAAAGGTGGAATCTCAAGTGGAAGATGATTACGAAGAGATTGAATACAATTTGCAAATTCGAATTAAAAACAAGAAATCTTACATGGAAACCGACGCCCAACATATGGAAGTATTTAAAAGAATTGACCGAGTGAGACGTATCGTTTTGGAACTGAACAAATGCAGTTTTATGCAAATTATGGAGGGAACGGCGACTGTTCGCCCACCCATTCAGCGTACAAACTTGATTATGAAAGATCCAAATTACAAAAAATGTTATAATTTATGGTTGTTTTTGGAGCAATACGATGACATCGGGTATTCCATAGACGTGAAAGAAACAGCCTTGGATTTTGATGAGGATTACTTGTATCAGGTGTATTCCAATATGATCACCGGCTATACGGTTTTTAAAACCATTTTGGATGATGACAGGAGGCCCATTGACACCAATGTGAAGCGGCGAAAGAAGATTAAGCCCAAGTTTGTCAAACAAATTGTGGAAGAGTTTGTGGATGATTATGATATTCCCGATGTGGAAATTCGGAAGGTAATCATAGAAGAAATTACCAAGGCTCAAATGGAAATAGAGAGACGTCAGGCTGAGGAAGAAAAAAAGAAGCTTGCCAAGGAAAAAGAGAAAGAGAAAGAACGGCTCATGAAGGAAAAGGAGAAGGAAAAGGAACGCCTTGCCAAAGAGAAGGAAAGAGCCATTGAGAAAGCCAAATTAGATAAGGAAAAGGCAAGATTAAAGAAACTGGAAAATCAGGAGAAAGCAAAAGAAAGAGAACGCCTTGCCAAGGAGCGGCAAGAAGAAAAGTTACGTCTTGCCAAAGAAAAAGAAGAAGAGAAGTTGCGCCTGGCAAAGGAAAAGGAACAAGAAAAATTGCGTCTGGCAAAGGAAAAAGCCAAGGCTATTGAAAAAGCAAAGCGTGACAAAGAGAAAGCCATTGAGAAGGCAAAACGTGACAAAGAAAAGGCCATTGAGAAGGCAAAGAAAGACAAAGAAAAGGCGTTGGAAAAGGCAAAAGCAGAGAAAGAAAAGGCAAGATTGAAGAAACTGGCAGAGCAGGAAAAGGAAAAAGCAGCAGCAAAAAAAGAAAAGGAAAAAGCAAAAGAATTAGAGAAAGAACGCCTTGCCAAAGAAAAAGCCAAAGAAATCGAGAAACTTGCCAAGGAAAAAGAGAAAGTCAAAGAAACTGAGAAACTTGCCAAAGAAAAGGAAAAAGCAAAAGAAACTGAGAAACTTGCCAAAGAAAAGGAAAAGGCAAAAGAAACTCAGGAGCTTGCCAAAGAAAAAGAGAAAGCCTTGGAAGTGGTGAAAACAGAAAAACAAAAGGAAAAGGAAAAAGCCAAACCGGATACAGAAGAAGCGTTGGAAGAAATCAAACGGGAAAAAGAAAAGATGAAAATTGAAAGAGAAAAAGCAAGAGAAAAGTTGGATTGGAAAATGAAGAGAAAAAGACCAAGACAGAGATAAAGAAGGTTACAAATGAACAATAAAGGGAGACTGATACATAATTTGATGATTGTACTGGCCACGGCTATGCTACTCATCGCCATTACCATTGCATGGTTTGTAAATTGGGCGTCACCTTCTGTGGATTCTCTCAACTTTTCGGCCATTTCCCTTCATGTAAATGTGACCATCACGTCTGAAGACGCAAACATGAAACAGGAAAATGGAAACAGCGTTCTGGTAGCTGAAAACTTAAAGCCGGGGGATGTTTTGATTTATCATGTGAACTTGAAAAACAAGGGCTCCGCAGCCAAAGTTTTCTTTGGGCTGTCTCAAGTGAAAAATTTTAAAAAGAGTGAAACGCCGTCTCAGTGGGTTGCTGTGGCAGGAAATGATACCAGGCTTTCCGATGCCATCAATGTATCTGTTTGGAAAGAAGGCACTGGGGGTTCCTATGAACAAGTAGGGGGGTTATCCCAGATTATCGGAAATCAGAAAACCTTTTATCTTCCGGGCTTCATAGATTTGGCGGAAGGGGCAACTGCAAATTTTCAATATCGAGTGGCCTTTGTGGCAAACGTAGGACAGGAAAATGGGCAGGGGGGAACAGGTACAACGCCAACAGGCAATCCATATACAGAGAAGAGAATGACCGCAACCTTTGCCGTCACCTCCACTTTGGCAAAATAAACAGAAACTGCAAAGGCGCAATAAAGGAAGCAGGCTATGAAGAAGGAAAAAGGAAAAAAGGATTACCCAACAATCATCATTACAATCATAGCCATCCTTTCCATTGGTTTTGCAATGATGGCCTTGGTCACCGTATTTCATACAGAGAAGGGGCAAGCACCCAATCTGTTTGGCGTTTCCATGATGCGGGTGGTTTCAGGGAGTATGGAGCCTACCATTGCAGACGGTGCAGTGATTTTGGTAAAAAAAATAAACCCTGATGATTTGAAAGTAGGCGATGCCATTTCCTTTTATGCCATTGATCCGGGAATAGCAGGAGAAATCAATACCCATAGAATTGTTGAAATTACACAGGATCAGAGCAGGCGATGCTTTATTACAAAAGGCGATGCCAATGGTATTCAAGATCCTTATGGGGTGTATGATGAAAAAATTATCGGAAAAGTCATCTTTGACTCAAAGCTGTTGGGCTATTTTATCAGTGTGGTGGCAAGCAAATACGGATTTTTATTTTTAATCCTACTGCCCCTTTTGGGTATTGTGATTTTTAATCTGAAAGATATAATCAGGCTGATCAATCAAGAAGTGGAAGAAGAACTGAAATTGGAAGAAGAGACGGAAGAAAGAGACGAGGAAAAGAATGAAAGATAACATCCTATTTAGAGCCATTATAAATGTAGTGATGATTCTGTTGTTGCTCATGGCAGTGGTCATGAACATCTCCGTCTTTACAAACTATCAGTCTCTTGCCGTAGTCTCTGGGAGTATGGAACCCACCCTTCCTTATGGATCCCTCATTGTAATCAGCCCGCAGAAAGAGTATGAAGTAGAGGATATTGTCACCTTTCATTCCACAGGGGATGGCGAAGTCAAGCGATTTACCCATAGGATTGTATCTATTAATGAAGGGTTGGTGTCTACAAAAGGCGATGCCAATAACGCCATAGACCCCTCTCCTACTTCTCTTTCCAGAGCAGAGGGAAAAGTGGTGGTGACCATTCCCTATATTGGATATTTGGTTATGTTTTTTGAAAAAAGATGGGTGAAAGTTGCAGCAATACTGTTGGTGTTGCTATGGATGGCAGTAGAACTGGAACTGGCAAAACGGCGCAAAAAGTTGAAAAATCAAGAGGGTGAAAGTCTCATGAAAGAGGGAGGGGAACACCCGGAGGAGATTGTAGCGGAAGCAGGAAAACTGAAAAATCAAGAGGGTGAAAATCCCATGAAAGAGGGAGGGGAAAGCCCGGAGGAGATTGCACAGGAAGCAGGAAAGAGGAAGGAGGAATAGGGAATCATGTGGATGAAAAAGATGGAAGAAAAACTGGATACCGTGTTGGGAAGCCAGGCCAGTTACAAAATAGCGGCCTTTTTAATCTTGCTGGGGATTGTCATGGGCTCTTTTAATACCAACCAATCTTACGCTTGGTTTACCGATACGTCGGAAAACCCTTTCAGCCTACAATCAGGCAAGGTACACTATGTGATTTCCTATACCACAAATGCCGGCTTGATGATCCCCGGAAAAGAGTTGCTCTCTACATGTAAAGTGACCAACCTTTCTTCAATTGATACCCAGTTTCGATTGAAATTGGAATACACGGTGTGGGAAAAGGATGGAGCTGCACAACCCAAGACAACAAGCAGCACGGCCATGTATACCACAAATGCCGGCATTACATCGGGGGATACCGTGACAGACAAGCAATATTTGAATGTGGCTTGGGCGACGACGGGGGAAGGAATTGCTATGTTTGATTCTGTTACCGGGGCAGGTATTAACAACACAACGGATGTCTTTTGGCAGTACCATACCACAGCACCGGCGGTTACCACCAGTGCTTTAGAAACGGGTGTGGAGATTCCTGTTTTTACGGGTCTTTCTTATGATGGACCTAAGACGAAAAACATCTTTGCGGGAAACCCAATTGTAGTCAAGCTGACCTTACAGGCCAAGCAAGCCGACCATGTGACATGGAACGAGATTATTTTATTTGAAAAATTTGAAGGGGCAAACCAGTAACAATCATAGGTGAACAATATGAAATCCAAGATAAAGAACTGCTATTATTCGCAAATAACCAGGAAAGTCATTTCACTGGTACTTGTGTTTGATTTAATTCTGGTATCTTGTTTTTGTT
>JAVVUJ010000082.1:0-8434 GCA_036653195.1 Anaerovorax sp. | reverse complement strand
CTTCAGGTTCGCACCAGGGTTTTTCTAATAGAGATTATCCCATAAATATCTTCGATTTTATGGGATAATCCGGCATATTCCTTTTTAGCCAAAAGCTTAAATTCTGGAATGCCACTTTAAATGGTATCGTATACCCACGGAATTCATTATACCATAAGCACACCAGAAATGTCATAAGATTCTTTTGCTCCGACATGTTCGATTTTTCCCTTATAATTGTTTCCCAAATAATAAAATCGGAGACTATCCTTTTCTTTATCAATAATTTTTTCCAGTTTGTATTGTACTTCTTTCAACAATGCGGGATCAATAACACACTCAAAAACAGAGTTTTGTACCCGTTGTCCGTAATTTACACATTGCTTCGCCACTTGACGAAGGCGTTTTTTCCCTGCAGCATCGGTCGTACTCACATCATATGTTATAAGTACCAGCATATTTCACTCCTATATCCTCTCCGCCCATTCTAAAAATTTCTACATTCCATAAATTTCTTTTGGACAGCTGTTGTGTGCCACCTCATTGAAAATCTAACCAACCATTGGCCGAAGTGTCAATGCACCAGCGCACTAGGTTTTTTCATTATTCTTGCTTCTATTTCCATAAAAATGGTGGATATTCCTCTAAATCTCCCCGAATATATCTGGCCAACAACATAGCTTGCACATAGGGAACCAATCCCCATTGCACTCTTTCCAACAAAAATGGATGTGTTATTTGATCTTGCTTCCGTTGTTGCCAAGCCTCCAATACAATTTTTCTAGTATCATCTTCCATCATTACCGCACCGTTTTCTTTTACCGTAAATCCATCCGCATTCACTTGCTTTTTATTGATGAGAGAAATAACAAACCGGTCTGCAAAGACAGAACGTAATTCTTCCATCATATCTAATGCCAAAGAAACTCTTCCTGGGCGATCTCGATGAAGGAATCCAACATATGCATCTAATCCAACGGTTTCCAATGCACTGGCAATATCATGTGCCAGTAAAGTATAAATGAAAGATAGCAGTGCATTTACATTATCAAGGGGAGGGCGCTTATTTCTGGTATGAAAATAAAACGACTCTTTCTGTTGCAATATGAGTTCGTCGAAAACACTAAAATATTCGCTGGCCGCCTTGCCTTCAAATCCACGAAGTTCCTCTAAATTCATGCTCGTCCTAATAGATGAAACACAATCGGTTAATCTACTTGATTTCTCTTTGAATTTTTCAACGTCAATTCTTTGGGGATAATCCCTGGTAGCTCTTTCCAATACCCATTTTCCATTAAACACTTTGCCTAAAATAAAATTTTTAGCAATCTGTGTACTTCGCTCATCGTCCGCTGAAATTGCATATTGCTCTTTTCTAAGGGTAACATTCCCTCTCACCACCCCTGTAACTCTTGCTAAAAACCGGCCATTTCTCGTCATAAAACAAAGACCAATATTTTTCTTAGCGCACGCACCCATGAGTGCAGGACTGGCACCCGTGTATCCAAAGGTTATAATATTTTCAATGTTATGTAAGGGGAATCTTCCTGCCACCACTTCCCCCTTTAACACTACAATGTTTTCCCCATCCAGGGACAGGTAAGCCTCAGGCGAAGTGACATAAAGGGTGTTTAATAATTTTTTCATTCTGCCAAGTTCCTTTCTATATAGTCAGAAACCGAAAGATTTGTACACAACTTTGGCAAGCACAGTTCTGACAAAGAGCAGGCTTTACAGTGTTTTCCCGGCTTTACTTTTGGTGTATGCCTTCTATCGTAAAGCTTGTGCATCTCATCACAAATAGATGCCACCCCCTCCCTATAAGTCTGGCTAAATTCAACTTTTGTTCTACGCTTTACCTCATCATAGAACAAGTACCCACACGAAATATCACATAGCAACATTTCTTCCAAACACATAGCTTGCGCAGTAAGTTGAAGAATGTCTATATCAGATTCTTTAGGTTTCCCCCTTTTATATTCCACAGGCACAGGAAGATACAATCCCCCTCTTCCAAATATAGTGATACCTTTTGAATTTTTATGCAATTCTACCACGTCACAAACGCCGTTTATGCCTAAGGACTTGGAAAATACAGCCATTCCTCTGGAAACAATTACATCTCCTCTTTTTTCCTTTACAAGCATATCATGGGCTTTTTCATGTAGATGCGCGCCCTCTATCGTCCGCACGTTTTCCTGCCATTGTTGCTCTATATGAATGAGCGCCCATTGTCTCCGGCAAAAAGCAAAATGCTGTATCCCCGCCAATTGAAGAAAGTCTTCTTCTTTATAGTCCTTCATATTCCTCTACCACAAGTCCTTCTAAATTCGTGACACTTAAATTTTCAACGATCGTTTCAAGGCTATTAATTTTTTCCACATTCACATTCAATGCACGATGGACTTTTGCAGAAGAATACTGTCCTGTTTTGGAATTATGTTTCCACCAATATAGCTTATGTACCTCCATACTGCCATCCGGCCGCGCTGCTGAACTGTCATTCTCAAACAATGTAATCAACGCCTCTTTGATCTTCTCTGCATCTGCATCGCTAAATCCAGTTTTTTCCGCCAGTTGCGTGTTAATGCTTCCATAGATTAAGTAAACACCAAAATCCACTCGATGCTTCATACCCATGGTATCGGAGGCTTTGCCTTCTTTTGCTTCACTATTTACGCTTTTGGTTATTTGCATACTGGAAATATCCACAGGTGCAATACTGACGGCTGAATGAATAGAAACAGGCCCTCTAATTCCTAGGGATACATCTATGCCTTTGAATGCAAAGACTTGTCCAAAACTTCTAACGTCAAACCATCTTTCACAAGCCATTTTCCCATAATCTTCTTTGGTTTTCTCTTTTGAAAGTTTCCTTAAATCATAACAACTGTCTGCTCGTTCACGTAAGCTCTTAAACCCATCCACATTTTTATCATCTGACTGCACAAAGATGTCTTCTCCCATATCCAACAATCTGTTTCTAATTTTCCTCTTGATGCATACATCTGAAATTTCACCAAAGCCATCATAATTGGTGCGCGGCCTGTTTCCATTAAGGGGATCACCGTTTGGGTTGGCATTTTTAACTGAAATAACCACTGCAAAATCAATTTTATTTTTTAAAGTTTCCATATGTTTATCCTCCATATATTCATACACATTTTACAATATTACTCTTCATTATCGGAATTTTTCTTTTCCTTCATCTCTTTTATGGCCTTGGTTCTGTCTCTAAATTCCTGGGTTTGACTGTAGTATCCAAATAAATAAGTACCTTCGAGGGCCTTATCCTCTTCACAATCAACACCATCCAACATGCTGCCTATTTCAACCAACAGGTCATTATAATATTTAATCTTACCTACAAGCCGATCCTGGTACGGTCTCAGACTTTCTGCAATGATCTTCCATGTTCTGCGAGGCTTTTGTGAGAAGGTATTCATATACCGCATAGCATTGGTGGGTCTTTCTCCCCATTTATCGTATGCCATATTTTCAATTTGATCGGCTATAGCCAGCAATCTTCCATAAAGATAACTTCTGTCTAATTTTGACTCATCTAATGCCATTGTTTCAATCTCCTTTTCATTTCTTTTCCAATATAAGTTGCAAGCAATGCTCAATGTTTTGACCCATTCCCAATTTTCCATGGACATAGGACTTCCCGCCCTCTGTACTACGTTGCGTACTAGATCTAAAGGCAAAGGCCTTCCGTCAACAATGCAAGGGAGCAGTCTTTCTACCGTGCTCTTTTTCAGTTTGTCGCTGGCAGTGTTGCCGTAAGCCGCAAAGGCAATATCTTTTGGTGCAGGTGCACCTACAAATGGAATTCTTTTTTTATCTGCGCCAATGCGATAGGTGTGTAGCCACGCACATTTTTCGTGCCAATTCTTAATTCTTTCAATAAATTGGTCACCCTTCATTTCTCTGTAAAATGTAATAGAAAGTCTTCCCGGCGTTGCGGCATCTACCCCCATTATTACAATATCTGTGGCTTGATCTAGATCTCTGCCATATCCCGCCATAGCCTTGTTGAGCCTTTGGCTAAACTCCTGATTGGTAGGATCTCCCTGCTCTTCATGATCGGAATAATCAAAGAGGTCACTGGTGTCCCCTAGCATGGAAGGCAAATTTTGATTTCCTGTGGCAAAGGCCAAAATAACTTCTCCATCAATGTAATACCCCTGCTTGGAAATCAGCCATTTTAATGCATTATGGGCTTTTTGAGAAACATCATATCCTAGGGATAATGCTTGATTTTTATCCATAAATCTTCCACGAAAGGTAAATCCCGAAATATCATTTGCCGAAATCAACTTTGTTTTATCTCCTGAATTTCTGATTTTAGAAGGATGTTTATCACTGCAAAGTATGGTTTCTCCCGAAGCGTAGCATAAATCAGACGCCCTGGTATTGCTTAAATAGTAGGCGATATAATCTGCATAAACCTGCTGATCTTCCCAAATCTTACAGTAATCACCGGGAATGTTCACATTAATTCTAACAAACGCATCGCTACTATCTCCGGTTAGGACCTTGTAAATAGGTGGCTTTTCCCCTTCATCATTCCATTTTTCTAACAATTTATCATGTTCATCGCAAAAAAGCACTTTCGCAGCCACTAAGTCCTCAATCAATGTTCCCTTTTTTAAATAACTAAAAACAAGGCAGACTTTTGTATTTGCATGGGTAGAAGCACACCATTTTTCTAATTGCTCCATATAGTCTAAATGAAACTTCCCACCTTTGCCTCCTCCAAACTTTTCATAATCTCCTGCTAAGTATTGCAATTTATCGAAAAGAGGATGGCAAACAGGAAACTTCCCGGATTTACTTGCAGAATCTTCCGAACAAGGAATAATGGTGGTAGCCTCTTTCTTGTCTAGGCAGGTTGCGCCTGTAAAATTGCCATCTTCATCAAGCGTCACTTCAATTTGAGCCTGTTGTGTGGTATGCGCGATTGGGAGTAATACAGGGCTACCTTCTGCACCGATCTTCCCCGCCTGATCCCCACAATTTTCGTAAGTTTCATAAAGTTTCATAATCCAACTCAAATCACATCACCTCCTCATTGAAGATATTCCTTAGTTCTATCTCAGATAAACCGGAAAAATTGCTTTCATCAAATTTCTTGGCCTTCATCTCTTTTATTTTTCGGATCATGGTACACGCTTCAGGTTTGATAAACCGAATGTAACCATTATCCATCTTCGGTCGCCATAATCGTACTTGTAGTTCATCTACCCCACTTTCGTCAGGATAAGAAAAACTATGGAACATGACATTAAAATCCAATTCCCCATATTCATCATAAAATCCTTTTCCTTCTCCAAAATTGCAAGGCTCTACGTAGCCTTGACATTCTCTGGTTCCAAGAAAAATATCCCGCCTTCCTCCACGCTCTATCATCCTTTTTGCAATAAAAAAATGCTTATTTTCATTTCTATCCTTTTCAAGTTCCGGTCTGTTTAAGTTGAATTCAAAGTGCGCCTTTACTTGATAAGAAACATCCGCTAGATACGTATAAATGGACAAGCTGTTTCCTCCACCATAATTGATGGGACGAATTCCTTGTGATTGCGTGCGTATAGGATTCATTACTCTCGCTTCATCTATTTTCCAAATAATGGTTGGCTTCCAATACACGCTTTCTAAAATCCCTTTTAATGCTTGGTATGTAGGGATTTGATATGAATATTTTTCACCCCCCACTCTTGTCAATGGATCTGTGAAAAGTGCATACCGCCCACTGACTTGAAACGTGACACTGTTTTCCATTTTTTCCTCCTTCCGGTTTCGTAATATAAAAATTTAAAATTGATGAGTGAGATGAAATTTCACCCATCAAAATCATACTATTTAAAACTCAAATTTCCATAAATTTCATTGTTTTCCCCTCAGGCAACACCCCTACTTCTTCATCATAAAACTCAGGTTTTAATGCCAAAACACCTCCGTTTGCAAGATCGTAAATGTCTTTATTTTTGTTTAAAACTGATAAATTTTGATCAAATAAATTCACACAAAACTGTTGTGCTTTTTTCAACAGTTCTGTCATTTCTGTCAGGCTACAAGTTCCGTTTAACTTTTCGATTAGCTTTGCCCCCTCACCATAGGGCACCAATACGGCAGTTGTATTGTCCGGTATCACTTGAAACGCTTCCCCTGCCGTCTTGTAAGCCTGGTGCAAAAGAAGTTCAATATTTTTCCCATATTTATGACCGTAGGCATCTGTGCCCCATTTATTTTGGTCAAGCAATGCATATACAGTTGTTTCACCCTTTCCAATTGGAAAATCCATTTCCTCTTTCAATCTTGCATAATAACCGGTGTAATACAGTTCCATAGATTTGGGAGACAATAAATCCTCATCAAATCCTTTTGGATTTGCTTTAAACTCATTTAAAAATCGCTTTGTACATTCTACACCTTCTTTTATCTGTGGCAACATGCTCAAATTTTCATTAGCTAAATTTACAATATATGCTTCCCTCAATGCATCCTCTCCATGGCGGTTACACCTTCCTGCAGCTTGCGCAATAGAATCTAACCCCGCAATCTCTCTAAAAACACATGCAAAACTAATGTCAATACCCGCTTCTATCAATTGTGTGCTGATACAGATGACGCGCTTTCCACCCTTTTTTGAATCGTCTAAACCCTTGTATAATTCTTCAAGAATATCCAATCTATGAGCTGGGCACATATTGGTACTCAGGTGGAAAAGGACAAACTGCTCATTTTCTGGCAAATCCTTGTTTTTCTCAGAAATCCTCGCAAAAAGAGTTTCTACCGTTTTCTTTGTGTTACATATCCCAAGAATGCTTTCAACAGTCTCACCTTTCTCAAATATCAACGTGGCCAACTGATCGAAAGAATACCCTCCTAAAATTTGTTTATCAATGACGTTCACGCGCTTGAACGCTTGAAATGTTTTTGTCAAATCTGGAATCATTTCACCATCATCCCTAAGGATAATGGGACGTTTTGTTTCTGAAAGTGCCGGCTGAGTTGCGGTGCATAAAATACACGTGGTATTGCAGATTTTGCTTAGAAAATTAATGGCCTGATTAAATAAATGAATACAATAAACGGGTATGGTTTGTATTTCATCAAAGAGAAGCACCGTGTTGGCCAAATGATGCATACGCCTGACACTTTGGGTGCCACCTTCAAACAAGGTATTTAAAAATTGAACCATGGTGGTAAATATAATGGGAGAGTCCCAACGTTCTGTCATCAGCTTGAACTCTTCAAAGCCATTGTCGCGAATGACATTGGAATGATGCTCCAATATGGACCCATCACACTTTAAAATATTCTTTATTTGCCTTGCATTTTGGTCTATAATTGTGGTGAACGGCGCGATATAGATGATTCGGTCTTTATGATATCCTTTTGCATGTTCCAACGCATAGCGAAAACCGGAATATGTTTTCCCTCCGCCTGTAGGCACCGTAAGAGAATATATTCCGGTATTTTTAACAGCAAAATTTTTGCAAGTATCAGAAATCTGACTTCGCAAAAAATCTATATCATGTTTAGGTGCTAATGAACACACAAAGGATTCCATCCGATCTGATAAGGTTCGCCATAACCCTTCTTTATTCCATATTTTTTCTTTTAGGTTTCCCATAAACAAATAAGTATCTAACCGATCTCCATCAATCACGCAACTGTAGATATATTTTGTCAGTAGACTTATGCCAAATTTATTTAATTTTAAGTCCTTACTTTTTTTTAGAAACGCCTCAACTTCATGTTTTGCCTCCAAAAAATCTTTTTTCAATTCCTCCGCAGTGTAGCAGTCTCTTAAGTAATTTTCTTTTATTCTATCATAAGAATTTTCTCCATAGTCTTTATTCACTCTATTTAAAAATGGTGAATTGCAATCCAAACTCACATAGTCCGAAAGGCCGCCGTGATGAAAACAAACGACCATTGCAATGACTTCCGCCGTTATTTTTCCAATAACATCTACCTTATCGTAGAAGTTTTCAAAGATATACTTTCCTCCGGCCTGTCCATGGTCTACCGTTCCCCGTCTGGTGTTATTTAAAGGATTTGCATAGGAATATAAGATATATTCCAAAAATACATCCGATTCCTTCCCCATATCATGCAATTTTCCACAAAGCCTGCAACAAGCCGCCATGCCTATTTGGGAACCCCACCTCTCAGCCAATTGAGCAACGCTGTCGCAATGCTCTTTGACACTCTGCTCTACACAATCTATTTCACGTTTATGGGCGATATACAACATGTTGATTACCTCCAAAAAAACTTTATATAACTTTTAAAACTACAAATTATTACATGACACCAAACAGCACGCCACTTCAAATGTATAATAACCACCTGATGGTGGTTATTATACCATAAATATCTTCGATTTTATGGGATAATCCGGCATGTGCCTTTTCAGCCCAAGGCTGAAATTCTGGCACGCCAC
>JAVVUJ010000081.1:0-8708 GCA_036653195.1 Anaerovorax sp. | reverse complement strand
GGTTAAATGCCATCTCCATTATGATGATGTTTTTAGGTCGGCTTCATCTCGTCAATGAAGATATGCGTGAGTTTATAGAATTTTATAACCGCCATATTGGGTTTGAGTTGGATGGCGTTTCTTTGGGTTGTGGGTTTTCCGACGAAGAATCGGGGAAGCTGATTTTTAATGTAGGGTTGGTGAATATTGATGATGAAGCGGCACGTTTGACCGTGAATATTCGATATCCGGTCACAATGAACGATGAGAAGGTTTATGAAGGCATGATGCCCACGCTGAATGAATACAACGTAGGCGTCATTAAATTAAGCCACAAAGAGCCTATTTATATACCGAAAGAAGATCCTATGATTGTAGCACTCATGGAAGTTTACCGAAAACACACAGGCGACCAAGAACAGGAAGCCATGGTAATCGGCGGCGGCACTTACGCCAGAGCTATGAAAAATGCAGTGGCGTTTGGTGCTACCTTTCCCGGTGAAGCAGAAGTGGCTCATCAGAAAAATGAATATTTTTCTATTGACAGTATGGTGACGGCGGCGAAAATTTATGCCGATGCCATCATCCAATTGTCCCATCAATAAAATGAAACTTTTTTCGTCCTTCTGCATAGTCGGCCACAATCTGTCCGTTGCCATGGAGTTTATATTTGTAGGTGACGAGTCCGTCCAGTCCTACAGGGCCTCTGGCGTGGAGTTTTCCCGTGCTGATGCCCACCTCTGCGCCAAATCCATATCGAAATCCATCGGCAAAACGAGTAGAACAGTTTTGATAAACGCCGGCAGAATCTACAAGGAGCATAAACTTTTCCGCATTTTCCGCAGTTTCTGTGAGAATACAATCGGTATGGTGAGAACCGTATCGGTTGATGTGGTTAATGGCTTCTTCCAAATGGTCCACAATTTTTACCGAAAGGATGTAATCGGAATATTCTGTGGCGTAATCTGTTTCTGTCGCTTTGTCACAGTGTATGATGGCTTCTGTTTGGGGGCAACCCTTTAATAACACCTGGTTCTTTTCTAAAAGTGCCTGTAAAGGCGGTAAAATCTTAGGCGCCATATCTTTATGAATTAACAAGGTTTCCATAGTATTGCAAGCGGCTACGTATTGAGTTTTGGCATCCAGTATAATTGGTAGGGATTTGTCTATATGGGCACTGTCATCTACATAAATGTGACAGATTCCATCCGCATGTCCCATGACGGGGATTCGTGTGTGATCCATAATGTACTGCACGAAGGTATTGGAACCTCTTGGGATAATCAGGTCAATAGAACCATCACATTTCAGCAAAGAATCAATGTCTGCATGGCTTTCCAACAGTGTTAAAAATGCAGGGGGCGCGCCGGCTTTTGTACCGGCTTCGTGAATGATCTTAAATAAGGCTCTGTTTGTTTCTAAGGCTTCACTGCCCCCTTTTAGAATAGCGCAATTTCCGCTTTTCAAACACAGACCGGCAATTTGTACCAATGCATCAGGGCGGGATTCAAAGATAACGCCGATGACACCAATAGGACAGGTGACCCTTTTTAAATGCAAGCCTTCGTCAAGTTGCCTGTCTAAAGTGACTTGAAACAAGGGGTCAGGCAAGGAAATCAAGCTGTGGATTCCGGCAATGACGTCGGAAAGTTTTTGCTCGTCAAATTTCAACCGCTTCAGTGCGGGGCTGTCAAGATGATTGGTGATGGCACGAGACATGTCCCGTTGATTGGCTTCAAAGATGACGGCCTTTCCGGCTTCCAATGCGGCGGAAAGAGCCCGTAGTGCTTGATTTCTTGTGGTGCCGTCTAAAGAAGCCATGGGAAAGCTGTCTAGTTTAATGTTCTTGGCCACTTCTTGAATATGATTTGTTTCCTTCATTTTTTCCTCCATATGGACTAACGGAGGGAGTGAACCCGCCCGTTCCATTGCTTTGCTTCAAATCTCCTATGTAAAACCCATGGGAGCTGAAGTGTGAAATAACCTTTTACATTTCCTTTTCCTTAGATTTAAAAGAAATGTTTGTGTTTTTTTTGGTGATTGTTTTTGTATTCCGCAGAATTTGATTGGAACTGAGAAACGGGCACGGGACCCTTTACTACCGTTCTCTTAATATATAAAGTGCCGTCTTCTTTGCTATGCATATTCCAGGAAATCAATGAAATTTTCCCCAGACCCAGTTCAATGCAGTTGATTCCCCTTGGGTGCATGCAACAACCCGTATTAAAATAAGCAGGTTCATTTTTACTGGGGAATTTGGGTCTGTGGGTGTGACCGCAAATGATCATAATGCCATGATCTTCATTCCATTTATTATAGTTTTTTTCTATTCTGTGTCGCTTTTGTCTGTTTTTTGCAGGACTGGCGGCATATCGAACACCTAACACATGCATAAACCGCCAAAAATACCGTATAATGACGTAGGAAATGCGCCAAAGTTGGTCGTTGATTAAATCTCCTTGATGGCCGTGAACCACAAATATTTCCTGTTGGGTTTCTCGGTGTGTTAAAATCAAAGCTTCATGAACCGCCAAACCGGGGAATAAATCTTCAGTAGTTTCCGTATATTCATCGTAAAATTCATAGAGATTGTCCGCCACATACTTGGGATATTTTAAATGCATATTGTGATTCCCAAAGAGCATATACATTCTATCGTCTTTATAAAAATTGCGAAGCATATCAAAAGTCGAAACATGGGAGCCTAGAATGTGTTGAAAATTCGGGTGTTCCCACAATTCATCACCATCACCCACCTCAATGTAAGTAAAGTCATTTCGATAGTAATAATTTAAAGCGTGATAGTAGATGTGGCGATTTCTGCCAAAGTCATCGGATAAACTGTCGTCACCTCTATGAACGTCGCTGAAAAAAACAAATTTAGAGTCATCGTCAAAAGGTACCGGAAATGCTTTTTTAAAAACATCATTCAATCTTGATTTTGTCTTCATAATATCTGCCTTATTTCCTTCCTTAAAACACACAAGACATGAAGCATACTGTCTTTTTATATTTTAAAACAAATATCACAGTTTCGAAAGTATTTCTTTGAAAACCGCAAGGAGTGCGCTATTGGCATAGCCGTAATTTATGTGACCATCCCCGTCTAAAAGTTTGCTTTGGGGCAGATCCATTAATTTTATTGAGAAGGCGCCATTACAGGCTGTTATGGTGACTTCGTAATGGTCGGAAAACCATTTATAATCCATAGGCATAGGCTTTAGTGTTCCAAAGAGCGCCGTATAATATTTAGTGGGTTTGATTTTTTCTATATATCCAATTTTTCCATTTTGGAAAACGGGAAATCCATTGAAAAACATAATTTTATGTAGATCTATTTTTTCCGTAATGGCAAGTAATCGGGTCAATTGCAACAAATCGTCTCTATTATGCAGTAAAATGAGAGATTCTAGTTCTTTTTTACCTGTTTTTAAATACGTATGATAGAGTTCTACACTTTCTCCACCTGTGATTTCATCTGTTCGGGTGGCCCAGAGTCCCATAAAAGATTCTACGGTTTTTTGTTTTAAATTTGGCAAAATCTTCCGTAAAGGCGTATGGGTATTCAGTGCCCAATATAAATCCAAACTTTGTCCGGTGGATATAGATAAGGGTGGGCAATGATTTACGTGGAGCCTTTTTTTTAAAAAAGGAAAGTCAAACCTGTTTCCATTGTAGCTGATGAGTATATGGAAATTTTCCAGTGCGCCGCTGTAGGCTTGTAAAACGGCGGATTCTTCTCCCGGATTTTCCGCAAAATACTGAATGGTTTCTATGGTGGACTGTTTGAAATCAGGAATGGCGATGCCCCCTAAAATCATTTGATTTTTTTCAGGATAGAGACCTGTAGTTTCAATGTCAATGATAGCTACAGACAACCCTTCAAAATAGAAATCTAAAATTTTAGAAGAAAAGAGAGACTCTTGATATTGTTTCCTGATTGTTTTCATATGATTCACCACCTATACCTATTTTACCACAAAACAAAAAACAAAACAAACTGCAGGGGAGCAGTTTGTTTTGTTCAAAAGGGGTATTTTGGGATTAGAGATTAATGAGGTTATCAGGGGGATAACCACAAACACATTATACCTAATTACGACAATTAATGCAAGTATTAAAGCGAAAAAAAGTCGTTATTTTGGGAAATGTAATAAATTGTCGAACGAATACCCATTACAAATGGGAAAAACTATAATACAATCTTAGACAAGGTATTGCAAAACCAGTTTTAATTTAAGAAGATATTTTTCTAACAGAAATTCATGGAGGGTATGAAAATGGACGTATTAAAAGTATCGGCAAAATCAAATCCTAATTCAGTAGCGGGGGCATTGGCAGGTGTGCTGAGAGAACAGGGGAATGCAGAAATTCAAGCAATAGGAGCAGGCGCATTAAATCAGGCTGTGAAAGCGGTGGCGATTTCCAGAGGGTTTGTAGCGCCAAGCGGTGTGGATTTAATCTGTATCCCGGCATTTACTGACATTCAAATAGATGGGGAGGAACGAACGGCAATCAAACTGATTATTGAGCCCAGATAAATTGGAATACATAATGGGGTACACGAAGAAAGATAGGAGGGCAATGGAATCAAGGGCGGTAACAGAATGGTGTTATCGCCCTTGATTTTCATCCATAAAAAGAGTATAATTTAGTTTAAATTGAAGAAATGATGTAGATAAGATAGGGAGAAACAGATATGAGCAGGATCGGCGACACCATAAAAGGCAGTCGGAAAATAGTAATAAAGATTGGCAGCAATGTACTTTCCCAAGATGATGGCAGCGTAAATAAACAATCTATGCATAATATCGCTGAACAGGTAGCAGGCTTGGTTCATGGGGGAAAACAGGTGATTATTGTGTCCTCGGGAGCCGGTGTTTTTGGCGTGGGTGCAATCAATAGATGGAGCCGAAAGGATGATATCAATTATAAGCAAGCCTTGTGTGCCATTGGGCAGGTAGAATTGATGAATGCCTATAAAGAATTTTTCGCAGCCTATGATATTCATGTGGGACAAATGCTTTTGACCAGAGAAGACTTTGGAGATCATATGAGGACTTTAAACATTCGGAATGCTTTGTTTACATTGGTAGATGAAGGCGTAGTGCCCATTATCAATGAGAATGACAGTGTCAGTGTAGAAGAAATTAAAATCGGAGATAATGACACCCTAGGTGCGCTAACTGCAAATCTTTGGAATGCAGACCTTTTGATTATTTTAAGCGATATAGACGGTATTTTTGATAAAAATCCAAAAGATCACAGGGATGCTAAGTTGATTGAAGAAGTGTCCGATATTGATCAATTGCTAGGTGGTATTGATGCCACAGGTACCAGTACCTTTGGAACGGGTGGTATTGTTACAAAGATCGGCGCGGCCAAAAGAGTCAACGAATATGTGATTCCTATGATTTTATTAAATGGAAAAATACCTGATGTGATTCAAAATGCGTCGGAAGGAAATGCCGTGGGAACCATCTTTTTTAAAAAATGATCAAGGAATAAAAAATAAGGAAAAATAGTGGGAAAGTCATGGAAAAACAGTAAAACAGGGAACATATAAAAGGAAGGAACAGCATTATGAAAATAGGATTTATCGGTATCGGCAATATGGGCGGTGCCATTTTAAAGGGATATATTCTGGCAAATCAGAAAAAAGCCGAAGATGTTTTTGCATTTGATGCAGATGGAGAAAAACTGCAGCGTCTTTCCGGGCAACTTCACTTTCATCCATGCGGTAGCATCGAAGAACTGGTGGGTCTTTGTGACGTGACTGTTCTTGCGGTAAAACCCAATATTTATGATGTCATATTGCCCCATGTGAAAAAGGCCATGACAAAGGAAAAAGTGATTTTGTCCGTGGCTGCGGGAATCAGTATGGACTATATTGAGCAAGCTGTGGGCATAGGAACTAAAATAGTCAGGATTATGCCCAACACACCTGCGTTGGTTCAAGAAGGGATGACAGCCGTCTTCCATAATCAGCATGTAAGTCATGAAGAACTTTCCTGTATTATGGAAATCATAGAAAGTATAGGAAAGGCAAAATCTTTGGATGAATCGTTGATTCACACGGTAATCGGTGTCAGCGGAAGCAGTCCGGCCTATGTGTACATGTTTATAGACGCACTTATTGAAGGTGCTGTAAAAAACGGAATGGATAGAGAACTTGCAAAAACTTTTGCGGCACAAAGTGTGCTGGGTGCGGCGAAGATGGTTTTGGAAACAGGAGAAGCACCGTCAAAGCTTCGTGATGACGTTTGTTCTCCCGGTGGAACTACCATTGAAGCCGTATATCAATTACAGGATAACGGATTTTGCCAGAATGTTATTTCCGGTATGGAAGCAGCCATAGAAAAATCCAAAAAAATGACGAAGTGAGGGAAAAACATGGTATTTGAAGAAAAAACGATTTCCAGCGAGAGGATCTATGAAGGCGCCATTCTAAACTTGAGAAAAGATAAAGTGCATGTGAAAGAAGGACGAACTTCTTATCGGGAAATTGTAGAACATAACGGGGGCGTGGCTTTGGCCGCTTTGACGGAAGAGGGCAAACTTGTTTTGGTCAGGCAGTTTCGAAAGGCTGCGGAGGAAGTTGCATTAGAGGTTCCAGCAGGAAAGATTGAACAGGGCGAAAGGGATCATGAGTTGGCCGCTTTACGAGAATTAAAGGAAGAAACCGGATATACCGCCGAAAATTTAGAACTTTTGTCCTCCTTTTATTCATCTATTGGGTATTCCACAGAGATGATTCACCTGTATTTTGCCACGGGATTGACACCGGGAGAAACCAATTTTGATGACAATGAGGCCATAGAAATCGTTGAATATGATATTGAAGATTTAAAAGAGATGATTGCGTCCGGTGAGATTAAAGATGCAAAGACCATCATTGCTATACTATTAGCGGAGTTAAAATTAGATGAAGAACGGCTTCTAGCAAGCAACCTACAAGTATTACTATAGATAAAATGCCATAAGATGTCCAGTAAGAAGCGCTAGAAATTCTAGGGCTTTTTTTCAAATCTACAGAGATCGCCACGCCAAAGGCGAGAGCGGCAAGGAAGAGCACATTTTGTGGTATCACTGTAAACAAGAGTAAAAGAACACCTTTTCCGCTCATGAATTCTAAAATAAGTGTAGCAGAGAATCCAAGCACCAATCCTTTGTAGCAGAAAGCACCCAGGGCAAGGATCAAGCCGTAGGAAAAAAAGCCGGACAATGCCATGACAAGCAAAAGGAGGAAGTTATTGGCTACAGAACACAGAAACACACGGGGCAGGAAGTCTTTATAGGCGCCTTGAGGCAATAAGTAGTTGTTTAAGTAGTGGAGCGCCGTTTCTTTTTCTGCATCTTCAATGAGCACCACAAGAAAGACACCCGTAGAAATGCCAATTATGAAAAAAAAGGCGGCAAATGCCAACAATTTACGATGAATGATGGGAAACTTTCTGTTCATGTTCAGCGATCCTCCTAAACAACACAACCATGGAATCATGATAACCGATACTTCTATTTATATGTACAAACCTTGAAGGATATGATCAAATCCTGCCTTCCCACGAGAAAAAAATGTGGAATCCGTTATTGTAAACGAATGGTAGATGGTATATAATTGTGCAATGCAATGGGAATGAATATACTTGTAGCCACAGCGTAATCAAGGGGAAATGAATAATGAATAAAAAAATTGAAGACTTCATCTGTTATCTGAAAACTGAAAAAAAACTGTCGGATAATTCGTTAAGTGCCTATCGGGGAGACCTGTACGAGTTTGATCGGTTTATAGGGGAAAAAGGTGTGACGGATTTGGCAGAGGTCCAAAATACCCAGGTGGTTGCTTATTTATTAAATTTAAAACATGAGGGAAAATCTCGAGCTACGGCCAATAGAAAAATTGCGTCTTTAAGGGCATTTTACAATTTATTGTTGCAAAATGGACAGATGAAGGACAACCCTACCTTGAATATAAAGTCACCCAGAATAGAGAGAAAAGCCATAGAATACTTGACGGTAGAAGAGATTGACAAACTTTTATCTGCACCCGATGATACCATAAAAGGCATTCGAGACAGAGCTATGCTAGAGCTCCTCTATGCCACAGGAATCAGAGTTAGCGAGATTACAGAGACGGATGTAGAACATATTAATCTTAGAATGGGATTTGTCACGTGTACAGGTGAACATGGAAAAGCGAGAATTATTCCCATGGGAAGGCCGGCAAGAGCAGCCATGGAGGCATATATTTATGAAGCCCGAGGTAAAATGTTGAAAGACGATCACCGAGATGAGCCGGCGCTGTTCTTAAATTATCAGGGGCAAAGGCTGACAAGGCAAGGGCTTTGGAAGATTCTGAAAGAATATGCCAAGGAAGCCGGTGTGGCACACAAATTGACGCCTCAAATTTTAAGAAATTCTTTTGCAGTACATATGATTCAAAACGGGGCTGATTTAAAATCTCTTCAGGAACTCATGGGTCACGAAGATATGGCGGCCACCCAAATATACTTATCGGTTACCAAAAACAGGATTAAAGATGTTTATGACCGAACCCACCCCAGAGCGTAACAGGACAGGGGAACAGGACAGGGGGACGGTTCTTCTGTCTTCCTTCTATTTTCAGTAACAGCTTTTTAAGATGCATCTTGTTGCGCCCGCCTTTCGTTGCGCCCGCCTTTTGTTGCGCCCGCCTTTTGTTGCGCCCGCCTTTTGTTGCGCCCGCCTTT
>JAVVUJ010000080.1:0-8808 GCA_036653195.1 Anaerovorax sp. | reverse complement strand
CAACAACTTTGATATGGCTGACAAACATGCACCTGGAGATGGTGTTGTAACCGGATATGGAACGGTGGATGGCAGATTGGTATTTGCTTATGCGCAGGATTTTACAGTACTTGGCGGATCTTTAGGCGAATATCATGCAGAAAAAATTGTAAAAGCGCAAGCTATGGCCTTGAAGATGGGCGCACCCATTGTAGGACTCAATGATTCCGGTGGCGCAAGAATTCAAGAAGGTGTTGCAGCTCTTTCAGGATTTGGTAAAATTTTCTATAATAATACCATTTCTTCAGGCGTCATTCCTCAGATTTCCGTTATCATGGGACCTTGTGCCGGTGGTGCGGTTTATTCGCCTGCCATTACCGACTTTATATTTATGGTTGATAAAACCAGTCAGATGTTCATTACAGGGCCTCAGGTTATTAAAACGGTAACGGGAGAAGATATTTCAGCGGAAGCACTTGGTGGTGCTATGACTCATAACGCACAGAGTGGTGTGGCGCATTTTATAGCCAAGGATGACAGACAGACCTTATTGGATGTAAGAGAATTGTTGGGTTATATGCCTTCTAACAATTTAGAGACAGCACCTGCTCTTGATTTGGGAGATGATGCCAATAGGCCAAACCCTGAATTTGCAGACTTAATTCCTGACAATCCAAATAAAGCATATGATATTTACACTGTGATAAAAGGCATTGCCGATGGCGGAAAATTCTATGACGTCATGCCTCATTATGCAAAAAATATGGTAACCTGTTTTATTAGATTAGACGGGCAGTCCATCGGTGTCATTGCCAATCAGCCGAAATTTGCAGCAGGATGCCTGGATATTAATGCTTCTGACAAAGCAGCCAGATTTATAAGACGTTGTGATGCCTTTAATATACCGGTATTGACCATTGAAGATGTTCCCGGATTCCTACCGGGTGTTGGACAGGAAACAGGCGGAATCATCAGACATGGTGCCAAGATGCTTTATGCATATTGTGAAGCAACCGTGCCAAAGATTACCTTAATATTGAGAAAAGCATATGGTGGTGCTTACATAGGAATGTGCAACAAAGAACTTGGTGCAGATTTAGTATTTGCATGGCCAACTGCACAGATTGCAGTGATGGGTGCAGAAGGTGCAGCGAATATTGTATTTAAAAAAGATATAAAAGGTGCAGAAGATCCCATTGCTAAGAGACAGGAAAAAGTTGCAGAATATGAAGAAAAATTCAATAACCCATATAGGGCAGCTGAGTTGGGATATGTAGATGATATTATTGATCCACGAACTTCAAGACAGAGAATCATTAGTGGATTTGATATGCTTTCGTCTAAGAGGCTGTCATTGCCGGCTAAAAAGCATGGCAACATTCCTCTATAATCATAAACTGAAAGGAGGTTTAAATGGAAAATCTTAGCTTAATGGAAAAATTTGCGGATCCTGCGCTTATGGATCAAATGTCAGCAGGAGATAAATTAATCGGTTCATTGATTACAACACTTATGGGCATGGGAATTACCTTTGTTGTACTTGCTGTTTTGTGGGGACTTTTATCATTGATGGCAAAGATACTGAAAGAGGGACCCAAGGAGAACGTTGCCCCTATGTCTGCAACAATAGCCACAGGAGCTGCGGCAGTCGTAGGAGAGGGTACACCTGCACAGGTGACAGCCGATGAGGGCCAATTGGTTGCCGTTCTTATGGCAGCGATTGTAGCCAGTGAAGGTGTGGAATATAAAAATAATTTAGTGATACGGAAAATTAGTCGAATCTCAGGCAGTACACCTTCTTGGGGGAAAGCCGGCGTTTCGGAAGCAATCGACACAAGAAGATTTTAATATAATTGGAGGGAATTATGAAAAAATATAACATTACAGTAAACGGAACTGCCTATGCAGTAGAAGTAGAAGAGCTTGGCGGTTCTGCCGCACCACAAGCAGCACCTGCACCTGTTGCCTCGGCACCAAAAGCAGCACCTGCAGCACCAAAAGCAGCGGCACCACAAGCGGCACCTGCGGCGGCGCCTTCAGCAGGCGCACAAAGAGTAGATTGCCCAATGCCGGGAACGATTTTAGATATTAGAGTAAAACCGGGCGAAGCAGTAGCAGCAGGACAGATTTTAGTGATTTTGGAAGCCATGAAGATGGAAAATGAAATTATGGCACCGGAAGCGGGAACCGTAGATACCGTTCCGGTTACCAAGGGGCAGGCAGTCAACGCAGGCGACTTGTTGGTTTCTTTAAAATAATAAAAAACAACGACATGCAGGCAAATAAATCTCAATTTGATTCACGTCAAATTGAGATTTTGGACATTTAGGAACAAATACGCGCAGCAACACAAGATATAGGGAGGAAGAACAGATATGTTACTAGCATTTGATGTGGGAAACACCAATATTGTATTAGGAGTCTTTAAAGACGGCAATCTGATTCAAAACTGGAGATTAGAAACGGACAATAATAAGAGTGCAGATGAGTATGGAATGATTATTAATCAACTTTTTGACTACGAAGGATTAGACACAAAATCGGTCAACGATGTGATTATTTCCACCGTTGTACCATCGGTGCTTTTTACGTTGCAACATTTATCAATGAAATACTTTAAAAAAAGAGCCATCGTTGTAGGACCCGGTGTAAAAACAGGGTTGATTATCAAATATGATAACCCAAAACAAGTGGGGGCAGATCGAATTGTCAATGCAGTGGCAGCTTTGGCCAAATATGGAGGCCCCTTAATTTTAGTGGATTTTGGAACGGCTACGACTTTTTGTGCTGTTACGCGAAAGGGAGAATATTTAGGTGGAACCATTGCACCTGGCGTTAAGATTGCTTCTGATGCGCTCTTTGAAAAAACAGCAAAACTGCCCAAAGTAGAACTGGAAGAGCCGGGGCAGGTGATTTGTAAAAATACCATTGAGAGTATGCAGTCCGGATTGGTTTATGGGCACATGGGTCTTGTGGAGTATATTATTAAAAAAATGAAAGCAGAGTTGAAAGGCATTTGCCAAAGTGGTCAAGAGCCTACGGTTGTTGCCACAGGTGGGTTGGCCACTTTAATAGATAGCGGTATTGATCAAATTGATTATGTGGACAAGCTTCTTACTTTAGAGGGTTTGCAATTGATTTATGAAAAAAATAGGAGTTTAAAAACCTGTCAATATGGATAGAAACTTAAAAATCGGCAACGTGGTGCTTGAAAATCCCTTTTTTCTGGCGCCCCTTGCCGGCATTACAGATGCACCATTTAGAAGAATTTGTAAAGAAGAAGGCGCTTCGCTGGTTTATTCGGAGATGATCAGCGGGAAGGGTCTTTATTATAATGATAAAAATACAGAACGTTTGTTGAAATTATATGACGACGAAAAACCTGTTGCGTTTCAAATTTTTGGATCTGAACCTGAGATTATGGCTCATACTGCGAAGACCCTTGCAGGGAGAGAAAATTGCATTTTGGATATCAATATGGGTTGCCCGGTTCCAAAGGTAGTCAAAAACGGCGAAGGATCGGCGTTGCTTAAAAACATGGACCTAATTTACGAGATTGTAAAAAAGACTGTAGAAAATGCGGGAAAGCCGGTAACTGCAAAGATTAGAATCGGATGGGATGAAAAGAGTGTGAACGCAGTGGAAGTTGCAAAGGCCATAGAGGCCGCCGGCGCAGACGCAATCGCTGTCCATGGGCGAACGAGAGAGCAGTATTACAGCGGGAAAGCCCAGTGGTCTGTTATTGGGCAAGTAAAAAAGGCGGTAAACATTCCTGTTATCGGGAATGGGGATGTATTTAAGGGGCAAGATGCATTGGATCTGATGGATCAAACGGGTTGTGATTTTGTAATGATTGCAAGAGGTGCTATGGGAAATCCTTGGATTTTCCGCGAAGCCCTTGCTCTTTGGAAGGGAAATCCAAGGCCGGAACCCATTGCCCTTCAAGAAAAATTAACCACAGTGAACAGACAGTTTGACATGGCACTGGAAGAAAAAGGGGAATATGCGGCTGTAAGGGAAATGCGAAAACATATAGGCTGGTACTTAAAGGGGGTTCACGGTGCTGCGGAAATCAGATGCAAGGTAAACGCCATTGAGGAAGCGAAAGAATTAAAAGAATTGATTTTAGCAGTGGCCATGAAAAAAATATAAAACTTGAGAAATTTGTCGAGTAAGAAAATGGCTCAAAACCTGAAAAATATTGACTTTTAACCGAAAATGCTTTATACTGTTCCGCATGCAAGTATATGCAAATTCAGCATATATGGGCCTACAAAACTGGTGAATTATTCCGTGTAGCCTTATTGCAAGACCTAAACGGTTCAAATGTTTAATATTAAAGGAGATTTTGAAATGGCAGAAGAAATACTGTTGACCAAAGAAGGATATGAGAAAACTGTAGCGGAGTTAGATGACTTAATTGCAGTTAAGAGGAAAGAAGTAGCCGAAAAATTAAAAGAAGCTATATCTTATGGCGATATCTCTGAAAATGCAGACTATGATGCTGCTAAAAATGAGCAGGCTGAACTTGAAGAGAGAATTAATAAGCTGGAAAATATGGTTCGTAAGGCGAAAATAATTGATGAAAAAAAACTACCTAAAAATCAAATTGCCATTGGATTAAAGGCAAAAGTAAAAGAAGTTTCTTCAGGAGAAATCATGGAGTTTACCATAGTCGGTGCTACGGAAGCAGATCCTTATGAAGGAAAAATTTCCAATGAATCTGCAGTGGGTGCTGGACTTTTGGGAAAAAAAATAGGCGAAATTGCTGAGATTCAAGTGCCTGATGGCATTGTTCAATATGAAATTATAAAAATCTCAAAAATATCTTAGGATCAGTAAGCAAAAAATCAAGGAAAGAGGACGTTATGAATACAGAAGAAAAAAACAATCTGACAGAGGTCGTAGAAGAAATTTCGGAAGAAAAATTAAATGAATTAAGGCAAATCAGAAGAGAAAAGCTAAAGAAACTTCAGGATATGGGTAGAAATCCATTTTTAAATGAAACTTGGGACGTGAAAAATTACAGCAAGGAAATCAAGGATGATTTTGATGAGATGGAAGGGAAGCCTGTGGTCATGGCAGGCCGTATTATGGCAAAACGTCAAATGGGAAAGGCTTCTTTTATAGATATTCAGGATCAAGATGGAAGAATTCAGTGCTATATTAGACAAGATGCCATCACACCTGAGGAATATGAAATTTTTATTACCTATGATATCGGCGATATTGTTGGCATTCGTGGAGAGGTTTTTAAAACAAGACACGGAGAAATTTCAATAAAAACATCTGAAATTAAACTTTTAACAAAGTCTTTACAGGTTTTACCTAACAAGTTCCAAGGATTAAAAGACACCGACATTCGATACAGACAGCGTTATGTAGATTTAATCATGAATCCGGATGTTAGAGAAACCTTTATTCTTCGTTCAAAGATGATCAAGGAAATCAAGAACTTCTTAGAGGGAAGAGGCTTTTTAGAGGTGGATACACCGGTGCTTACCAACATTGCAGGTGGTGCCAATGCAAGACCTTTTGTAACTCATCATAACACCTTGGATATTGATATGAGACTTCGTATTTCCAATGAACTTTACTTAAAGAGGCTGATTGTAGGCGGATTTGATCGCGTTTATGAAATGGGAAAAATGTTCCGAAATGAAGGGATGGACAGAAACCATAACCCTGAATTTACCTCTATGGAACTGTATCAAGCCTATGGCAACATGGAAGATATGATGGACATCACAGAAAATTGTGTGGCCACTGTGGCGCAAAATGTTTTGGGGTCTATGATCATTGAATACCAAGGAAAGACCTTTGACCTAACCCCGCCATGGCAACGTCTGTCCATGCAGGATGCTGTTAAAAAGTGGGTTGGAGAAGATTTTGATATAATTAATACTGACGAAGAAGCAAGAGTTATTGCGAAAAAGCACAACCTTGAAGATGTTGAAAAGATGACCAGAGGACATGTAATCTGTGCACTTTTTGAAGAATATTGCGAAGAATTCCTTGAAGGACCCGTATTTATTACAGGGCATCCTGTAGAGGTTTCACCTCTTGCCAAAAGAGATCCCAAGGATCCTAGAATCACCAGAAGATTTGAAGCGTACATCAATACTTGGGAAATTGCCAATGCGTTCTCAGAATTAAACGATCCCATTGATCAGATGCAAAGATTTAAGGATCAGCAAGCAGAACTTGCTGAAGGAAATGATGAAGCCCATCCAATGGATGAGGATTTCGTAAATGCGTTAGAAGTTGGAATGCCGCCTACGGGGGGATTGGGTATCGGAATTGATAGGGTGATTATTTTGTTGACGAATTCGCCGTCGATTCGGGATATTATATTATTCCCAACTATGAAACCACTTTAGGCTTGTCTGTTTTCCGTATGGCGTTGTTGTCAAGAATATTTTACGTCCTCACGTACATCAGTGTACGTTCCGGGTCAAAATATTCTTTCCGCCTAGCCCTACGAAAAACATTCTGCGCCTAGGGTCAGTTTGATCCTAGGATCAGTTTGAGCCTAGGGTCGGTTTGAGCCTAAGGTCAGCGTGTCGCAATGATTGGAGCGAGGGCTCGTGGATAAAAGAAACCATCAGGTAAAATCAGAAAAGTTTGCATCTGCAAACTTTTCTTAAAAGATAGGGGAGGAAGTATATGAAGGATATTCAACTAAGAGAATTATTTAAAAACCCGGATGCATATGCGGGTAAAGAAATGCTTGTAAAAGGCTGGGTAAGAACAAATAGAAGCTCAAATAAATTCGGATTTATTGAATTAAATGATGGAACTTACTTTAAGTCTGTTCAAATTGTTTATGAAGAAGGTCTTATTACCAATTTTGCAGAAATCTCAAAGATTGGTATATCCGCCGCTTTATGCATCAAGGGCACCCTAGTGTTGACACCTGAGGCGAAGCAGCCTTTTGAAATGAAAGCTACAGAAGTAACGGTGGAAGCGGATACGGATTCTGACTATCCATTGCAAAAGAAGAGACATAGTTTGGAATTTTTAAGAGAGATTGCACATTTAAGACCTAGAAGCAACACTTTTTCTGCAGTCTTTAGAGTGAGATCTTTGGTAGCCTATGCCATCCATCAATTTTTTCAGGACAACAACTTTGTCTATGTGCATACGCCAATTATTACGGGCAGTGACTGCGAAGGCGCCGGAGAAATGTTTCGGGTAACCACGTTGGACATGGAAAATCCACCTAGAATGAAAAAGTTGGAGGACGGTAGTTTTGATGCCAAGAGTCCCATTGATTATAGTCAGGACTTTTTTGGTAAAGAAACCAGTTTGACGGTTAGCGGTCAGCTGGAAGCCGAAACTTTTGCGTTGGCTTTCAGAAATGTATATACCTTTGGGCCTACATTCAGAGCGGAAAATTCCAATACCGGCAGGCATGCGTCTGAATTTTGGATGATTGAACCGGAAGTTGCCTTTGCGGATTTAAACGATAATATGGACTTGGCTGAAAACATGATGAAGTATATTATCAACTATGTTCTTGAACAGGCGCCGGAAGAGATGAAGTTCTTTAACGCATTTGTTGATAAAGGCATTTTAGACCGATTGAACAATATTGTTCAGTCTGAATTTGCAAAGATCACTTATACGGAAGCAGTAGAAATGCTTCAAAAATCAGGTAAAGAATTCCAATTCCCTGTAGAGTGGGGCATAGATCTTCAAACGGAGCACGAACGATATATTACGGAAGAAATTTACAAAAAACCTGTATTTGTTACCGATTACCCAAAGGATATTAAGGCATTTTACATGCGAATGAACGAAGATGGAAAAACGGTGGCGGCTATGGACTTGTTGGTACCGGGCGTTGGAGAAATTATAGGTGGAAGCCAAAGGGAAGAACGGTATGATCATTTGGTTGCGCGAATTGAGGAAATGGGTTTAGACGTAAAAGACTACACTTGGTATTTGGATCTTAGAAAATACGGTGGCGTAAAGCATGCCGGGTATGGACTGGGGTTTGAAAGAATGATTATGTATATTACGGGCATGGGCAATATCAGAGATGTGCTTCCATTCCCAAGGACGCCAAAGACAGCAGAGTTTTAAGACTTGATAGGTTGTTGGTGTGAAGAATGGGCAAAAGGGAAAAACCACTTTTATGGAGGACCAACCTTCATGTAAAGCTTGCGGAAAATAACACAAGGAGGCGCATGTGCGACTTTCTTTCATAGAAAATTTGAAAAAACTTCTGTGCTTGCTTCACAAGAGGATTGAAATTTGATACAATGAAATGCATGTTTATTGTATCAAATTTTAAGGAGAGAAAAAAGATTCGTATGGAAATACTGTTAAAAGCAATAAAAGATGGATTTATTAAGGCCTTAAAGACGGGAATTATGCTGCTGAAAGTTGTGTTGCCCGTCTATTTTGTTGTAGTTTTAATTAAATACTCTCCCATAATGCCATGGCTACAAGACTTATGTGCGCCGGCAATGGGTATTTTCAATTTACCGGCTGAGGCAGTAGTCCCAATCATAACCGGATTCTTTACAGATGAATATGGCGTATCGGCGGCTCTTGGGAACTTTAATTTTACCACGGCGCAAATTACCACAGTTGCAATGTTTATTTTGGTGTTTCACTCCATACCGGTAGAGGCCGCTGTGGCACAAAAAATTGGAATGAATGCCTGGAAGTTTACGCTTTTTAGATTTGTTTTTGCAGTCATTACAGGTATTCTCGTAGGGTGGATGGGAGGTATGTTACTATGACAGCCACATTTGATGTGATTTTAAATGAAATACTGACAGGATGGGTTTCTACAATTTTAAGTTTGGCAAAGATATT
>JAVVUJ010000079.1:0-9053 GCA_036653195.1 Anaerovorax sp. | reverse complement strand
TTGGAGCCCATCAAAGGCTTCTTTGATTTTTTCGGCGGTTTTTACAGCCGTAGGTGATCGTGTGGGATCGGACAAACTTTTTTTCCAATCCACATTTGAAAGAAAGAGCATGGGCAGTGGATCACCGGAAGAAAGAGCCGCATTGAGCATGTTTGCAAACCCTTCTCCTCGATAGTCAAATTCGTGGTTGCCCACAGCCACTGCGTCATATCCCATGAGTCCCAAGGTTCGCAGTTCTGTGGCGGCTTCCTGATAGATGGTCTGGTACAAGGTACCCATAGAAAAATCCCCACCGTCCACGAGAAGAAGCTGGGGGATTTGTTCTTTAATTTCGTCTATGACCGTCTTTCCACGGGCGTATCCTGTTAAATTTGAATGTTGATCGTGTGTAAACAGGATGGTTAGTTTTTTTTCATTCATTGCATCATCTAAACTTTCTGTAGGCACTGTGGATTTCGTGCTATCTGCCGTTCCTGTGGATTCCCGGCTATCAGTAGTTTCTGCCGTTCCTGTGAATTCCCTTGTACCTGCACCCAAGACGGGCGTAGGCGGCAAGAGAAATAGACATAAGGTAATTAGTAGTAAAGATTTTTTCATAAATTTATGCGGTAGCAGCCTCTAAGGCAATTTTCATCATATCGGTAAAAGATTGCTCTCTTTCTTTGGCAGTGGATTTTTCTTCTGTAATAAAGTGATCGCTCATGGTCAAAATACAAAGGGCATTGGCCTTATGATAAGCGGCATTCATGTAAAGGGCAGCAGCTTCCATTTCCACGCAAAGGGTGCCCATCTTCGCCCATTTTTGCCACCAGCCTTCTTCCAATTCGTAGAAAACGTCGCCGGAAAGAATGTTGCCGGCATGCACTTTAATGTTTAATTTGTCTGCGGCCGCCTGTGCTTTTAAAAGCAAATCATAACTGGCGCAAGGTGCATAGGTGCCGTTAATGCCAAAAGCATGAATGTAATTGGAATCGGTAGAGGCACTCAATCCAAAGACCACATCACCGATTTTAATTTCTTCTCGAAAAGAACCGGCTGAACCTACACGGATAAAGTTGCGTACACCGTATTCTGCCATAAGCTCCCAACTGTAAATCCCCATGGAAGGCATGCCCATACCCGAACCTTGTACTGAAACGGGCACACCCCTATACGTACCTGTATAGCCTAACATGCCTCGAATTTCATTGTAGCAAACAGGGCTGTCTAAAAAATTTTCCGCAATAAATTTTGCGCGAAGGGGATCTCCGGGCAATAAAATAGACTCGGCAATATCGCCTTTCTTTGCTGCGTTTATATGTGCTGTGCTCATGTTCAAACCTCCTAAAAACTATAAACCAAAGACTCGTTCCTTTTGATTTTTGCATTATCGTATAATATTTGCAATATGCTAAATATTATACTACAAAGGAAGGGGAAAAGAAATGCGAAATAGTATTTACTTATGAAAATAAGTATTGTATGATGTAATATACGAGTACTGAGGGAGGCAAGTAGGAAAGAAATTTTCACACTTGTGCCTGTCAGCATATATGGAGGAAAAAATGAATGTATTAGCCAAGGAGAACGATTATGAAATAAGACCCATTGTTTCACTAAAGGACATGCTAGATTCCAGTGCGGAATTATATGCCGATAATCCGGCGTATCTTGTGAAAAAGATGAAAGGTGGTCCCTACGTGGAGAAAACCTATACCACTTTGAAGCATGATGTAGATGCCCTTGGAACTGCCATGTTGGATTTGGGATTAAAGGATGCCAAAGTAGCCATTATCGGAGAAAATTGCTACCAGTGGATTGCCACTTATTATGCAGTAGCCAACGGTGTGGGAACGGTGGTTCCTTTGGATAAAGAGTTAAATAAGGAAGAGGTTCAAAATTTAATTACTATTGCAGGGTGTCAGGCTGTATTTTTTACGGCAAATTATGAAAAATATTTTGAGAATATGGATATATCCAGTAAATTTCTCATGAAGGTTTATGAAGACGCACCGTCGGTTTCTTCAGTTATTGGGTGGCAGAGCCTGGTTACAAAAGGGGATGCACTGGTAAAGAAGGGAAATCGAACCTATATTGACGTAGAAATTAATCCGGAAGAAGTCAGGATGTTATTGTTTACTTCAGGTACTACAGGCGATGCAAAGGCTGTTATGCTTTCCCATAAAAACTTAGCTTCTAACATTATGGATACCTGCAAAGTGGTGGAGATTTTTCCTGAGGACAGAACCTTGTCCATTTTGCCTATTCATCACACCTTTGAATGTACCATGGGACAGCTTTTGGTCGTATACCGAGGTGCCGCTACAGCCTATTGTGAGGGACTGAAATATGTGACGAAAAATATGGTGGAGTCGGGTACTTCTGTTTTGATTGGTGTACCGCTGATTTTTGAATCGGTCTATGACAAAGTTTGGAAGCAGGCGGAAAAATCGGGAAAGGCAGGAATGCTCAGAAAGGCCATCGCCATTAATAGGAAATTAAAAAAGTTCGGCATTGATGCCAATCGAAAGTTATTTAAATCGGTGCATGAAACCTTCGGAGGGCGCATTCGCCTCTTTATTACCGGTGCAGCCGGAATCAACCCCAATGTTTGCAGAGGATTTGAAGATTTGGGGATTCGTGTATTGCAGGGATATGGATTGACGGAATGTGCGCCATTGGTTTCCGGAACACCGTATTATGAAAACACCTATAAAAAGGCAGGCTCTGTGGGAAAAGTGGTTCGTCACGGTATGTTTGATATTATTGACAAAGACGAAGACGGCATTGGAGAGATTCTTTATAAGGGGCCTAATGTTATGGTGGGTTATTATCGTATGCCTGAAGAAACGGCAAAAGTCTTAAAAGACGGGTGGTTCCACACAGGGGATTTAGGCTTTATTGATGAGGAAGGTTGGCTGTATTTAACAGGAAGAAGAAAAAATGTAATCGTGACAAAGACCGGAAAAAACATTTATCCGGAAGAGTTGGAAGCGTATTTAAATGACTGTAAATTTATTGCTGAATCTATGGTTTATGGCGTAGAGGACGATTTTGATGAGGATACTTTGGTGAGTGCTCAGATTAGGCCTGATTATGATATGATTACAGAAGAATTTGGAGAGAGTTTTGATCAGGATGAAATTTACCAGTTGATTCGGGAAGAAGTGGCCGAAATCAATGAAAAACTTCCTATTTATAAGAGAATCAGAAACGTTATTTTGCGCGAAGAAGAATTTATAAAGACCACCACCAAAAAAATAAAACGTTATAAGAATGTGTAACCCTTTTCAGGATTTTGATGGCAGTCCCCCGTGTTCTGACATGTTGATATTAGGTTGATTGTCAACGTGCCGGTTTACCGGATTATAAAAAAGTGACCGTTCCTTTGGAAGCATCTAAAGAGACCATGGTGCCCAGGGGAATGGTGAGTTGTGGATAAATATGACCCGCCCTAAAGTTATTTATGGTGGGTTTTTTATATGGGACGACGACTTCCTCAAATATTTCATGGAGGGTTAAACTTCCACCCGGTTGGCCATCTTCGTCTAAGGCGGTGCAATTGGCCCAAGTACCTAAAATAATACCGGCACAGTCTTTAAATTTACCGGCCAGGGCAAGGGCGGACAGCGCTTTATCCAGCCTATATGGTTTTTCATCTGTGTCTTCGATGAAAAGAAGTTTGCCTTTGGTATCAATTTCATAAGGAGAGCCTAAGGTAGCTGCCAACAGGGACAAATTTCCACCGGTAATGATGCCTTGGGTCGTGCCGGAAAAGAGGGTTTCTGTTTTTTCACCGGAAGGCATGGGGCAAAGACCGGCCGCCTCTGTGGTAAACAGGTGGTGTTTCAGGCTGTTTAAAGAAAAGTCATCTAAAGTATCCCAGCCTCTGGTGGGCATAGGACCGTGAAAGGTAACAAGCTTGCAAAGTTGATTGATGGCCGTATGAAGTCCTGTAATGTCGCTGTATCCAAGAAATACTTTTGGATTTTTTTTAATGAGTTGAAAGTCAATTTGGTCTAGAATACGGCTGACACCATACCCTCCTCGTAGGCAAAACACCCCTTTGATTTTGGAATCGGCAAAGGCATGATTGACATCTTTTGCCCGCAGGGTATCGGCGCCGGCCAAATAGCCGTGACTCAAATGACAGCAGGGAAAAACTACAGGATGGAGGCCTAACAGTTTGACAGAGTTGACGGACAACTGTAGCTTTTCACAAGTTACAGGGGAGGAGGGGGCAATGAGTGCCACAGAATCGCCGACTTTCAAAGGCATGGGTCGCTTTAGAACATTTTTTAAAGATGGTTTTTCATACATGAAGCTACCTCCCATTGTATATAAGAAATGAAAAAAAGAATTGGGAGACACTGCCAATTCTTTTCTTTTGTTCATTGTTTATTAAATAATCTGGTACATTTAACTTATGCACCGGTGGGGACGGGTGAGATTAAGCTCTCGCTTTGTTGAATCGTTGTGTTAATCTTGAAATTTTTCTTGATGCAGTATTCTTATGAATGGTTCCTTTGGAAACCGCTTGCATCATTCTTTTTTCTGCTAAACCAAGCTTTTCTTTTGCTGTATCAAAATCCTTTGCAGCTAAAGCGCTTTCAAAGTTCTTGATAATCGCCTTCAAATGAGACTTCACTCTTCTGTTTTTAGCTGTTTTCTTATTGATAACGCCGATTCTTTTCTTTGCAGATTTAATATTTGCCATATAAATTCACCCCACTTTCGTAAAATATCGCAACTTGAAGTATATAGGAATAGAAAACAAAAATCAAGGAAAAAATAGAAAAAGAATTAAAAAAAACAAAAACAAAAAGAAATTATTGAAAAAATGGTGAAAATCAAAGAGAAAAGAGGCAATTCATGAATTTTAGAACAGATTTGGCAATTGAAAATAAAGAAATGTATCACCAGGGCAGTGAAGAGGATATTGAAATATCAGGTGTAGAAGTAGAGACGTCTGAAATGGGCACTGATATTTCCATTACGAAAATTAAAATTACCGATGAAAATGGAAGCCGTGCTCTTTCAAAGCCCATAGGAAATTATGTGACCTTGGAAGTGAAGGGTATTTTGCATGGGCAGGATGCACAGCGTGAGGAATTAAAGCAAAAAACTGCCAAGGCCTTGGCAAAAGAGTTGAAAGAGATGATTCAATTTCACTATCATTTAAAAGTATTGGTCATTGGACTTGGAAACCATAAGGTAACACCGGATTCTTTAGGGCCTGATACCCTTTCCAAAGTGAAAATAACCCGTCATTTTTTCCTCATTTATGAGGCGGATGGTGATGAAGAAATGTCCTGTGTCAGTGGTTTTATTCCCGGAGTGATGGGCTCTACGGGTATGGAAACGGCGGAGCTGATCAAGAATGCGGCGGAGATTGTAAAACCGGAAGTCATCATTGCGGTAGATGCACTGGCAGCAAGAAATATTGAAAGAATCAGCACCACCATACAGATTAGCGATACGGGTATTTCACCGGGGGCAGGAACAGGCAATATGCGGAAAGAGCTAAATGAAAAGACAGTCGGCATTAAAGTGGTGGCCATCGGTGTGCCCACTGTGATTGATTCTAAAACCCTGATTATGGACACCCTTTCCGGATTTTTGACAGATCACAAGGGTGCTGAAAAATACATGGAAGACAATGGGGCAGAAATGATTGTCACATCTACGGACATTGATCAGGTTATTAAGGATTTCTCCGATATTATTGCCAATGCCATTAATATTACCCTCCATCCGGGCATATACTCTTAAAGAATATGAAAACCGGGGGTATGGGGAGGAATGAAGATGAGAAGAAGGCCCAACAACAGAAAAAAAGGAAGCATTGTAGTGGTAGGAATCACGGTTTGCCTTTTTACATCCTTTATGACATTGCAATCTATGAGTGGTGAAAAGCCTTTGGATTTCCAAAAAAAATCGGCGGTGGAAAGTATGGCTATTCTTTGTTTGGAAAGTGTATTTCCTATGGCAAGCAGAGGGTTTGACAGGGAAAAAGTGACGGTAGCTACCGCCGATACCAATCCAAAAGAGTACGAAGAATTTGAAAAAATGGCAGAGCAGCCTGCACCGCCTGTTGCACAAGCAAATGATGCCAACCCGCAGGTTTTGATTTATCACACCCATGCCACCGAATCCTATCAGCCTGTCAGCTATGGGAACTTTCATACTGTTGAAGAATATGGAACGGTACGAGAGGTGGGTGATATGATGGCAGAAGGGCTGCGGGCAAGAGGGATCGGTGTGGTTCACGATAAAACACTTCACGATTCCCCCTCATATAATCAGTCTTATGATCGATCTTTACAAACAGCCAAAGGTCTTCTTGCAAAATATCCTTCAGGTAAGATTATCATTGATTTGCACAGAGATGCGGCGGCTTACACCGGTGGTGCCGGAAAAACCGTAAAAATCAAAGGGCAAGACGTGGCAAAATATAGTTTGGTAGTGGGCAACGGGAATGAAAATGTGGCGGAATTAAAAGCATTTGCTGCAAAAGTTAATGAAAAAGCGGAAAGCTTATACCCGGGATTTGGCGGCAAGATTATTGAAAAGGAATACAAATACAATGAATATATTTCAAATCAAGCCTTGCTTGTGGAAGCCGGAAACAATCAAAATACCATAGATCAGACAAAATTGACGGGAAAATATTTGGCAGAGGTGTTTGCGGAAGTGTTAAAAGAAATGTAAGGTAGGAAACTGTAAAGATTTCTTTCCGGTGATATGAAAAATTATCAATCGTAATGGTATAAAATTTTGACTTTAAATCAATATAAATGAATGGGAAGGGTTCGATCTAAGTGGGTACAAAAGAAAGTGAGACAGGCATGATAAGAAAGAAAATCCTAGTTTTCCTCATAACTTTTTTAGGGGTCTGTGGCATTTTAGCTGCGGACTCCGCAAATTCAGCTATGGTAGGTAGAGAACCCTTTTTGTCGCCCAACATCAGAAAGATTGGAGATGGGTATATTTCCATTGATATGATGGGTCAAAATACGGGGATTGATGTGAAAAAGGTTGAAGAACTGTGGGACAAGTTGGAGGATAGGTTGATGAAAAAAGAGGAAATTAATTACGAGGCTTTTAAGAGCCATATATTGTAAAACAACTGTACTTATGATATGATAATCTCCAACGATGATCATGCCGTTTGTAGTGGTGTGCCCAAGGGGCTCATGGGGATCATATAAAATGATTGGAGACAATGTGTGTCTCATTGAAAAAGAAAAAGTACGGAGGAAGTATGAATTCATACCAGGAACATATCAGGAATTTTTGCATTATTGCACATATAGATCACGGGAAGTCTACACTTGCCGACAGGATTATTGAAAACACCGGTTTGGTTGCTCACCGGGACATGAAAGAGCAGTATTTGGACAACATGGATCTGGAGCGGGAAAGAGGCATTACCATCAAGCTTCAGACTACCCGGTTGATTTACAAAGCCAAAGATGGACAAGACTATACCTTTAATTTAATTGACACGCCGGGACATGTGGATTTTACCTATGAGGTATCCCGAAGTTTGGCGGCCTGTGAAGGGGCTATTTTGATTGTAGATGCCACCCAAGGGGTGGAAGCGCAGACTTTGGCCAACGTATATTTGGCCTTGGAAGAAGATTTGGCCATCCTTCCCGTGTTAAATAAGATCGATTTGCCCAGTGCCAGACCTGAAGAGATTAAGCTGGAAGTGGAAGACATCATCGGAATTGATGCCCATGATGCACCATTGATTTCCGCAAAAGAAGGTATTGGTATTGAAGAGGTATTGGAGGCTGTGGTAGCCAATGTACCGGCGCCAAAAGGCGACGTGGCAGGAAAATTAAAGGCGTTGATTTTCGATTCTTATTACGATAACTTTAGAGGTGTGGTTATTTACACCAGAGTTTTTGACGGAAAAGTGAAAAAAGGCGATATGATTCGCCTGATGAATACAAAGAAAAAATATGAGGTGACGGAAGTCGGCGTCTATTCTCCGGGACCTGTGCCCATGGCTGAACTCCTTGCAGGGGATGTGGGTTATATTTGTGCCAGTATTAAACAAGTCGCCGATGCGCGAGTGGGCGATACGGTTACCTTGGAGAATGATCCCACACCTGAGGCATTTCCCGGATATAAAAAAGTACAGCCTATGGTTTACTGTGGTATTTATCCGGCAGAAGGGGAGAAATATGAAAACGTAAAAGATGCCCTTGAAAAATTGCAAGTCAATGATGCGGCTTTCCATTTTGAGCCTGAATCATCCACAGCTTTGGGATTTGGTTTCCGATGCGGCTTCCTGGGTCTTTTGCATATGGAGATTATCGTAGAGCGATTAGAGCGGGAATTTAACTTGGCGGTGATTACCACTTCTCCCAGCGTTATTTACAGAGTTGTGATGAATAGCGGCGAAATTGAGATGATACAAAATCCATCAAATTTGCCCAACATGATGGAAATAGATCATATAGAGGAACCCATTGTAAAGGCGGACATTATGATTCCAAAGGAGTATGTAGGCAGTATGATGGAATTATGCCAAGATCGACGGGGCAAGATGATGCATATGGAGTTCATTACGGAAAACAGAGTGCAGCTTCACTATGAAATGCCTTTAAATGAAGTCATCTATGACTTTTTCGATGCTTTAAAATCAAAGACCAGAGGGTACGGATCCCTGGATTACGAGTTCCTTCGCTATGAAAAATCCAATGTAGTCAAGATGGATATTCTACTGAACAAGGAGTTGGTGGATGCCTTTTCCATGATTGTCCACGAATCCAAAGCCTATTACCGAGGTAAGTTTGTCTGTGAAAAATTAAAGGAAATTATTCCTATGCACCAGTTTGAAGTACCCATTCAGGCTTCGGTGGGGCAGAAGATTATTTCAAGAGAAACGGTTAGAGCCTATAGAAAAGACGTGCTTGCCAAGTGTTACGGAGGCGATATTTCCCGTAAAAGAAAACTCCTTGAAAAGCAAAAAGAAGGAAAGAAGCGTATGCGTCAATTTGGTAGTGTAGAAGTGCCACAGGAAGCTTTCACCGCTGTGTTGAAGTATGATGATAACAAGT
>JAVVUJ010000078.1:8620-9225 GCA_036653195.1 Anaerovorax sp. | reverse complement strand
ACTGTATCTCCGGTAACAGCTGCTTTATGAGATTCGCTGCCCTTTCCACCGTGATGTCCTTCTTCAATATACTTCTTTGCATTATCCCAAGCACCACCGGCATTGGCCATCATAATAGCCAATAATACGCCGGCTGCCAGAGAACCTGCGAGCATTCCGCCCAAAGCTTCTGTTCCCATGATTACGCCTACAGCAAGTGGCGCAACGATTGCCAATAATCCCGGGGCAACCATTTCCTGTAATGCTGCCTTTGTGCTGATATCAACACATCTTGCGTAATCCGGTTTTGAAGTCCCGGCCATAATGCCTTTGTCTTCTCTAAACTGTCTTCTTACTTCTTCAATCATTTGATTGGCTGCCTTCCCTACAGAATTCATCGTTAAAGCAGAGAATAAGAAGGGAAGCATGGCACCGATAAATAATCCTGCGATTACAAGTGGATCTAAAAGACTGATTGCCTTTAATCCCGCAACCTGAGAATAGGTAGCAAATAATGCTAAGGCAGTCAATGCAGCAGAACCGATGGCAAAACCTTTACCGATGGCTGCTGTAGTGTTTCCTACTGAATCCAGCTTGTCCGTAATCACTCGAACTTCTTTTGGAAG
>JAVVUJ010000078.1:0-8610 GCA_036653195.1 Anaerovorax sp. | reverse complement strand
CTCGCGGACCTCATCGGGCAGGCCGCTCATTTCGGCAATACCGCCTGCATTGTCAGATACAGGGCCATACGCATCTACGGCCACAACCATACCTGTAGTAGAAAGCATACCTACCGCTGCAAGTGCGATTCCGTAAAGACCCGCAAAAGCGTTGGCTGCATAAATACCCACTGCAATGAAAAGGATAGGCCATACTGTAGAAAGCATACCCACTGCAAATCCACTGATAATAGTCGTTGCAGGGCCTGTTTTACATTGCTCTGCAATTTTTTTGACAGATTTATAGTCAGCTGAAGTATAAATTTCTGTAATCTTGCCGATTGCAATGCCCACAATAAGACCTGAAATAATGGCAAGTGCACAGTTGAAATTACCAAAAAATACTTTACTTAATATGAATGAGCATATGATGACAATTGCTGAACTTAAATAAGTACCTGCATTTAAAGATGCTGCAGGATCTGTTTTTTCGTTTCCTCGGACAAACATAATGCCCAGAATTGAAGCAATAATACCAATGGCTGATAAAACTAATGGGAATAATGATCCTACAATTGGATCTAATTCAAAAGGCGCCCCAAACTTTGGAATTACAGTGGGGATAATCACCGCCAAAGCAATTGCTGAAATAATAGAACCCACATAGGATTCAAACAAGTCAGAGCCCATGCCTGCTACGTCACCAACATTGTCTCCAACATTGTCTGCGATAACGGCCGGGTTTCTGGGATCGTCTTCAGGAATCCCTGCTTCAACTTTACCAACCAAGTCAGCACCAACGTCTGCAGCTTTTGTATAAATACCACCGCCTACACGTCCGAACAGAGCCATTGAAGATGCACCCAAGCCAAATCCTGTAATAACAGAGGCTGAATCAAGTCCAAAGATAATAAAGATGGTACCTACACCAAAAAGACCCAGACCTACTACACAAAGTCCCATAACGGCACCACTTCTGAATGCCACTTTCAGTGCTTTGCTCATGCCGCCTTCTCTGGCTGCATTGGCAGTTCTTACATTTCCCTTTGTAGCAACACGCATACCAAAAAATCCTGCTAATACTGAGAATACTGCTCCAAACACATATAAAATTGCTGTTTCCCATGAGTGAGAGGGAAGCCCAAACCCTAGAATAAGAAACAATACGACAATCACAATAACCATCGTCTTATATTCTCTGTTTAAAAATGCCATGGAACCTTCTCGGATATACCCGGCAATTTCCTTCATTCGGTCTGTGCCCTCGTCCACTTTATTGATCCAAGCAGACAAACTGAATGCAACTAAAAGTGCAATCAGTCCCGCGACTGGTGCAACAATTTCTAATAAATTCATTTTTTATAATTCCTCCTCTTTTTTATACTGTTTCTCACTATTCAATCGTCACTAAAGCCAGTGAACATAAAATAAACACCACTGCACCAACTGTTGAAATTTTACTCAATATTGCTTCATAACCCTTGCTTTTCTTTTTACCAAAGAGTTGTTCTGCGCCACCGCCAATTGATCCCGAGAGACCTGCACTGTTACCATGTTGAAGCAATATGCTTACAATAAGAACAACACTTGCGATACACAATAGTATCATAAGAAATATTTTCAATTTTACACCTCCTATTTTCAAATTTAGATGCACTAAAACCCTGGAATCATCTTATGATTTCAGAATTTTAGTGCAAAGTTTTTTTAGATTAACTATTAGATTTTATCATAGTGTGCTTTTAAAATCAAGCTAAAATTGTATACAACAAGGGTAGTCTTTTAAATATTTTTTTTACTTCAGATTATAAAATGCCTTGTTTCCTGCGTATTCTGCTGAAATATCCAGCAACTCTTCAATTCTCAGCAATTGATTGTATTTTGCAATTCGATCTGTTCTCGATAAAGAGCCTGTTTTAATTTGTCCTGCATTGAGACCCACCACGATATCCGCAATGGTCACATCTTCTGTTTCTCCAGAGCGATGAGATACAATGGCTGTATAGCCGGCTTTTTTCGCCATTTCAATGGCATCAAAAGTTTCTGTCAACGTTCCGATTTGATTAACCTTGATTAAAATGGAATTGGCAACGCCCATTTGAATGCCTTTTTCCAGTCTCTCTGTATTGGTAACAAACAGATCGTCACCAACCAACTGTACTTTGTCTCCAAGCTTTTCAGTCATCAGTTTCCAACCATCCCAGTCGTCCTCAGAAAGTCCGTCTTCTATGGAAATCACGGGATACTTTGATACCAACATCTCATAATAAGACACCATTTCTTCCGCAGTCTTTTTTACACCCTCACCCTTTAGGGTGTAAATCTTACTTTCTGAATCATACATTTCGGAAGCAGCCACATCTAAAGCAATTTTTATATCTTCACCGGCTTTATAGCCTGCTTTTTCAATAGCCAAAAGAATAACTTGAATGGCTTCTTCATTGGTAGATAAATTCGGTGCAAAACCGCCTTCGTCTCCCACTGCCGTATTCATGCCTTTTGCTTTCAATACAGATTTTAGGCTATGGAATACTTCCGCACCCATTCGAAGACCTTCTTTAAAACTTGTGGCACCTACAGGCATAATCATAAATTCTTGAATGTCTACCGTATTGTCCGCATGTTCCCCACCGTTTAGAATGTTCATCATAGGCGTGGGCAACAATTTGGCATTGACACCACCAAGATATTGAAACAACGGTAATCCAATGCTTTCAGCCGCTGCATTAGCAGCTGCCATAGAAACTGCCAAGATAGCATTTGCGCCCAATCGGCTCTTATTTGGCGTTCCATCCAACTCAATTAAAAATTTATCCAAGCCCACCTGATCAAAAACATTCATACCGATAATTTCCTCGGCAATAATATCGTTCACATTATCTACTGCTTTTTGTACGCCTTTTCCAAGATATCGATCTTTGTCACCATCTCTCAGTTCAACGGCTTCATGAGCACCGGTAGACGCACCTGACGGTACAATGGCTCTGCCCATACTGCCGTCTTCTAAATAAAGTTCCACTTCTACAGTAGGATTTCCTCTAGAGTCTAATACTTCTCTTGCTAGTACATCGTCAATATATGACATTTTTTTACCCCCTTAAACTTCCTAAAAATTAATGATTTGAATAAAGTCTTCCGGTTTCAAGCTTGCGCCGCCCACCAAAGCACCGTCAATTTCTTCCATATTCATCAGTTCTGTGGCATTGGCCGGTTTTACGCTGCCACCGTATTGAATGACCACATCTTCAGAAATTTCATCACCATAGAGACCTTCTATGACGGCTCTGATATGGCCGCACATTTCGTTGGCCTGTTGTGGTGTAGCGGTTCTTCCCGTTCCAATGGCCCATACAGGTTCATACGCGACCACAAGATGGCGTACCTGTTCCGGTTTTAAGTCTTTTAAAGCCCCTATAATCTGGCCTTTTACAACATCAAAGGCCTTTCCTGCATCACGTTGCGCTAAAACTTCTCCTACGCATAAGATGGGAATGATGTCGTGCTTAAATGCAGTATGTAATTTTTTATTGACAGTTTCGTCTGTTTCATTAAAATATTGTCTTCTTTCCGAATGTCCAATGACACAATAGTCAACGCCTATCTCAGTCAACATTTCCGCAGAAATTTCACCTGTAAATGCACCGTTTTCTTCAAAATGCATATTCTGTGCGCCTAAGCGAATGTTGCTTCCCACAAAAGCCTTTTTTAACGCTTCAAGCTGTGTAAAAGGTGCACAAATACCTGCCTTCACATCGGTATTTTGATACAATTTTTTAAATTCTTCTGCAAAAGAAATGGCTTCTTTTGTAGTTTTAAACATTTTCCAATTTCCTGCAATAAATGGTTTACGCATTATAAATTCTCCTTTATTTATCCTGTAAAACGGCAATGCCCGGTAATGTCTTGCCCTCTAAAAATTCTAAGGAAGCGCCGCCTCCCGTAGAAATATGTGTCATCTGATCTCCCAAACCGAATTGAGCCACTGCTGCAGCCGAATCTCCACCGCCGATAATCGTCGTGCCTTTACTTTCGGCCAATGCTTGGGCAATTTCTAAAGTTCCCTTTGCAAAATGACTCATTTCAAATACCCCTACAGGGCCATTCCAAATGATGGTCTTTGCGTTTAACAAGGCTTCTTTGAAAAGTGCGACACTCTTAGGACCAATGTCCAGCCCCATATAATCGGAAGGAATTTTTCCCCCATCAAAAATTGCAGTATCCACATCATTGCTAAATTCTTTGGCACATACAGTATCCACAGGCAACAATAAATTAACGCCTTTTTCTTTGGCTTTTTTCATCAACGATTCTGCTAAATGAATGTTTTCTGCATCTAAAATCGAGCTGCCGATTTCATAACCCATGGCTTTAAAAAAAGTATAGGCCATGCCACCGCCAATAATCAATGTGTCTACTTTTTGCAGTAAATTTTCAATAACCAATATTTTATCGCCCACTTTGGAACCGCCCATAATGGCAACAAAGGGTCTTTCAGGGTGTTCTACCGCATTTCCTAAAAAAGCTACTTCTTTTTCAATTAAAAACCCGGATACAGCAGGTATATAGTCTGCGATACCTGCTGTTGAAGCATGCGCTCTGTGCGCTGTTCCAAAAGCATCGTTTACAAATACATCCGCTAATCCGGCTAGCTCTTTTGCAAAGTTTCCATTATTCTTGGTTTCTTCTTTTCTGAATCTTACATTTTCAAGAAGAAGAAGGTCTCCTTCCTTTAAATCATGGACTGCCACGCTTACCTGATCATTGATAACCTCCGCACAGCTTATAAATACCACCTCTTTAGCCAATAGCTGAGAAAGTCTCTCAGCTACCGGTTTCAAGGAATATTTCATATTTGCTTCGCCATCCGGTCTGCCCAAATGGGACATTAGGATGACTTTTGCGCCGTTTTCAATAAGATATCTGACGGTAGGTAAAGCACTGGTAATTCTCATATCATCAGTAATCTTTCCATCTTCATTTAATGGAACGTTAAAGTCACATCTGACGATGACTTTCTTCCCTTTTACATCAATGTCTCTTACTGTTTTTTTCATTTTTTATAAACCCTTCTTAATTACATATTCAATAAGGTCGATGGCTCTGTTTGAATAACCCCATTCATTGTCATACCATGAAAGAATTTTTACCATATTTCCTTCAAGAACCATGGTGGATAACGCATCTACGATAGAAGATCTTGGGTCTTCCTTAAAGTCAATGGAAACAAGAGGTTCTTCACAAACACCAAGGATTCCTTTCAATGTGCCTTCTTCTGAAGCTTTCTTCAAAACTGCATTTACTTCTTCTTTTGTCGTTGATTTTTTCACTTCAAATACGATGTCAACAACTGAAACAGCCGGTGTCGGTACACGCATTGCCATGCCGTTTAGTTTTCCCTTTAATTGTGGTAGTACCAAAGATACCGCCTTTGCAGCACCGGTAGTAGTCGGAATCATTGAAACGCCTGCTGCCCTTGCTCTTCTTAAGTCACTATGAGGAAGGTCAAGAATTTTTTGATCATTTGTATAAGAGTGAATGGTTGTCATCAGACCCTTTTCAATACCAAACTCTTTATCGATCACTTTTGCAAAAGGAGCCAAGCAGTTTGTTGTACAAGAAGCATTGGAAATCACGTGGTGGTTTGCAGGCTCATACTTCTCTTCGTTTACGCCCATTACAATGGTAATGTCTTCATTTGAAGCCGGCGCAGATATGATTACTTTTTTCGCACCTGCTTTGATGTGCTTTTCAGCATCGGCTTTTTTTGTAAACAAACCGGTAGATTCTAAAACAACTTCAACGCCCATCTTTTTCCAAGGAAGTTCTTCAGGATTTCTCACTGCTAAAATCTTCACCTCTTTGCCGTTTACAACGATGGCATCGTCTTTTGCTTCCACAGTTCCGTCGAATTTACCAAAACAACTGTCATACTTTAACAAATGGGCTAAGGTAGCCGGATTGGTAATGTCATTAATGGCTACAATTTCAAAATCCGCATTCTTGGCAAGTGCTGCCTTAAATGCATTTCTCCCAATTCTACCGAACCCGTTAATACCTACTTTAGTTTTCATTTTCTTTCCTCCTATTAAATGTGCCTATAAAAATTATTTATTAATATTAATAATTTATTAATATCGTTTTCTTTTAGAGGAAGACGGTAATTTCATCTCACCTCTGTATTTTGCTATGGTTCTTCTGGATATATCCATGCCTCTGTCTACTAACATCTCCACAATGGTCTGGTCGCTATAAGGGGATTTTGGATCTTCACTGTCCACGATTTCACGAATGAAAGTTTTAATGCTTTCAGACGCAATGCCATCTCCGCTGGCATTGGATACACCGCTGGTAAAAAAATATTTTAATTCAAACACGCCTCTTGGGCTTTGCATATATTTTCCGTTAATAGATCTGCTCACGGTGGATTCATGAATGCCAACCTCGTCCGCAATTTGCTTCAAGGTCAACGTTTTTAGGTACTTTGTCCCTTTTTCAAAAAAATCTACCTGATATTTCACCACTGCCGTGACCACATTAAAAATGGTCTGCTTCCGCTGTTCAATGCTTTTAATCAGCCATAGTGCCGAATTTAATCTGCCTGTAAGAAATTTGGAAATCGTTGATTCCTTGTCGGAGTCAATGAGCATTTTCTGATACTGGGTGCTCACCGTCAATCTAGGCGCACTGCTTTCATTTACAGTAACGATGTACTCTCCGTCAATTTTTTCCACAGTTACATCCGGTACAATGTATCTGGTATCTGCGCTGGAACTGAATTGCCTGCCCGGCTTTGGCTCCAGTCCTTTAATAATATCGCCGATTTCCTGCACTTCTTCTGTAGAAATGCCCAAAGCCTTGGAAATATTGCCTAATCTGTTGCCGGCAATGTCTTCTAAATGATGGTTTACGACCTCTACCACATCTTCTGTGTCATCTCCTTGATATCGAAGTTGAATCAATAAACAGTCTTTTAAATCTCTGGCACCAACACCAATGGGTTCAAAGTTTTGAATGGCTTCCAAGACAATCATCACTTTTTCTTCCGATATATTCAGCGCGTTCATAATTTCCTCTACAGATAATGTCATATATCCATTTTCATCTAAAGATTCAATAATGTACCTTCCGATTTGCCTACAACTTTTCTTAATAGGCGCAAATTGAAGTTGAAACATCAAATGTTCTGTGAGGGTAATCTCTGCAGAAGTAAACTGATCATAGGTGTACTCCTCGGCATCTTTATTGTATTCGCCTTGTTTGTAACTTATATCATCAAATTCCCGTTCCTTAAAATATTCAGCCCAATCAAACTCTTCGTCTTTGACGGGTTTTTCTTCTGCTTCGGGCGTCTCCACCTGCAGTTCTTTATTTTCAACAGGGGTTTCTGCCATAGATTCAGTTTCTAAAATTGGATTCGTTAAAACTTGCTCTTCAACAAATGATTCTAATTCCTGGGTGTTAAATTGCAAAATTTGTATAGCCTGAATCAGTTCAGGCGTCATTACTAATTTTTGGGATTGTTCAATTGTTAACTCATAGCCTAATTTCATAATCGTCTCCTGTTAAAAGTAAACTCACATCTAAGTTAAGTATAGCATAGAAGTTTTGAGTTTTGTAGAGAATAACCTATATTTTTTACACAATTTTTTTCCATCATTTTCATACAATTCGCAATTTATTAAACTATTCTAAATTTCGAAACCCCTGTTGTCGCAGGGCTTCAAATAAAATAATGTTTACAGAATTTGACAAATTCAGTGAGCGTAACCTGGTATCTTCTGACATGGGAATCCTCACGGTTTGATCCAAGTGTGCGCCTATAAAATCTCTGGGCAGTCCTGCCGTTTCTCTTCCGAATAAAATCATGGCATTTTCTTCGTAAACCACGTCTGTATATCGATGGGTACCTTTTGTGGTGGCTAAGTACAAAGGTCTGTCCCCATACTTTTCCATAAATTTTTCTAAACTTTTATGAACTTCCAAATCTACAAATTCCCAGTAATCAAGCCCGGCCCGTTTCACCCTTTTGTCGTCTATTTTAAACCCCAAAGGTTCTACCAAGTGTAATTTTGCACCTGTAGCAGCACAAGATCTTGCAATATTCCCCGTGTTAGGCGGTATCTCAGGTTCTACCAATACGATATGTAATGTCATCTTTCATCCTCCTCTACTGTATTCTTCTTACCTATCATAATATTTTTTTGAAAATTTTTAAAGACAATTTTGTAATATTGTACTATAATATTACAATATGATATTTTTCAGGAGGTAAACACAGATGAAAACAGTTAAAATTGGATTACTTGGACTAGGTAATATTGGCACAGGCACCTACAAAACATTGCAGATGAATCAGGCACAAATCTCATCAAATACGGGAATTAACATAGAAATTACAAAGATTTTAGAAAAATATGTTGACAAAGATCGTGGAATTGACGTATCAGGGAGTACCTTTACACAAAACCCCGATGATATTCTCTTGGATCCTGAAATTGATATTGTCATTGAGCTATTGGGTGGCATTGAACCTGCGAGCAGTTTTATGCTAAAGGCCCTTGAAAATGGCAAACACGTGGTAACAGCCAACAAAGCTGCTGTGGCCGCAAACTATGATGCCCTTCAGAAAGC
>JAVVUJ010000077.1:9009-9422 GCA_036653195.1 Anaerovorax sp. | reverse complement strand
TAGGGATTTTTATGTAGCGGACAGCGTAGCGGAAGAAAAACTGGCAGCAATAGACGGTTGTATTATAAAGGCAGCAAAAATGCAGGGTGGTGAATCTGCTTTTCGAGCAGAACTTGAAAGGCTTTTAGGGAAGTTATATGATGGGGAAACCGGTGGTGTTTCTTATGGGGTACCCATGAGCAAAAATTTGACACTTTTTGTAGAATTGGAAGTTTTATAGGGGCATGAGTCCATAAATGAAAATAAAAATTACAGGATATTGCGTTGGCAGGAAGAAAACACAGGGGTATATGAAATAGACGATTCCTTGCCCATATGGAAGGGAGATAGGTAATGATGGATGCCATGACTCTATTGACGGCTGCAGCAGCCCGTGATGCTTCGGACATCTTTTTAGTGCCGGGCGTAGATGT
>JAVVUJ010000077.1:0-8986 GCA_036653195.1 Anaerovorax sp. | reverse complement strand
AGCCCAAAGATATTGAGACCATGATAGCGGAAATCTATACCATGGCGGGAAACCGTTCTATGACCAGAGTTTTGGAGACCGGCGATGATGATTTTTCCTTTTCGATTGTGGGGTTTTCACGGTTTCGTGTCAATGTATTTAAGCAAAGAGGGACCATTGCGGCGGTAATCAGAGTCATACCTTTTGCTTTGCCCGATTACAGAAAGCTTCACATTCCCGATACAGTAATCGGTATTTCCAAATTGCAGCGAGGGTTGGTTCTTGTGACCGGTCCGGCGGGAAGCGGTAAAAGCACCACGTTAGCTTGTATTATCAATGAGATTAATGCCACCAGAAGTGGCCATATCATCACCTTGGAAGATCCTATTGAATATTTACACAGGCATAACAAGAGCATTGTCACTCAGCGAGAAATTGCCACGGATACGGATAGCTATGTGGCAGGGTTAAGGGCTGCGCTGAGGCAGGTTCCCGATGTGATTTTATTGGGGGAATTGCGAGATTATGAGACCATGAGAATCGCCATGACTGCGGCGGAAACAGGCCATTTGGTGATTTCTACTTTACATACAGTAGGCGTGGTCAATACCATCGATCGTATTATAGATGCATTTCCGTCAAACCAGCAACAACAAATACGAATACAGCTTTCCATGGTGCTTCAGGCAGTTGTCTCTCAGCAGTTGATACCCACAGAAGAGGGAAATGCGTTGCCGGCCTACGAGATGATGTTTTTGAATAATGCCCTTCGGAATATGATTCGCGAGAGCAAGATTCACCAAATGGATGCAGTCATTTATTCTTCACGGGAAGAGGGGATGGTTTCCATGGATATCAGCTTATTGAATCTTTTTAAAGAGGGAAAAATATCCAAGGAATCTGCGTTGATATATGCTGCAAATCCTGATGTATTGAGCAAGAGAATGGAGCGATAATTGGGCGAAATAATATGGGTTTCTATGTCGTAAAAAAAAAATAAGATGGGAAATAAATAGGTGCAATATAACTTGTGGTATGATATAATATCTACTAACTAGCAGATATTATATCGTACCATATTGCGTTCAAGGTAATGATGTCATATTTGTTATAATATGTAGATCAAGTGACAGGAGGTTACTGGAATATGCTTCAATTTGAAATGAGTGAAGAGAATGCGGCTCAAATTAAGGTTATTGGAATTGGCGGTGGAGGCTGTAATGCTGTAAATCGAATGATAGATGCAGGTTTAAAGGGAATTAGTTTTATGGCCGTCAATACGGACAAACAGGCGTTGTCTGCGTCTAGGGCCGAAACGAAATTTCAAATCGGCGAAAAATTAACAAGAGGTCTTGGTGCAGGGGGAAATCCTGAAATCGGCCAAAAATCGGCAGAAGAAAACTTAGAAGATATGGTCAAGTTTATTCAAGGTTCCGACATGGTATTTGTTACGGCAGGAATGGGCGGCGGAACCGGTACCGGCGCAGCACCTATCATTGCGAAAGCAGCAAAGGACTTAGGGATTCTGACTGTAGGCGTTGTGACAAAACCCTTTACATTTGAAGGGAAAAAAAGAAGAGAACATGCCGAGCTGGGCATTAAATTTTTAAAAAAATATGTGGATTCCTTAGTGGTTGTGCCCAATGATCGATTACTGCAGGTTGCTGAAAAAAATACATCCATGATCAATGCCTTCGGAATGGCCGATGAAGTATTGAAACAAGGTGTACAGGGAATTTCCGATTTGATTGCGGAAGCAGGGTTGATCAACTTAGACTTTGCCGATGTGAAGACGGTTATGAGTGATCGTGGTATTGCACATATGGGTGTGGGTAAAGGAACCGGAGATTCAAGAGTGGCAGATGCGGTAAAAGCGGCCATAGAAAGTCCGCTTTTAGAAACTTCCATCAATGGAGCAAAGGCAATCTTACTGAACATTATGGGTGGATATGACTTAGGAATGCTGGAAGTCAACGAAGCGGCAGATCAAATTGAAAAAGCGGCAGACAAGGAAGCCATTGTAATCTTCGGTGCGTCTGTAAGAGAAGAATTGAAAGATGAGATTATTATTACTGTCATTGCTACAGGGTTTGAGGAAAAAAACAGTGACTTACTAACACCGAAGCCGGAGGGAAATGCCACAGGTGAAGAGACGGAGAAATCGTCGGCAGATAAAGATGCCTTTGGTGGACAGCAGACATCGGACGATATATTTAAAGAAAAATTAACCGGTGCCTTTGATATCCCATCTTTTCTAAATAAAGATAAAAAGGGTTTTTAAGCAAGAAGGTACAAAAAGAAGAGCCGGCAATATTTGACCGGCTTTTTTCTAATCATATAGGGAATACCCATTACAGAGAGAAAAAGTCTGTGAGCATGGCGTCTCAAGGAGATCATTTCATATGAATCAAATCACTTCATCAGAAAATAAATGGTATAAAAATGTAGCAAAGTTGAATCGTAAAAAATATCGGGATCTGTTCAATGAATATGTTATTGAAGGTCCCAACTTACTCAGGGAAGCCTTGGTCAATGAGGCAAATCTAAAGAGGGTATTTTTTAAACGCAGTTTGCCCAGCCAAGAAGGAAGAACGGAAATGAAGCGTATCCTTGAGGAATTGGAAAAAAAACAGGTAGAGATCTATGCCGTAGAAGACAAGCTCTTTGAAAAGTTGGCAGACACAGAGACGACACAAGGTGTTATAGGTGTGGTTGAAAAACAAAAAGAAGAGCAGTCGGATTTTTTTCAACGGAGATGGGGAAAGGGTGGAAACCTAATCGTATTGGATCGAATCCAAGATCCGGGAAATTTAGGAACCATATTGAGGACGGCTGACGGCGCAGGCTTTTCAGGTGCCATTGTGATGAAGGGAACCACTGATGTCTATGGTGCCAAAGTAGTCAGGGCAGCCACCGGTTCTCTGTTTCGTTTGCCCATCTTACAAGTGGATACGCCGGAATCTTGTCTGAGATTGCTGCGGGAAAATGGAAAAGTCAGTGTATGCGCCGCACTTGAGGGCGCAGTGCCGTATTTTGAATGTGATATGAAGGAAAACACGGCCATTATAATCGGAAATGAAGGAAACGGTGCAAGCACCGAATTCATTAAATATTGTGATAAAAAAGTTAAAATTCCCATGATAGGAACCATCGAATCATTAAATGCTGCAGTTGCAGCAGGGATTCTCATGTATGAATCTGTAAGGAGATAAGGCCTGGGGAAATTCTTAAGAAATGGAGACAAGTTATGCAGAACAAAACCCTTTTAGAAATTTTGCAGGAGGCCAAGGACCAACTGGAAAAAGTAAATTCAATCGCAGAGACAGAAGACTTGCGTGTTCGGTTTTTGGGAAAGAAAAGTCCGTTGACTGAGTTGCTTCGCTCAATGGGTACGATGGAAGCGGAAGCGAGAAAGGAATTCGGAAAAGAGGCCAATGCGGCCAGAAGCAATATTGAAGCACTCTTGGATGAAAAATTTAAAATGGTAAAAGAGGCACACAAAGCGGCCAAGTTTAAGATGGAAAAGATTGATGTGACAGAGCCGGGTGTGAAAGTACCGTTGGGTGTAAAACACCCTCTTACCATTACCATTGATGAAATTTCAAGAGTCTTTATGAGTATGGGTTACAGCATTGCAGAGGGACCTGAAGTAGAGACTGTATTTAATAACTTTGATGCGTTAAATGCACCGCCCAGTCATCCGTCCAGAGGGTTAAGTGATACCTTTTATATTACAGAGGATGTGGTATTGAGAACGCAGACTTCCCCTGTTCAGGTGCGTACTTTGATGAAGGAAAAACCGCCTATTAAAATTATTTCGCCGGGTCGATGTTTTCGGTGTGATACACCCGATGCTACCCACTCGCCCATGTTTCATCAGGTAGAGGGATTGTTGGTGGATGAAGGGGTGACCATGGCAGATCTAAAGGGAACGTTGGATTCTTTTGCCAAGCAATTATTTGGATCAAAGACAAAGACCAAATTCAGACCCCATCATTTTCCCTTTACAGAGCCAAGCGCAGAGATGGATGTTTCTTGCTTTAAGTGCGGCGGCACCGGATGTAAAGTTTGTAAGGGCAGTGGTTGGATTGAAATTTTAGGGTGTGGAATGGTGCATCCAAATGTGCTGAAAGTGGGACATATCGATACAGAAAAATATACGGGATTTGCTTTTGGCATGGGTGTTGAGAGAATTGCCATGTTGAAATATGAAGTTGACGATATTAGACTGTTTTACGAAAATGATATGAGATTTATTCAACAGTTTAAGTAGGAGGGACGTGAAACGATGTTAGTACCAATAGAGTGGTTAAATAATTATACCAGAGTAGATATGGGCGTGGAAGAATTTTGCGAAAGAATGATTATGTCCGGTTCCAATATTGAAACTGTCCAACATTTTGGAGAATCCATTGAAAAGGTGGTTGTGGGAAAGATTCTTTCCATTGAAAAACATCCGGATGCAGATAAGTTGGTTGTGACACAAGTACAAGTGGGTGTGGACGATACCGACGTCATTCAAATTGTAACAGGTGCAACCAATATTTTTGTCAATGCTTTTATTCCTGTAGCCCTTCATGGAAGCAAACTTCCCGGAGGGATCAGTATTAAAAAAGGAAAGTTAAGAGGTATCGAATCTAACGGTATGTTGTGTTCCGGCGCAGAATTGGGATTTGACGACAAGGTGATTCCTGTGGCGCAAAAGGATGGCATTTGGATCTTGGATCAGGCGTATCCTTTGGGGAAAAATATAGTGGAGGCACTGGGGCTAAAGGTGCAGGTGGTTGATTTTGAAATCACACCCAACAGGCCGGATTGCCTGTCTATGATCGGTATGGCAAGAGAAGCGGCAGCTACTTTTGAGGGGAAATTAAAATATCCTGAAGACGAGTGTAAAACAGAAGAAGGAAAAGCAAAAGACTATATTCAGGTGGAGCTGAAAAAGCCTGATCTTTGCAGAAGATATACGGCAAGAGTTGTAACCGATGTGAAAATAAAGCAATCACCTTGGTGGATGCAAAAATGTTTGATCTTTGCCGGAATGAGGCCCATTAACAACATTGTGGATATTACCAATTACGTCATGTTGGAATATGGACAGCCCATTCATGCCTTTGACATCAGAAATGTAAAAGACGCAAAAATTATTGTGGATACGGCAGAAGAAGGGGAAACCTTTGTAACACTTGATGGTGTTCAGAGAGCGCTTACAGAAGATATGCTTTTGATCAGGGACGCAGAAAAAGCCATTGCACTTGCAGGCGTTATGGGTGGCTTAAACTCTGAAATTGAAGAAGATACAAAGACGATTTTAATTGAATCCGCTAATTTTCAGGCGGACAGCATTAGAGCCACTTCTAAAAAATTAGGCCTGAGAACGGAAGCCTCTTCCAGGTTTGAAAAAGGCATTGACCCCAATCTGTGTGAGACAGCGGCAGATAGAGTGTGCAGACTGATAGAGCTTCTTGGCGCCGGTGTGGTGACCAGAGGCGATGTAGACGAATATCCTACAAAAGCGGAAAAAAACACGGTGAATGTGAGAGTGGAACGAGTCAATGATATCCTTGGCATTGAATTGACCACAAGTGAAATGAAAGAATTCTTTGAACGTTTGGAAATGAAAGTAAACCATTTTGGCATTACCAATTCTTTAGCGGTGACACCGCCAACGGTACGTTTGGATTTGTTGGAAGAGATTGATTTCGTGGAAGAAATTGCAAGAATGTATGGCTATGACAAGTTACCAGTGACTTTGCCAAAGGGAAACAGCGAAGCCAGGAAGTCAAGGGAAAGACAGTTAAAAGATCTTGCGAGAAATGCACTGGTAGGCATGGGTGCCAATGAAATTCAAACGTATTCCTTTGTCAGCCCAAAAGGTGTGGAGAAGGTAGGCATCGATGGGGATGCTTGGGAAAATAATTTTGTGAAATTGATCAATCCGTTGGGAGAGGAAAACAGCGTCATGAGGACCATCCTGACACCCAATATGATGGAAGTCTTGGGTAGAAACTTCTCCAGAAATTTACAGGAAGTGAAGGCTTTTGAAATTGGAAATACTTTTGTAAAAGACTTTTTCGATGAAAATAAAGCGACACCTGATGAAATGGACTCTTTGGTATTGGGGGCTTACGGTGCAAAGGAAAGTTTTTACACACTAAAAGGTATGATTCAAAATTTATTGGAAGTTCTGGGTATTTATGATGTGGTTTATACGCAGGAAAGCGAATATGGTGTGTATCATCCGGGAAGGTGTGCCAGAATTTCAAGGGAAGATTTGGAACTGGGTATTATGGGTGAAGTGCATCCGGATGTTTCGCAAAAATATGGGATAAATCTTCGATGCTACTGTGCTGAGCTGAATTTCGGCAACATTATGCGAAAAGCCAATATTGAAAGACTCTATAAACCTTTACCCAAATATCCGGCTATGAGCAGAGATATTGCGTTGACGGTTCTTGAAGATGTGACGGTGGCACAGCTTGAAGGTGTGATCAAAGAAGAGGGGGGCGCTCTTTTGGAAAGTGTAAACCTGTTTGATGTATATAGAGGACAGCACATTGATGAAGGAATGAAGAGCGTGGCATTTTCTTTGGTCTACAGGGGACATGATCGAACCTTGACAGAGGAAGAAGTGACAAAGGTTCACGGAAAAGTTTTAGCAAAATTAGAAAAAGAACTGAATGCAAAATTGCGTGAAATGTAACAGACAAAGAAGGAAAGGTGGGAAAAAATGGAAAATAATCGAGTGAGCGTTAAAATTTACGGACAAGAATACACCATAGCCGGAGAGAAATCCAGAGAGCATATCATCAGAGTGGCAGATCATGTGGATAGTAAAATGCACGAAATTGCAAAGTCCATTCCCTCCGGCCCTGTTTCTGCATTGGCGGTACTTTCTGCGGTAAATATAGCAGATGAATATTTTTCAATTATGCAGAACACATCTGACATTCGAAAGCAAAATGAACAATTGGAAAAAGACACCAATCATTATATACAGTTGTGGGATGAAGCCAAAAAAAGTTTTCTTCAATACAAAGAAGATACCCAACAGGTTATGGATCAAAAAGAGGAAATGCAAGTGCTGTATAATGAAAAGGTTTTGGAGTTTGAAGAACTAAAGCGGTCGTACAAAGAATTAGAGGAGAAACTTTCGGTTATGGTGACGACAGCCCATAGCAACGAAGTGAGCTCTTCGGATATGAAAGAATTAGAGTTGAAATATAAGGATATTGAAAGTAGCTTTTTTGATATTCAAATGGAAAACATCCAATTAAAAGGCGAAATTGATCGATATAAAAAACTGTTAGATTAGTGTACGGTATCCACTAGAAGGGAAATTATGAACGACAAAGCGTATCGCGTATTGGAATACAATAAAATCATTCGATTGCTGGGTAACGAGGCGGCATCACAGATGACAAAAAGTGTCATTGGCCGACTGAAGCCTTCTGTTCAGTTGTACCAAATAGAAGAGATGCTAGCGGAAACTACAGAAGCAGTTTCCGTTATTATGCGTAAAGGAGCACTGCCTTTAGGTGATTTTTATAACATTAAAAACAGCCTGCATTTGGCTTATAAGGGTGGCACGTTGACCATGAAGCAATTGCTGGAAATTCTCTATAACGTACAGGTGGCGGGGAATGCAGTGGGATTTTTGAAGACGGATTTGCCTGATTTGAAAATCATCAGAGAGATTGCAGAGGTGTTGAGCGTTCAGAAAAAACTGGAAGAAGACATTGAGCGGTGTATCATCTCAGAAGATGAAATGGCCGACAACGCCAGTTCTAAGCTAAAGGATATTCGCCGAACCATTATTCGGCAGAATGAGACCATTCGGGTAAAGATGAATCAAATCTTAAACGCTTCAAACAATCGAACCTTGTTACAGGATGCCATTGTGACTATGAGGCAGGGGAGATATGTGATTCCCGTCAAACTGGAACACCGCGGCAAGTTTCCCGGCATTGTTCACGATCAGTCGTCTACAGGTGCCACCCTATTTATTGAACCACAGGCCATTGTCAATTTAAACAATGAATTGCGACAATTGGAGCTTGAAGAAAAAATAGAGATGGAAAGAATTTTAGCAGAACTTTCCGCAAAGGTAGCACATGTGCATTTGGAGTTGCTCAACAACCAAGAACTGTTGATCAAACTGGATTTTATATTTGCAAAGGGAAAACTTTCCGTTAAACAGCAAGGCAGCCCTCCGGTAATCAATGATGGGGGCATTATTAAGATTCGACAGGGCAGGCATCCGTTGATTCCCAAAGAAAAAGTGGTGCCTATGAATATTGCAATGGGTGACACCTATAACACTTTGGTTATAACGGGACCCAATACGGGGGGAAAGACTGTCACCTTAAAAACAGTAGGGCTATTTGTTATGATGGTGCAATCGGGGTTACATATTCCCGTTAGTGACGGAACGGAGATGCCTATTTTTCATAAGATTTATGCGGACATTGGGGATGAACAAAGTATAGAACAAAGTTTATCTACTTTTTCCTCTCATATGAATAACATTGTAGACATTGTAAAAAATGCGGATGAAAACACCTTGGTCTTGCTGGATGAATTGGGTGCGGGAACGGATCCTACAGAAGGTGCTGCGTTGGCCATGGCAATCTTAGAGGACTTCTATAGAAAAGGTTGCAAAACCATTGCAACGACACATTATACAGAACTAAAGAAATATGCCATTGCCACCTACGGTGTTGAAAACGCTTCCATGGAATTTAATGTAGAGACATTGAGTCCCACCTATAGGCTAACCATTGGTACGCCGGGAAAATCCAATGCCTTTGAGATTTCTCAGAAACTGGGCTTGCCCGGGGAAATCATAGGGCACGCCAGGGCAGTATTGGGAGAAGGTGATTTACAGTTCGAACAAGTAATCAGTACCATTGAAAAGGATAAAGTGGCAGCCCGTGAAGAGCGGGAAGAGGCCATTGCCCTCAATTTGCAGATGAAAAAGCAAAAGGCTGAACTGGATCTTCTTAAA
>JAVVUJ010000076.1:0-9544 GCA_036653195.1 Anaerovorax sp. | reverse complement strand
ACCGTCCCCCTGTCTTTCTGTTGTTGAATAACATTCTTAAAATGCGCAATAGGTTCGGTGGCAAGACAAAAGAACCGTCCCCCTGTCTTTCTGTTGTTGAATAACATTCTTAAAATGCGCAATAGGTTTGGTGGCAGGACAAAAGAACCGTCCCCCTGTCTTCACAAAATTTTACCTTTAAAATTCCCATCATATCCTGTATACTAGAATCTACAGAATCCCTTTGTAGGGATTCTGTGGGTAAAATATAAATCTTAATTATATGCTTGGAGGTTAAAATTGTTTAAATTTATAAAAGGCTTCTTCCGCCTTTTGATTATATTGATTCTACTGGTCGTTCTATTGTTCACCTATGCCCGATTTTTAGAGCCAAGGATGTTAAAAGATCACCCGGTCTCTATCCTTTCCCCCAGGGTGTCAGAAAACAGCGACGGTCTTAAAATCGCCCTTTTTGCCGATACCCACTTTGGGGCGTTTTATACAGTTTCCGACTTTGAAAAAGTCATCGAATCCATCAACAGCAACCATCCCGATCTGGTCATCTTTGCAGGTGACTTAATTGATAAATTCGATGACTATGAAGGCAATGTAGCAGATATTTCCGCTTCATTAAATAGAATCCAATCCAAATATGGAAAATTTGCCGTGTTTGGCAACCATGATTATGGGGGAGGTGCAGAAAGAGAGTACAGTGCCATTATGGAAAACGGTGGGTTTACCGTACTGAAAAATCAATACTTCGCCTTAGATGAACTGGGTATTTCCATTATCGGCATTGATGATATGCTCATCGGATATGGTAGCACTGATATCGTCAGCTGGGCTAGAACGGACTACTTTAACATTGCCATTTCCCATGCACCGGATGTTCTCGATGAGGTTTTAGATGCCAATATTGACCTCATGCTTTCAGGGCACACCCATGGCAGACAAGTGAATCTGCCACCTTTTGATGATTACATTTTGCCGCCTGGAGGCAAAAAATACGTGAAGGGTATTTTTGATTTTGAAAATCATAGAAATACCCAACTTTATGTAACACCGGGTCTTGGCACCACGCAAATGCCCCTTCGATTCTTATCGCCCCCGGAAATAACCTTTTTAACCTTACGTACCGGAAATTAGTTCACAATCTCAATGACAAGGGGGCAATTCTCCTGAATTCTTTCCTTGTCATTCTACTAGGACTTCACCTTTTCCCTGAGAATATGCTCTTCATTTGCACACACGATGGCAAATTCCGCACTGTCGAATACATACGCTTCTCCCACCATGTCAATAAGCCCCCCTCGTTCCAAAATCGTCATCACTTTAGGCTGCACGCTGGTCAACATGACTCTTGTTTCGTTTTCCTGAAGATGTGCAACCAGTTCTGTCAAGGCTTGTACGCCCGAAACGTCGATGACCGGTACACCTCTCATGGATAAAATCAGCACCGATGTATTTTCCAATTCTAACAATTGATCGTTTAATTTTTCCACAACCGCAAAGAAAATAGTACCTGTTAAATAGGCTACTCGAATGTGTTTTGGTACCGTAGGAATATGGATACCGATTTCTTGTAACCGTTCATTTTCAACCTCACTGATGGTAATATCAATGTCTGTAAGTCTGACCACAATAAGAAATGCGGAAAAAGCCACGCCTATAATAATCGCTTGGGTTAAATCCAAAACCACAGTTGCTGCCATGGTAATAAAAAGCTTTGCAATACCCGACTTAAATTTATGACCAAAAATATAATGGATATTGTCCCAATCGTTCATTCTCCATGACGTAACAAGCAACACGCCGGCTAAAGCCGAAAGGGGGATGTTGGACATAATGGGTGAAAGCAAAAACATAGACAACAGCAATCCAACAGCATGAATGATGCCTGTTACTCTCGTTTCACACCCTGATTTAATAGCGACACTGGTTCTGGCAATAGCCGCTGTTGCCGGAATTCCTCCAAAGAAAGGGATGATCATATTTCCTATACCTTGGGCTACCAATTCTCTGTCCCCATTCATCTTTTCATGCTTCAATTTTCCTGCGGAAGCACCGCACAAAAGGCTTTCAATCATGGCCAAAGCAGCAATGCTTAAGGCTGGTACAACAAAATCCCAGTATTGGCTCAAAGGAATGGCTGTTAAAGACAAACGTTCTGACAAGAAAAGCGTTCTGGGAATATTGCCCACCACTGCCACATCAAATTTCATAAAAGTGTTAATAATCAATACCAAGACCAAACTTACCAATGAAGATGGCACCTTGGCATTCCATTTTGCAGGCCAAACAATCATGACCCCAATGACCAAAATTCCAAACATCATGGTTGGAATATCCGGCGAAAATCCACCTTGAAAATAGGAGAAAAATTTCGTAATGGCCAATTGCCCTGTAGAGGTTACCCCAAAAAAGTTATCCAACTGTCCCAAGGCGATAATGATGGCAATACCGGAGGTAAAGCCTGTAATCACAGAGGAAGGAATGAAAGATATAATCCTGCCCAACCGAAAAATACCCGCAATGACCAGAATAATCCCTGCCATAAATCCGGCTATGAAAATGCCGTTTAAGCCATATTTATGTACCAACATAATCAAAATGGCCGTCATAGCACCCGTAGGCCCTGAAATTTGAAAAGAGGCACCGGAAAAGGCCCCTATCACCAGTCCTGCAATAATGGCCGTAATCAATCCGGATGCTGCACTGGCTCCCGATCCTACGCCAAAGGCCAACGCCAAAGGCAACGCCACTGCGGTAACCGTCAGCCCTGCCATGGCATCCTTCCCCAGCCGCTGCCCATTATATCCTGCAAATTCTTTTTTTAAGTCAGCAATATACTGCTTTATCATTTTTTTCCATCCTTTTCATTTTTTTCCTCAAAGTCCACATCCAAGGCATTCATCATGAAAATAAAGACAGGAACACCGATTAAAAGTCCCCATACGCCCAGATAATGCTCTCCTACTAACAATATAATAAATACAAAACAAACCGGTAACTCTGTCCTTGACGACATAAGCTTTGGATTTAAAATATAGGCCTCAATGGTATGAATTAAAGCCACCATAATAAGTACCGCAATTACTTGATTGATTCCTCCCGTACTAAACGCAATAATGGACAAGGGCACTAAAGAAATAATCACACCTGCCACGGGAATCAGCCCTAAAAAGAAAATCATAATGCCAAGATTGGTGATTTGCGGGAATCCCAAGATGGTCAAAATAATCATGGAAATAATGCAATTGATGAAGGCAATGGTCACCTGTACTTTCATCACTTTTCCAAAGGTATGGGTGAAATTTTTTCCAAACAATATTAATTGACTATATGTATATGCGATCTTACTGTGTTCCATTTTTTTGCCAAACCGTTGAATTTTATTTTTTTCCAGCAACAGAAAAAAGCTAAGAAGCAGAGAAAGAAAAAGATTGACGCCAAACCCACCGATCTTTGTTGCACCATTGGCAAGAATCACACTGGCCTCCCCTATATATTTGTTGTAATCTACATTCTCAAGTACTACTGCAAATCTGGGATCCAGGGCATTGCGAAAAGCATTGAGATCAAAATTCTTCAACATCTCAAAGAGTTCCATAATTTGGCTGGTTAGCTTTGGATAAACCACCGTGACAATCAACACCAACACCATGATGAATACCATATATAAAATGGTCAAAATAAATCCATTTGGGATTTTAACCTTCATGGTTTTCATGTTGAGTTTTTGTATGCAACAAATTAAGTTATAAAACACAAATGTGATGATAAATGTGAGCAGGGCAATATCCTTCATAAACCAAATGGTAATAATCATCAGCGTTAAAACCACGATGGATGCAACCTTTGAGGCTATCGTTTCTTTTTCCGGTAAGATATCTGTCATTTATTTTCTATTTTCCTTTCCAACACTTTTGGTTATAATTTTAAACTGCATTACTCCGCCGCCTTTTCAACTTTTTCTTTATGCCCCTTATGGATCTTATGGGGCATTTGTATGCCCATAGAACAAATATTGATGCCTTGCAACATAAAGGTGACCCCAACAAGAAGGACGATTGCAAAATTAGCTGCTATAGGGTTATAGGAGCAATAAACACCCACTACCGTACCCACCATTCCTAAAATTAAAGTCCATAGCCACCCTTTATTATGCACTTGCCCTTTCAGCGCAACGGCACCGGTGATACGCATAACGCCCGAAAACATAATCCACAATCCAAAAAATACAGGAACCATAACATCTGTAGCCAGTTGATTGGATAATACAATGATACCTAAAAGAATGGAAATGATGGCTTCTCCAATAATCCAACTGGGGGTACTCCGTTTCTTTTTCATAAACACGTAGGTGAAAATTTCACTTCCGCCGGAAAAAATCATCACAATCCCCAATATAAATGCCATGGCTAAAAATGTAGTCCCCGGATTTGCAAAGCACCACACCCCTGTGAGCGCCAGTATAATTCCTGTAACAATTGTAAAAATTCTCATACTTTCCCTCCATATGGACTAACGGAGCAAATAAATTGCTCCGTCTTATTAATCAATTTCATTTCTTACCTATTTAATTATATGGGTTTGCCTAAGATTAGTCAACCTTACGGCGTAAATCTCTCTAATTTCTCATGAGCCAACCCTTGTGATTCAACAATTTTGAAGCAATAATGCCCATCAAAATTCCGGTAACCATACCCACAATCAGCAACAGGGGCAATAAGAACAACATCTTTGCATTTTCAACCACCAAGGCGGCCACCGCCAATTGACCCACATTATGAAATGCGCCCCCTGCCATACTGACACCTATGACACTGAATGCCTTTGTGGACTTTAAAAGATACATGACCCCAAAGCTTAACAAAGCACCGGCCAGGCTGTATAATGCCATGGAAAAATTTCCGAAAAGGAAGGAAACCAAAAGAATTCGCACACAATTAATGGTCAAAGCGTAGGCGCCGCCCAACCAATATAAGGTGATGATCACCACAAGATTTGGCAATCCCAATTTCATACCGGGAATGCCAAAGTTAAAAGGAATCAAAATTTCAATATAAGAAAATATTATGGCCAACCCTATGAGGACAGCACTTTCTGCCATCTTTCTAGTTTGTGATTGCATCCAGCTCCCCCTTTTCATCTGATTGTATGGTAACAACCACTCGGTTTGGAAGACAGATAATGGTCTCATTGGATTTGCGGATTGGCTTATGTCTCACACAATATTTGTCTTTGCAATTTGCAGACACCATGAATATTTCACCCTTCTGAATCTGCAGTTGGTTGGTGTGTCCCGGCGTGTGAATGTTTATAAACTCATCCTGATCCAAATCATAAACACCATAACTTTTCCCATCTACCGAAATTTCCGCAACAGCACCTTTTCCACCCGTTTCTCCGGAAAAATAGATAAAAACGGATGCAATGCATCCGCACAAGATCAGTACAATACCCAATACAATATCGGCTTTTTTGATCATAGATTCAGCAACTCCTCTGCGCCCTTTGTGCAATGCAGTTTTCCCTCATTGTCCACTATGATGGCTTCTTTATTAGGCAGGCTTTCGATCAATGCCATTCCCTTTTCTATTCCCAACAAAAACACGGTGGTGGAAAGGGCATCCCCATCCATAGATTTTTCCGAAAGGATGGTGACGCCGGCAATGCCCTTCTCCGATGGAAATCCTGTAAAGGGATCTAAAATATGGTGGTATCTCTTGCCTTCGTATTCAAAATATCGCTCATTAATGCCCGAGGAAACCAGACTGATATTTCTTGCATCAATAGATCCCAACACTTCCCCTGTTTTTTTATGGGGATCCTGTATGCCAATATGGAAAGGTTCACCATTGGGATTTTCACCTATGACCAATACATTTCCCCCTAAATTAATAATGCCACTTTTTACGCCTTCGCCTACCAAAAGTTCTTTCACTTTATCTGCAATATACCCTTTTGCGATGGCTCCAAGATTGGCTTTCATGCCCGGATCTTGAAGCATCACCTCTCCATCATCATTGATTAAAATCCGTTGGTATCCCGTTTGAGCTTTGGCTACCGCCAATTTTTCGTTACTTGGATAATGTCCTTGCCCGTCTTGAATATTCCAAAGGGAAATCAAAGGGCCTGTGGAAATATCAAAATACCCCTGAGAAAGTTCCGAATAAGCAAGGCTGCTCTTGATGACTTCTAAAGTTTCCGGTGAAACAGCCGTCCACGCCTTTCCCCCATTCTTCCAAATTTTATCCAAGTCACTGCCTTCTTTGTCCACACTCAACAAATTTTCCAGCCGCCTTATTTCGTCAAATGCTCTGTCAAAAGTTCCTTCGTCCGTCCAATTATATAAAGAAATGGTCACAACTGTGTCCAACTGAAAATTGCTTTTTGAAAGGGGTTGGCTCTTGGCAACCTCTTCTTTGGGCGTACTGCATCCTACAAGGAACAGACCGGCTGTGAAAAAAACAAGCAAACCAATTATGAATATTTTTTTATATCGTCTATACATCTTCTACCATTTCCTTTAACACATTTTTTTCAACTTCAACGCCACGCCTTTTCCCCAAGTCCTCCAGTTCTCTATAGAGTTCCTCTTTGAGGAATTTTTGATCCAAAGGGGAAACAGGATCCAGAAGTGCCCCCATTTTTTTCATGAAGAGGCGGCAAAGTTTCACCTTGTTTTCCGTATAAGCGGGGTCGTAGGTTAAGATAAACACAGAAAGCCGTGCCATATCACTTTCCCATTGTCCCATGGTACATTCCTCAAAGTCGATGCCGTACACAGTTCCCCCGTCTTTTTCAAAGATAAAATTTCGAAGATGAATATCCCCTAAAATCCATTGAACCTTTTTTCTATCATACATGATTTTATAAAACTGTGCAATCCACCCACATAAATTTTCTATAAAAAAGGCACTCTCCCTCTGCCATAGGCCACTTTTTGGATCCATGGTGTCTAAAGCTTCCAATTTTTCCAAAGCCGTCTGCCCTTCTATATAGGTGAGAACCAATTGAGCATCCCCTTCTTTCGCTACTATATGAGGGATCAAAAGTGCGCTGCCTTGCAACTCTTTATAAATAGATACTTCTCGTTCAAAGGCCTCCACCGTTGCAAAGTTTTTCACTACATACTGCGCATGATGGTGGTTTCCAAGTCCTATATCCGTTAAAAGCACTTGATTTTTTTTACTTTTCAATTGTTTTGTCATAATCTACCACCTGATTTTCTATTAAATCCACTAATCTTTCCACCTCTTTTACGGCATTAATCACCGGCAATCCCTTGTATTCTTTCAGGGTTTCCGACAATTTTCCGGTTACCGCAAAGGTAAGGGGCGTCAGTCTCTCCTCAATCTCAGGAATCTGGTGAGCCGCAATAATTTTAGGCAAAGGCAATTCACTATGCCCCTCCGAAATGACAAAATCCTGTGTGTAATAGGTTAAAAGTTCCGCCATGCCTAACTGCCTTTTAAATAAAATATCCGTTTCTTCATTTCCCCTTGCAGAAACCAGTTGGGCCCCTGCCATGGCATGGCGATAAGTATTGGTGCCTTCCCGATCCATGGCAAACCCATCAAAATGAATGTTTTTTATAGTTCCCACAGAATAGCCTCGCTTTACAAGTTCTTTGATAATCTGTTCTGCTGAGGTCGTTTTCCCCGAACCGGACACCCCATGCAATTCAAATACTTTCATCTTCTTTCGCCCTTCCTTTTTAATCATTTTAAACCCGTTGATTCATTGACACAGGGATCTTTCCAAACAGCAATAAACCCACACATTCCACGGAACAGAGGCACTGCCCTTTTCTTCATATTAAAAAATAGCTTCCAATAACAGCCATGGTTATGACCACCACCACACCCATGGTTATTTGATCAATGGGTTTCAATTTTAGGCGCAAATAGCTTGTCCTTTTGGGAAACATGCGAAACCCTCGCATTTCCATGGCCAAAGCCATTTCTTTGGCTCGCACAATCATAGATGTCACCACCGGCATAAATAAATAGGTATATACTTTGATCCTGTTTTTCACGGAAATCTTTTTCAAATCAATTCCCCGAAGTTGGATGGAAATCAAAGAATTCTGCATTTCCTCTGAAAAGACGGGGATAAAGTGAATGGCTATAGAAGTCATAAATGCCAATTCGTAGGGAATTTTCCACTCTATAAACCCTTGAATGGTCTTTCTTGCACCGAATGCCGCCAAAATTGAAGCAGAGACCATAATAATCAGAATCCGCAACAAGAACAAGACGCCATCCAAAAGCCCCCCTGTCGTCACAAGATTCCACCCCCATAGGGAAAGCAAGACTTTGCCCGTAGGCTGAAATAGGCTTTGCATCAAGGCAATGACCACAAAAAAGCCCAACATCCCTCGGCTTCTTTTCACCATGCCCAAAAGACTGTTCCTGTTTAAAAGAAAAGAAATCAGTAAAGTAACCAGCAAAACAGGCGCTAAGTAACCAATGCTATTGCAAAACAATGCCATGGAGGTTACTGCAAAAACCACAACAAGTCCCGTTCTAGGATCGTAAATCATGGGCAATTCCTCCACCTTCTAAGACAATCACCCGTTCCGCCAATTTGTCTGTAAAACTTTTATCATGACTGATCATCATCATTCCGGTTCCTTCCTGCCTGTGAATTTTCAAAAGAAGGTTCTCAAAGGCTGCTTTTCGCACCCCATCCAATCCTTTGGTAGGTTCGTCTAAAATTAAAAACTTGGCACCTCGACTCATGACTGCCGCCAAAGCCAGTCGTTGCTTTTCTCCACGGCTTAACGTGTGGGTATGGGCGTCTTTTAAATGCACAATTTCAAAGAGAGAAAGCCAACCCAAAGCCGTTTCTACACATGTTTCTTTTGGTTTTCCTTCTAATTCTTCTATAAAGGCCAATTCTTCCAGTGGTGTCGACGCAAAGAGCTGCATCTCCGGTTTTTGCCAAAGATAGCCGATTTTTTTCCCCATTTGCCCCAAAGAAAGGTTCTTCCCATTGACGCCATCTATAAAAACCTGACCCCTTTGGGGTGGATAAATGCCGGTCAGAAGTTTGCCCAGGGTGCTTTTCCCACTACCATTTGCGCCCACCACAAAGGTTATTTCTTGTTGATACAGCTCCAAATTAACAGGTCCCAAAGAAAAAGGCGGTGCGCCTTTCTTATGCTTGCCCTTTCCATACGTGTACGTAACTTGGTTTGCAGTTATATATGCTTCTTCCTTCATTTAAAGTTCCATTTCTTCTGAAACGGACAAACCTGCGCCTTCTGTTGCACAAAGTTTTCCGTTTTTAAAAGTGATGATTCGATCTGCAATGTCTAAATTTTCTATATCGTGTTCCACCAAAACAATGCCCTTACCTTCTCCTTTTAAAGAAAGAAGGGTCTGTTTCAGTCTGATTTTTCCTGCTTCATCCAACTGCGCCATGGCTTCATCGAAAATAAGCACGGGCGGATTTAAGGTTAAAACAGAAGCGATGGCACCCAACTGTCTTTGCCCACCGGACAACGCTTTAGGGGAGGACAACCGCCATTTTTCCATATGCGTAAGCCTTAGGC
>JAVVUJ010000075.1:0-9661 GCA_036653195.1 Anaerovorax sp. | reverse complement strand
GCACGCCACTCCAAACGTATAATAACTGCCTTTAGGTGGTTATTATACCATAAATATCTTTGATTTAATCAAAGATATGGTAAATATTATGAAACAAACGATCCAAGCATTCACATTGCTTTTTTTAATCTGCAATCATGCCACTTTTGTGGTTTCTTCCAATGAAGAATTAGACAAAAAACCATCCATGCCTTCCCGCGCGGATGGTTTTTCAATGAAACTTTGGTTTATTTCATAGATTGAATTAATTTATCTGCCAAGGTGTCCATTTCTTGTTCATTTCCTTCATTCATAGCAGACAGCAATGTCACCTTTTCATCCAAAACCTTCATGTTTTTCATATTTTCCAAGAATGCCTGCATCAAAGTGCCGGACTTACACGCCCAAGATCCATTTTCAATAATGGCAAACGTACGGTTTTGCAAATTCAACGCCTTCATATCCATCAAGTAGTTGTGCATCAATGGATAGATCCCCAAGTTATAAGTGACGGAAGCCAAAACCACATGACTCAATCTGAACGTCTCGGAAATAAGCTGAGATACATGGGTTTTAGAAACATCATACATGACCACATTTGTCATTCCCTTTTCTGCCAATTTGGAAGCCAATATGGTAGCGGCACTCTCTGTATTTCCGTACATAGACGCATAAGCAATCATAACACCCTTTTCTTCCGGCTCATAACGGCTCCATTTATCATACTTCTCTAAAATATACCCTAGATCATTACGCCAAACAGGACCATGAAGAGGGCAAACAATTTTAATGTCTATGGTACCCGCTTTCTTCAGGAGCAACTGAACATGAGGTCCATACTTTCCTACAATATTGGTATAATACCTTCTGGCATCGTCAATCCAGTCCCGATCAAAGTTCATCTCGTCGTTAAATAATTTTCCGTCCAAAGCACCAAAAGACCCAAAGGCATCGGCGGCAAATAAAACACCGTCCGTGATATCAAAACTCACCATCGCTTCCGGCCAATGAACCATAGGTGCTGCTACAAAGGTCACCTCATGTTTCCCAAAGGATTTCGTATCTCCTTCCATCACCTGCTCTATGCGATCATCAATTTGAAAACCAAACTGGCGCATAAACATAAACGATTTCTCTGTGCTGATAATCACCACTTCCGGGTAACGTAAAAGGATTTCTTCGATAGAAGCACCATGATCCGGCTCCATGTGGTTGATGACCAAATAATCTAAAGACCTGCCATCTAACACTTTTTTAATATTTTCCAAAAATTGACGGCCAATGGACCAATCTACCGTATCAAACAGCACTGTTTTTTCATCCATCAACAGATATGAATTGTATGAAACACCACGTGGAATGGGGTGTATGTTTTCAAATAGGGCCAGACGATGGTCATTGCCACCTACCCAATATAAATCTTCTGTAACTTTTCTGACACAATACATAAGTTTCATCCTCCTTTTTTTATAAATCAGACAACCTAAATTTAATTTTTATGATCTGATCTTATCAAGCTTCAATAAACATATCCTTTGCTTCGCCACAATCAGGACAAATCCATTCTTCCGGCAAGGATTCAAACAAGGTACCCGGCATAATATCGCTCTCGTCATCACCATTCGCAGGATCGTATTCATACCCACAACCGCTGCAAACATAATGCTTCCAAGTGGGTGTCGTCTTCTTAGGTGTGGCCCGCTTCATTTTCTTCATAGGCGGTGCTTCCTTTTTAGGTTCTCCATTGTCCAACATAGCCGTAAGTATGGGAAGAATTTCCAACACATCACCTACGATGCCATAATCTGCGTTCTTAAAGATGGGGGCATTGGCATTGTTGTTAATGGCAACGATAGTAGAAGCTTCCTTGATGCCCTTTAAATGTTGTCCGGCACCTGAAATACCACAGGCAATATATAAATTTCCCTTGAATTTTTGACCGGACATGCCCACATATCGATTAAGGGGCACGTATTTTAAAGTTTCCGCTACAGGACGAGAAGAACCAATAGCTGCGCCTGCTTGTACAGCCAACTCTTTGATAAGCTTCATGTTCTCTATGCTACCAATGCCCTTTCCTGCGCTTACAACACGTTCTGCCTGGGTAATTGGTGTGTCAATATCAATCCCTACCGTAAAGTCATAACCATCCTTTTTTAAGGCCTCTACCAAAGCGGTCACCCGTTCTTCCGCTGCTGTGCCCTCCTTTAAAATCATCTTCTTCCGTGCACCTGTAATGGGACCACGCCCTGCCTGTCTTCCCGTAGGTGTATCTGACGGCATCTTTCCTATAATATGAGAGGCAATCACCACTCTTTGAATTTCATTGGTACCTTCGTAAATAGTACAAATCTTTGCATCACGATAGGCTCTTTCCACTTCCATCCCCTTTAAGTATCCGTTTCCACCAAAAATTTGCAATGCATCATTGACAATTTCTAAGCAAACGTCAGATGCATACTGTTTTGCCATAGCAGATTCCATACCGTAAGGCTCATGATTTTCTTTTAATTCCGCAGAACTGTAGATTAAAAGCCTTGCCGCTCTCAACTTCGTCGCCATATCTGCTAACTTAAAGGAAATGATTTGCTGCTGACAGATGGGTTTTCCAAACTGAATTCGTTCTTTAGAATATTCCAAGGCATGTTCATAGGCACCTTGTGCAATACCTAAAGCCTGAGAAGCGATACCAATACGCCCTCCATCAAGGGTACCCATTGCAATTTTAAACCCTTCTCCTTCTTTTCCTAAAAGGTTTTCTTTCGGTACCTTCACATCATTAAAAATAAGCTCGCAAGTAGCCGAAGAACGAATGCCCATTTTATCGTAATGATCTCCAAAGGTAAATCCTTCCCAACCCTTTTCTACAATAAATGCGCTGATACCCCGTGTGCCAATATCCGGTGTAGTGACCGCAAATACAATATAGGTTTCTGCTTCTTCTCCATTGGTAATGAAGATTTTGCCACCATTTAAAATATAAAACTCGCCTTCCAAAACCGCTGTAGTCTCTGTACCACCGGCATCACTGCCTGCATTGGGCTCCGTAAGTCCAAAGGCACCCAATTTTTCTCCTTTTGCCAAAGGAATCAGATACTTTTGTTTCTGTTCTTCATTTCCATATGCAAAAATAGGATAGGTGCCCAAAGAGACATGCGCGGACAAAATCACACCTGTTCCTCCATCGACTCTGGCCAGTTCTTCCACAGCAATTGCATAACTAAGAATGTCTAAACCTGCACCGCCATATTTTTTAGGATACGGAATGCCCAATAAACCCATTTCTCCTAATTTTCCAATGGCTTCTTTCGGAAATTCATTTTGCTGATCTAACATAAATGCAAGAGGTTTTACCTCTGCTTCTGCAAATTCTCTGATCCTCCCACGAAATGCTTCGTGCTTCTCTGTTGTCTTAAAAAACATACACCTGCCTCCTTTTCTTTTTTTCTTTATTTATTAGAATCGTTTTATAAGGTATCTTCATCCTAACCTAATTTTTTGTAACTTGCTGTGGTATTTGCCACAGTAATACGATATAATTTAAAGAAATTATTCTTTTTTATGTACAATGCTTGTTTCATTCTGTAAAACAAGCCTAAAGGAGATCCTTATGGACAAAGTGTTTATTGATGATGGCATATCAAAAGAATCCATCCGTCAAATGATTGGCTGTCTACAGCCTCAATTTAAGCGATTTCGGGCAAAGGAAACCATTTTATGCTATTCCGACAAAATAGAAAAACTTGGCATCCTTATTTCAGGTACCGCCCATCTATATAGCCTTAACTTAGATGGCGAGTATAGTTTACTTGAAAAATATGACAAAAAAGACGTATTTGGCTCCCTTTTTTGCCTTCCCCTTGAAAACTTTGAATACATCATCCATGCAATCACTGATTGTGAAGTCATGTTTGTCGACTATCATCACATTATTACACCTTGCAGCAATGTATGTGCCCATCATTCCCAACTGCTGAATAATCTATTTCATATGACCGCCCAAAAAGCGCGAACCCTTGCTTTGCATATTAATATTTTAAGCCAACATACCACGCGAAAAAAATTGATTACCTACCTAAAATATATTCATAGTCTTTCTGGTTCCGATTCCTTTCTTATTCCAATGTCTCTCCTATCCTTGTCTGAATACCTTTGTGTTGATCGCAGTGCCATGATGAGAGAGCTACGCCTGCTGAAACAAGAAGGATTTTTGCAATCCAACGGGCGCACTTTTTCCTTCTTAAAGGAATCATGCCCCGTGAAAAACAATTTAAAAGAGTGAAAGCTAGTGCGCTGGATCGCACACTAGCTTTCACTCTTTATTGGTGTCAACTTATAGAGGGGCACGATTTGAATATGCTGTCTTTTAATTTCCCCAATCAATACCGGCAATGCTTTCAGTGTCTCCTCTTTCGGATGCATTAAAATAATGGCTCCCTGAAGAGGTTTCTTTAAAATCCGATCTACAATCACCGTGGCCGTAGAGCCTTCTCTCCAGTCTATGGTATCAGCACTCCATAAAGCCATGTCATACCCCAATTCTTTACACACCTCTACCGTTGCCTGATTAAAATCTCCCGCTGGCGGTGCAAATACCGTGGTTTTTCTATTGACAGCCTTTAAAATAGCGGCTTCTGTCTTTACGATTTCTTCTTTTACCTCTGCTTTTCCAATTTGGCTGCATAGCTTATGCCCATACCCATGACTTTGTATTTCATGGCCTGCCAGAAGCATATCCTTCAGTAAAACGGGATTGTTTTCCGCCCACCTTCCACTTACAAAAAAGGTGACTTGAATGGCTTCATCACGAAAAACCTGTAACATGTCCGGTATGATTTCTTCACCCCAATCTACATTGCAGCTTATGGTCAATTGCTTTTTATCCGTGTCACCATTTCTGATAATGATATTTTCAACGCCGGTATCTGCTCTTTTACTGCTGTTGGTCTGCGCCTCCTGAAAAAACAGCATGGTCAAAATTTCATAAATTTGAAATACCGTAAATAAAATTAAAAATACAATCCCAACTATGGTAATTATCTTTTTTGTTTTTTGATCCATAAAAAACACCCCTAAACAGTTTATGTTCAGGGATGCTCTTCTAGTACCATCTCGCAGATTTCTTGTACCCACCTTGTTCTAAATAACTTACATTGATTTATTGCGCAACGGGTGTGCTGTCTTTAATCTGGCAATACACATAAATTACTTTTGCTGCTTGGGCGCGTGTTGCGTTGCCCTGAGGTACAAAATTACCTTCCGGATATCCGCCTATAATTCCTGCAGCAACTACCTTATCTACCGCTTCTTTTGCCCATGAGCTGATCATGGCATCATCGGTAAATCCGGCGCCAGTCACCTGATTGGGTAATGTGAGTTTGGTGCTGTTTGCAAAATTAACAAGCATAATGGCCATCTGTTCTCTGGTAATACTGGCATTGGGTGCAAAGGTCTTTTCAGTAATTCCATTGACAATACCGTTTGCAAAACCCCAGTTTACAGAATTATAGTACCAATCGGTAGCCGCCACATCAGTAAATTGGGCTGCCGGTGCTTTTGTTAAATCCACACTGTAGTCGGTTTTAGCCAACATGGTCAAGAACTGTGCTCTCGTCAATGTACTTTCCGGAAGATATAAATTGTTTCCCATTCCATTCACTACACCTCTTGCCGCTAATTTACCAATATATTCTTTGGCCCAATGGGTTTTCGTGTCCGCAAATTCTACAAGAGGACTCCCTACCTGTACAGGAATATTCTTTACCTTATCTTTATAAGAAACCACAATATTGCCTGAAAGCCCCCCTTGATTTCTGGCTGTAAATACACCATTCTCATCAATGGTCCCGATTTTTTCATCGCACTTGAATGTAAACAAACTGTCTTTTGACGCTACCGGTGCATACCCTCGATATGCCGCCACATTGATATCCGCTGTCTTGCCCGGATCTACAAATAATTTTTGTTCATTGGTATTAAAGGTAATACCATCAAAAATTTCCACAGTGGTTTTGGCCGATTTTTCACCGCTTTGTGCAACAATCACCGCTTTTCCCGCTGTTTTGCCCGCAGTAAATACACCGCTTCCATTAACGGTTCCCTTGTCAGATTCTACAGAGTAGCTGACACCACCTGGTAGTGGAACAGGTTCGTACATGCTATCTGATGCAAAAGTTGATAGTTTTACATCTGCACCCGGCATCACCAATGAATTGCCTACATAAGTATGCAAGTTTTGCACCTGCTTGTCTCCCGTTCCTTGATAGACAAAGAACAATCCATTTGTCACCGCTCTCTGTGTTCCACCGGAAGGAGAATTTTTTAAAGTAGCCGTAGCTTCTTTACCCGGCAAACGTGATGCCAAGGTTGTGGATCCACCGCCATCCATGTTGACCACAACGGTACAACCCAATGATACTAAGTACTCAGCCGCTTCCGTCAAACCCAAACCGGCAGACCAACCTGATTGACGTCCATCGATGGCCAACATCATAACAGACCCATCCGGCTTAATGCCCACACACGTTCTGGGATTGACATTGGTGCCGGGTGTAATATATTTTCCGTTTTCATAAAGGACATAGTACACGCCCATGGCCTCCATACTGTCGTTCAAAGCAGTCGATCCGCTGTTGGTAGCGGTAACTTCGATAGAAGTGCCCGGCACCAGCTGTGCCAGTTCTGCCCCATAAGGAGAATCCATGGCTGCTGATAGAATCATTTGATTGTCCCCTATGGGCGTATTTTTTGTATAGGTTTTTCCGCCCACAACTGTGCCCTTAATGGTTGCGCCTATTCTGGGCTGTGCATCCATAACACCGGCTGTATCAATTACGATTTCTACAGAATTTTCATTGGTTTTTGTAGAAGATCCGTACTGGCGATTATACAAGTGAAGCGCTTTTGCGCCGCCGTGAGGAACATTTACAAATCCAACGGTTTTACTATAAGGCTGCTGTACATAAATCACCTGATCTTGGGTTGCCGGAGGTACGGTTCCGTCTCCTCCATTGACGCCATCCGCCGTCGTTGTCGGTGGCGTGACTGCCACTTTCGTGGTAGTCGCTACGTTCATCGTTCCCCTTACCGTATACTGTATGTTGGTATAGGAAACGGAAGCTTTCCCATTTTTGTCAAAGCTTAGTACATATTCAGGGGCATAACCGGAAGACTTAATCAGTCCTTCGTGTATGGTCAGCCCTTTGCTTGCACCGGAAGCCGTGTCATACAAGTCTCCGTTGATACCGCTGACCACTTTATATCCCTGCTGCTCAATATACTTAATCATATTTGTCACCGTATATTTGCCCGTAGTCTCTCCTGCAAATACATAGGGTTTCAGTCCTGATTTTTCTAAATTAGAAGTTGTAAAAAAACTTCGTTCCACACCTAATGTGTTGTGTCCCCCCAATTGTTCATAATAGTTTGTATCTTTGAAAAGCTCTGCAATGTTTTCAGAATATATATTATCCTGATAAGTAAAGCCCACTAAAAAATGGCTGACAATAAATGTCAGCACAACGAGTATACTTGTTATTCTTTTCTTTCTTACGGATTGCATGATTGTCCCCTTTCGACTTTCGTTTTAAGTACCTATTATTCTACCAACAGGTGCTCACTTATTCAAGTTACGCTTATATTACGAATTCTTGAAATAGTATCGCCCCTTGTTTTTCGTTCCTTTTCCATATTGAATCGCCTTCTTGGGACATCTATGGATACAACTTAAACACATGGTACATTGTTTTCCCCATATGGGTTTTCCCTCTACTATTTTTATGCTCTTTACCGGACAATTTTCTTGGCAAAGCCCACAGCCATCACAACTTTCCTCTACATAGAAGCCCTTGGTGTTTCTGCAAAATAAATTGAAAAATTTATTTGCCACATGGGTTTTTAAAAACGATAAACTTCCCCCATAGCAATCCATCATTTTTTCATTTGCATTGATATACTGGCAGATCTGTATGATGCGTAATTTTGCATTGTCGATTTTACCCTTTGCAATTTCTTCATCATCCACATCAAATCCTAAAATATAATTATTGGGCATAATAATAGAATAGCCTACATCCACTTTTATCTTCTTCTGTACAAGCTTCATCACATGACCTGCTTCCTCTCCACAGGTGCAGACTACAAAAACATAAGGATCTTCTTTCATTTGAATATAGTCTAAAAATTCCATGACAAGTTCAGGTGCGCCCCAAGCATAAACAGGAAAAACAATGCCTATTTTTTCTTTTTTACCTGGTATAATTTTTTTAATGCCTTGCTGCATTAGGTGCGCAATATCAACCGCTTCTTCACCCACAGACTGCCCAATTTCTTCGGCTACCCATTTTGAATTGCCGGTACCGCTAAAATAAAATATCATATGATCTATACCTTTCTATTCTTAGGATGGATTTTCTCAAGTTCTTCCGTAATACTCTATAGTTTATCACTTTTTTATACTTTATCCTAGCGCCATCTGATCAATTTTAAAAAAAAACAGTTGCCCTAATCACTTTTCAATAAAACAAAACACAAGATTTCCATTATATGCATATTATAAAAAAGGTGTAAATAACAAAACAGTTGGTTTCTTTTTACGCCGGCTGGCCATAAAGGTCAGCAAATTCAGATACCTTCTTTAAAATATATGGAAATATGCCCGTAATGGGCACATCACGTTAAAATAAACAATAAAACTAGGAGGACATTTTTATGGGAATGCCTATTATCAAACCCGGCACCATTACACGTGGAGAAGCTGTGGGTAATATTATAGAATCCGTTGCAATACAAGAGGCAGCTCTGGCGCACATTCTAAATGCAGAAAGCGAAAAATTGATGTCCGTTGTCAACAACAACGGGGCATCGGCTGAACAACTTTTAGCAATCAATGCATCTGTAAAAAATGCAATCAGTGCCATTTCCAGATTAGAAATGCAGCTGCAAGCCAAACTTGACTTGTTTGGTGACACCATTTGCCAGTAGCTTTGTCGGCACACACAAATTTATTAAAAAGGAGTAATGATTATGTCTTTTTCTTATGCAAATGCCGGCTCCGGCCCCAGCGCGGGGGGAATTGGCTGGTTTAATTTCGGGAATCTGACGTTAAAGCCGGGCGATTCTTTAACCGGCCTTTCCGGCACATTAAATGATGGTTCAACCGTCACTTTCGATATACAATCCCTTCCGGCATCTCTCACACGATTTGATGCCGTGGCAACACCTCAAGGCCAGTTTGGATTTGGTGCTTACACGGGTATCTTAGGCAATGTGGCTTTATACACGCCAATCCTTGGCGCATATCCCACGCCTTCCACTTTGGTGGTCAGCAATATTGTGGTGAAAGACCCCGACGGCAATCCGGTCACCAACTATACCGCCGTGATTGCTGATGCAGAAAGTACCAACTCCTTCCCTCAGTATACTGAGTCATGGATCTTTAATACCAATGGTGGAAACTGGTCACTACTGACCACAATCGGTGGGAATCCACCCATTGTCGCCGGTGTAGGCACGCAAACCGTCACCATTACAGGCACCAATCAAGGACTGCAAGCCTCTACTGTTTTCACGAGCCAATCACCATCCACTTTAACCCTTGCTACCTTTGGACACGAAGCTGTGGCCATTGGCTTTGCCGTCACCAAGGTAAAGGTATGCAAAAATATTGGCGACCGCATAAACT
>JAVVUJ010000074.1:4242-9732 GCA_036653195.1 Anaerovorax sp. | reverse complement strand
TCCGCCGTACCGGTTACACGGGCACCTCCCAAACTGGGCAAATGAAATTCCAGCGCATCGACTCTGGCGGTTACGCAGTTGCTCTTGGAATATTTCATCGCCACAGCTGCCGCTGTCATATCCATGAATTTCATGATTTCGCCGCCGTGTACATTTCCGGCAACGTTGGCCAAATGAGGCAGCATCACCTGGCTCATGGTTATTTGACATCTTTCTTTATCTTTTACACTCATTGGCTGTTTCCCTTCTTATTTTTTATCAACATTCATCTATCTGATCTGTTTTGTCTTTTCTACTTATTTTAAAATATGACCTGCTACCACCATTCTTTGAATTTGATTGGTGCCTTCATAAATTTGAAGGATCTTTGAGTCACGCATATACCGTTCCACTTCATTTTCCCTTAAGAACCCTTTTCCACCTACAATCTGAACCGCATCCGTAGAAACTTTCATAGCCGTATCGGTGCAGACCACCTTTGCCATGGCTGCTTCCTTTGAAAATGGCAGTCCTTCAGAACAAAGCCAAGCTGCTTTCATGACCATCATTTCTGCAAGCTCAATGGCAATGGCCATATCCGCCAGCATAAAGGATACGCCTTGGTTTGCCGACACAGGTGCTCCAAACTGAATTCGCTCTTTTGAAGCTTTTAAGGCCAAATCATAAGCGCCCCATGCGGCACCTACGCCTTGTGAAGCAACACCGATTCTGCCTACATCAAGGGCACCCATGGCAATTTTAAAACCCTGTCCTTCTTTGCCCAGTAAATTTTCTTTTGGGATTCTGCAATTTTCAAAAATTAAAGGCCTTTGTATGGAGCCTCTAATCCCCATCTTCCTATATTCCGGTCCAAAGGTGAATCCCGGCGTGTCTTTTTCCACTACAAATGCGCTGATTCCTCGTGTTCCTTGGCTTTTATCCGTCATAGCAATCACAATATAGGTATCTGCATACCCTGCATTTGTAATGTAAATTTTCTTTCCGTTTAAAATATAGGAATCTCCATCAAGAACAGCGGTGGTTTCCTGCATGGCTGCATCGCTTCCTGCATTTTCTTCTGTAAGTCCAAAGGCACAAAGCTTTTCGCCTCTTGCCAAAGGTGCTAAGAATTTTTCTTTTTGTGCTTCTGTTCCATAGTTTAAAATAGGAATGGAACCGATAGACAGACAAGCCGACCAAGAAGCCCCTACAGAAACATCACATCTGCAAAGCTCAATCATCCCGCTTACAAAATCTACATTGCTCTTTCCCTGTCCATGGTATTTTTTCGGAAAAGTCCAGCCTAACAAGCCCATAGGTCCCATCTTATTCATTAAAATGTCATAAGTTGTGGTAAAATCCTCGTCCTCATCTCGCTTCCTGGCACCCGGTGCAAGTTCTTTTAAAGAAAATTCTCTCATCATCTTTCTAAATGCCTGTTGCTCTTCCGTTAAATTAAAGTTCATGTTATCCCTCCGTTTTGCGACTCCATCGTTTTCATTTCATTTGAATTTAATTAGATTTGACTTCTAAACAGTATATCATATTTTTATTCAAATTGGACAAATTCTTCTACTTATATTCTCGCAATCCCTCTCTGAATGCATCCAAAATCTCATCGCTTTCGTCTATAAAGTAAGGTCTTGCAATATTTCCCTCTCCATCTAAATCACAATTACTCCACCATAACGCCACTTTTAAATGATCATAGGTCTTCATATGTTGGAACATCTGGGTAATCCATTTTGCCTTATCTCCACCCACGCTGCTGGATGCAAATTCTGTAATCATCAAAGGCAGTTTATATTTTCTTGCATAAGATTCATAGGTTTCATCGTAAAGCTGAGAAAAGGACTCCCACAATTCTCCTTCATAATAGGTGCCTGTATTGTATGCGGTCATGCCCACCACATCTACATATGCATTTCCCGGAAAATAACAAAGTTCATGGTTCCATTTAAAATCCGGAAAAGACCGTGCATTGGGGTTCCATATCCAAATCACATTGTCAACGCCCACTTCTTGGAAAATTGTATAGATGTAGGTGTAAAAAGCTTTATAAATCTCCGTATCTTTTCCTGTATGATATGCGGAGTAAACACACCAATCTCCATTCATTTCATTTCCTACACGAAACAAAATGGGCTTGCCATACGCTTTGATTTCTGCCCCATAATTTTTTAAATAGGTGTCATAGTTTCCATTGAGCACATCGTACACCATATTCCCCTTGCTTTCATCCTGCCCTAATGTTTGCAAGGTCAATTCCAGTAACCGATCCTCTTCTCCTGCATTTTTCAAGGCCTTCTCCAATCTTGGATGACGGTCTTCGCCTTCAATAAAACCGGTATAATAGAGCAAAATAGGAAATCGAAATTCCAATTTGCTTTCAATGGAATTTAAGTTTTCAAAGTCTAAAGGTGCTTCTTTTTCAAAGATTCCCCAAGTCAGTTTGGCCTCTTTTCCGAAGTACTGTTGAAACGTGTCCTTGGTCTGGGCATTCCAATGGGAGTTCTCCCTCATGGGAATGGTCTCAATTTGAGGCGCTGCTGTTTTTTCTACGCAACGAAAGGTATTGAGCACATCTAAATAAGACCTGGTTTTCCCTGCTTTTTCATAGGGTTTACTGCTTTTAAACAAGAATGTAACACACTCTTTTTCACTGACTGCAACGTCCACGGAAGCGTAATGATTTTTGTCGTCTTTCACCCGCTGTAAAGGCGCTCTTGACCACTGAGCTACCACCATATCTTTGCCCGCCAAGCGAATAGTTTGTGCAAATTCCGTGGTGTAATCTACCGTATTTTCCAAAAATTTATTGGAATAAGCTGTATAACTTTCCAAGGTAATACCCACAGCCGGATCCAGTTCCTGTCTATAAATTTCCACACGCTCATGCTTGTTTTCAAGCACCATTCTAATTTCACTCATAGACAGATCCACCTTCATGTCTTTGGGTACTACAATGGAATATCCGTCTACTTTATTGGTTATTTTGGCTTTTGTAACACCCACCTTTTCCACATCATACATGGGAGACACAAAAGAAGAGGCTTCCCCGGTATCCACATGAGGTTTCGAAGAAGGCGCCGTCCCCGTACAGGCAAAAAAGTTTAGACTTACTAATAAAAGCAGGCCTAAACTCCCCATCATTCTCTTCAATTTTAATCCTTGATTATTTGATTGCAAATTCAAAAATCTCCTTTGGTGTTTCTAATTCTATTCCTGTAAACCCACTGTTATCCACTACATATCTGGTGCTTCTCCCACGCCTTAAATCGGCAAGGTCATTTGCAAGAATATAGTCTACCTTGTTTTTAACGCAAAGTTTCGTGGCCACTTGAAACAATTCTTCTTTAGGTACATTCTCAAGAAGCTTGCATCCAATGAGTTTGGTTTTGGGAAACCAGGCCCTAAAATTAGAAATAATTTTAGGAGTCAGCCCCAATTTCACTGCCAAATTGGGCTGATAACTGCTGATTTTAGAGTTATCGTTTAATTTACACCCAGGCGCTGTCATCACTGCAAGGATTTCTTCCGGATTAGAAAATCCACCTACTTCCTGTTGTTTCTTGAAAAGTTCTTCCGCTAAATCTTCCATTCTAAATGAAAATTCCGCCTTATAATCTCCTACAGCAGAGGCATGAATGACCACATCATAATCTGACAATCGGCTTTCCTCATAAATAGCCTGTAGCATTTCTTCCGTGGTCTCTACCCAGCAAATTTTCACCTTGGCTTGCTCTTGGATTTTCTGCACATTGACAACGTGATTAACCACCAAACAGACAAAATCCCCGTTGCTCAAGAAGTGCTCCGCCAAATTGACAGCCAAACTGCCTGTTGCAAAGTTTGTGATTTTCATGACTTCATCGATGGGTTCCACAGTGGGGCCGCCGGTAATCAATATTTTTTTCATTTTCTATCCTCCATATGGCTAAAGGGTTCACGAGAATTAGTAAGAATCAGTCTCCCTTTCCCTTCTTTATTTCTTTTATTTACCATATTTTACAACAAACTCATCGTAATCGCAAGTATCATCTGTAATGGTTCCGTCTTCGTTAAATTCAATAATCCGGTTGGCAATGGTATTGATAAATTCATGGTCATGGGATGCGAAAAGGATGATTCCTTTAAAATCAATCAATCCGTCGTTAAGTGCCGTAATAGACTCTAAGTCCAAATGATTGGTAGGCTGATCTAAAACAAGGGCATTGGCACCAAATAACATCATCCTTGAAAGCATGCAACGCACTTTTTCGCCTCCGGAAAGAACCTGCACTTCCTTAAAAACATCATCCCCGGAAAATAGCATCCTGCCTAAAAAGCCTCTCATAAAGCTCTCTACCGTCTCTTCTGTATATTGCCCCAACCACTTCACAAGGTTTAAAGTACACCCGTTAAAAAATTCAGAGTTATCCCTTGGAAAATAGGACTGGGAAGTACTGACACCCCATTTAAAGGTGCCTTCATCAGGCTCCATTTCACCCATTAGAATTTTAAACAAGGTGGTATTGGCAATTTCATTTTCTCCTACAAAAGCAATTTTATTGTCTTTATTCAATCGGAAGGAAATATTGTTAATGACCTTTACCCCATCAACGGTCTTGCTCAACCCTTCCACCGTAAGCAATTCTTTTCCCGGTTCCCTGTCCATTTTAAATCCTACAAAAGGATATCGTCTTGAAGAAGAGGGCATGTCTTCGACTTCAAGCTTATCCAACATTTTCTTTCTGGACGTGGCCTGCTTTGATTTAGATTTATTAGCCGAGAACTTTTGAATAAAATTCTGTAATTCTTTAATCTTATCTTCACTTTTTTTGTTTTGATCTTTTAACATTTTTTGGATCATTTGACTTGATTCGTACCAAAATTCATAGTTTCCTACATACATTTTAATCTTCCCATAGTCCACATCCACAATATGGGTACAGACCGTATTTAAAAAATGCCGGTCATGGGAAACAATAATCATGGTTCCTTCATACTCTAAAAGAAAATCTTCCAGCCAATTGATGGCCAAAATATCCAGTCCGTTGGTAGGCTCGTCTAGGAGAATAATCTCAGGTTTTCCAAAAAGAGCCTGAGCCAACAATACCTTCACCTTTTCTTTCCCCGATAAGGTGCTCATGGGCGCATATAAAATATCAGGGCTAAGTCCCAATCCCTGCATAAGCCTGCTGGCATCGGATTCAGCTTCCCATCCATCCAGTTCCGCAAATTCCCCTTCTAATATAGAGGCTTGTATTCCGTCTTCATCGCTAAACTCTTCCTTGGCATACAAAGCTTCTTTGGCCTGCATGATCTGATAGAGTCTTTCATTTCCTTTAATAATCGTATCTAAAACCGTAAACTCATCAAAGGCAAAATGGTCTTGCCTTAAGACAGACATTCTCATGTCGGCTCCAATGGAAATATCACCTGTTGTGGGTTCTAAATCTCCGGATAAAATCCTCAAAAACGTGGATTTTCCGGCGCCATTGGCACCAATAATTCCATAGCAGTTTCCCG
>JAVVUJ010000074.1:2711-4232 GCA_036653195.1 Anaerovorax sp. | reverse complement strand
ATATTTACATCTTTGAAAAGATTGGTTCCACTAAAGTTCATGCTAATATTGGTTACATTGATCATTCTTTTCCTCCATATGGGCTACCGAACGCAATGAATCTCCCTTACACCTACAAATAAGCCATAAAATTTGCCCGCTTATTTGCTTTGGCTAGAAAAAAACATTTTTATGCCCGTGCCATTATTTTGCTTTAAATCCCATGTGCAAAATGACACATGGGCTATAGTGTGCGCTCATCTTTCACACTTGTCTCCTCCTTGGAGTGCTCTATTTTTTAATTTAGAATTTACATTAAAAAAGTTGTACGAAAAAAGCACAACTTCCTTATTTCTGTCAACCCTAATTAGATTACCATATTTTTATAAAGGATATCACATTTCTATCCTTCTTTCAATATTTTATCTAATTTTTATCCAATTATTTTAAAAATAAAATTGATTTTTGATTCTAACCAGTATATAATATTTCCATTGTTTTAGTTGGTATTTTATTACTTTTATATAGAGGAGGAAAGAATGAAAAAAATATACACAGGAAAAACAAAAGACGTTTATGCTTTGGAAAATGGCAACTATATGTTGCAATTTAAAGACGATGTGACAGGCACAGATGGCGTGTTTGATCCCGGTGCAAACACCATAGGATTGAGCATTGACGGCATAGGAAAGGCAAATTTAGCGGTTTCCGTAAAATTCTTTGAAATTTTAAAAGTTGCAGGCATTAAAACCCATTACGTTTCCGCTGATTTGGACAAGGGTACCATGGAAGTACTGCCCGCCACTGTATTTGGTAAAGGTTTAGAAGTCATTTGCAGACACAAAGCAGTTGGAAGTTTCTTTAAAAGATACGGAGACTATATCACAGAGGGTGCCGATTTGGATTCCTATGTGGAAATGACTTTAAAGGATGATGTAAAAGGCGATCCCCTTGTCACAAAGGAAGGTCTTATAGCCTTAAACGTCATGTCTGATGCTCAATATGAAGATACGAAAGCTATGACACAAAAAATTTCCGGTATTGTGAAAGACACCTTGAAGACCATGGGCCTTGACCTTTACGATATTAAATTTGAATTTGGCTATCATAAAAATGAAGTCATCCTAATTGACGAAATTGCTTCTGGCAATATGCGTGTTTACAAAGATGGTGTAATCGTGGATCCTGTTGACTTAACAAAACTGATTTTAGCATAATCCACATGAAAACAAGAATGGGTTCAAAGGCGTAACTTGGGGATTTACAAAAGCAAGTACCTTTTGAGCGATCCTACCAAAGATGCACAATAACGACCATGCAAGAGTGAAAGCACTTCCTGTATGGTCGTTTTCTTTATCATGGGTGGCTTATTATTTTATCTTATGCCTGCACGGGGAATCCTACAGGAATGGCACCGTCTATACTTTTAATAATCTCATTGCACATTCCTTCGTCATAGTAGCTGCAAATTTCAATAAAAGTAACGCCTTGAGCTACCATTTTTTTGCAGCTGCAAAGGTATCTTCCATACCGTCTACACAC
>JAVVUJ010000074.1:0-2701 GCA_036653195.1 Anaerovorax sp. | reverse complement strand
GCAATATAAGTATCACACTCTTCCGATTTCAACAAGGTGTAGGCATCCTTTCCCCACTTTGCGCCAACATGGATGATAATGCCCCAAGGGTTTAACTTGGATAGCTTGTTAAACTTTTCTTCTTCCGGTGCCGTATAGGTTTCATACCAAACTTCCATTTTACCGCCTGCAAATTCTTTGATGATCTTCGCCTTTTCACCATCAAAAGCACCGCAAAGATCAATTTCGTCAAACCCCTGATCCGCTAATTTCTTTGCCGTTTCACAGGCAAGTTCTAAGGAATTGATCCCATAAACGACGCCTTCAAAACCATCACCTTTTAATTCTTTTCCGTAATTTTCGGGGGTCAATGTCTCTGAATCTAAAAAAAATGCATATTTGAACATCTTCGTCTCCTTTTTTCTTTTATTTACTAGTTGATGTGGTTATTATACCACAAATGCAACGCATTTTGGGATAATCCGGCATGTGCCTTTTCAGCCCCAAGGCTGAAATTCTGGCACGCCACTCCAAACGTATAATAACCGCCTGTTGGTGGTTATTATACCATAAGTACCTTCGATTTTATGACCTAATATTTTCTCAAAACTAAATATTATTTCCGGCATTTTAAGCAATCTCTTGATTTTTTTTGGAAAATCATGATACAATATGCCTATGAAAACACATGCAATTATACCCATCTTTATTCCACATAAAGGCTGTCCAAACGATTGCATCTTTTGCAACCAAAAGAAGATTACATCTAACTTGGAGCCTATGACCAAGGAAAGTGTCGTGGAAGTCATAGAAAGAAATTTACCTACCATTTCCAACCGTGGAATCACCACCGTAGAAGTGGCTTTTTTCGGTGGCAGTTTTACAGGCATCCCCATTCCTCAACAAACGGAATATCTGTCTATAGCCAAAAGATATAAAGATAAAGGACTCATCCACAAAATTCGCCTTTCCACAAGACCTGATTACATAGACCATGAAATCCTAACCAATTTAAAAAATTACGACGTAGATATTATTGAATTGGGCGTTCAGTCCTTTGACGAAGAAGTTTTAAAGAGTTCAAACCGAGGGCACAACGCTGCTGTAGTCTACGAAAGTTCAAACTTAATCATGGCTTATGGCTTTCAGTTGGGCATACAGCTTATGGTTGGGCTACCCGGCGATACCTACGAAAAAGATTTATTTTCTGCAAGGGAAACCGTAAAAATCGGCCCCGCCATTGCACGCATTTATCCCACCATCGTCATTGAAGATACGGGGCTCTACGATTTACAGGCTTCCGGTGCTTATACAGCCTTATCTCAAGGGGAAGCAGTAAGAAGGAGCAAGGATGTTTATTTGATTTTAAAAGAAGCCGGCATCAACGTCATCCGCATTGGTTTAAAAAACACTTTTGGTGCCTATCACCCTGCCTTTCGCCAATTGGTAGAAAGTGAAATTGCCAAAGAGCAGCTGGAAGCTCAATTAAAACAGGATGGGGACACCCTTTGCCATGGAACCTTTGTGAATTGTTACAGCAATGGAAAAAGTTTTTCAAATATGGTTGGCAATGGAAAATCCAATAAACTTTATTTTAAAAAGAAATTTCCCCACATTGGGTTTGGATTTAGGGTGGATCAAAGCCTAGAAGACGGGGTTTATCTGGTAAAACTATCCGCCCCTCAGTCCACGGGACACTGATGGATTTAGGGCGCAATATTTTTTACACTTGCGTCTCATTTTATGTTAAAATGGTGGGTAATTGAATTTTAGGAGGAAAAGCCATGAACTTTATGGCACATTTCTTTCATATTATAGGAGGTAAAAATGAAAGCGGTAATAACAGTAATCGGCAAAGATATGGTAGGGATTTTAGCAAAAGTCAGCACAACTTGCGCAGAAGCAAATGCAAATGTCATCGAAGTCACGCAATCTGTACTGCAAGAATACTTTGCAATGGTTATGCTTGTAGATATTTCGAAAATGAACTGTGAACTAAGCCAGCTGCAAACACATTTGGTTGCCAACGTAAATGGTATGACCATCCACGTTATGCATGAGAATATCTTTAATTCCATGCACAGAATTTAGACAGATAGAGGAGGAGTTCATATGTTGAACATGAGCGATATCATGGAAACCATTACCATGATACAAGATGATAATTTAGATATCCGAACCATTACCATGGGAATTTCACTGTTGGATTGCTGTGATAGTGACATCGACAGATCCTGTGAAAAAATCTATGAGAAAATTTACAGATGCGCCAAAGATTTAGTTTCCACCGGCGAAAGCATTGAGGCCAAATATGGCATTCCGATTATTAATAAAAGGATTTCCGTCACCCCCATCTCTATGTTGGTAGGTGCTTCCGGCGGAGATCCCCTAAAATATGCCCTTACTTTAGAGCGTGTCGCCCAAAAAGTAGGTGTCAATTTTATCGGTGGTTACTCTGCCTTGGTTCATAAGGGCTTTTCTCCCGGAGATAAAGCGTTAATTGAATCCATTCCAAGGGCATTGGCTCAAACGGAACGTATCTGCTCGTCTGTGAATATTGGAACCACAAAGGCGGGTATCAATATGGATGCCGTGGCAATGATGGGCAAAATTGTGAGAGAATGTGCGGAACTGACTTGGGAAAGACAGTGCATCGGTGCTTCCAAACTGGTGGTATTTTGCAATGCACCGGAGGACAACCCTTTTATGGCCGGTGCTTTTC
>JAVVUJ010000073.1:4902-9793 GCA_036653195.1 Anaerovorax sp. | reverse complement strand
TATAATGAGGCACATAGGGTCTTTAAAGTGTCTTTTGTGCTTATGTTGGGGTTGGGTGTTGTTGCTTCCAGTGTTTTATTTTTTTGGGCAAAACCCATTGTGGAAATGTTGGGAAATCCGGGGGCGTATTATGCCATGGTTGCCATCGCGCCGGCGTTGCTCTTTGTACCCATTATGGCCGTATTTAGAGGATACTTTCAAGGGTTGCAGCAGATGGAACCTACTGCTATTTCACAACTTGTGGAACAGGCTGTACGCGTGATCGTGGGTCTTGTACTGGCAGTCGTGCTTCTTTCAAAAGGGTTGGAAATTGCAGCTGCAGGCGCCAGTTTTGGCACAAGCGTAGGACCCATTGCAGGGGTTCTTGTGTTGGTAGTGATTTACTATATAAAAAGGAAAAAATTATTGCCCAATATTATGGAGAGCAGAGACGTTCCCAAGGAAAGCAGCGGGCACTTGTTAGGTACTTTGGCAAAAATTGCCATACCTATTACCATCGGTGTGTCCATATTGCCCATTATGAATATTGCAGATGTGGTCATTGTCATGACCAAGATGCAGGCTACAGGCTTTACGGAAAGTCAGGCCAACGCACTTTACGGGCAATTGACAGGATTGGCGGGACCGGTCATCAACATTCCCATGGCACTTGCATTAAGTATTGCCCTCAGCATTGTTCCTGCCATTGCAGCAGCTAAAAGCATTAATGATACGGCTTTTTTGGATGTGAATATTAAATTGGGACTTCGCATGGCTATGGTTATTGGTGTTCCTTGCACCTTTGGACTGATGTCGCTGGCAAAACCCATCATGCTTTTATTATATCCATTGCAAGCAGAAAGCGCCACCAGTGCGGCACCATGCTTGTTTATTTTGGCCATAGGGGTAACGTTCCTAGCTGTGGCACAAACCATGGCCGGCGTTTTACAAGGCTTGGGTAGACCCTATGTTCCGGTACGTTCACTGATGGTTGGTCTTGTGGTCAAATGTGTGGCAACCTATTTCTTGGTAGGCATTCCCCATTTGAATGTACAGGGTGCGGCCATTGGAAGTGCAGTTGCTTATGGGGTTATCGGTATAATGAATTTTATGGCAGTGAAGCGTTATACGAACACAAAATTTGATTTAAAATTGTCTGTTTTAAAACCGGTGATTTCAGGAGCGGTTATGTGTGTTTGTGTGCTTGCAGCCTATTACGCATTTGTGGGTATTATTGGAAACAGTCTTGCGGCAGTGATTGCCATTTGTGTGGGCGGTCTTGTTTATGGAATGATGCTGTTGAAGACCAAATCTATTGAAACCAATGAGATAAAGCTTCTTCCAAAAGGAGATAAAATTATCAAATTATTGGAAAAGTTAAGATTGGTTTAAGGTAACGGGATGGAATGGACAAAAGCCCAGGGTGAGGCAATAGAGATACGTGAAAAAAACGTGCTGGTCTCTGCAGCTGCGGGATCGGGAAAGACTGCGGTATTGGTGGAGAGAATCAAACAGTTGATTTTAAAGGATCAAGTGCCCTTGGATGAAATGTTGGTTGTAACCTTTAGCAATGCGGCAGCTTCGGAAATGAGAGAAAAGATTATTCGTGCTATTTCTGCGGAAATAGACAGGGAGGGGATGACGAAAAAGCAGTTTTTAAGAGAGCAGCTAAGTAAGGTGCATAAAGCCAATATCAGCACCTTTCATGCTTTTTCTATGGAAGTAATCAGGCGTTACTTTTACTTGATTGATATTGAACCTAATTTTAAAATATGTGATGAAGCCCAAAAATCTATCTTGCAAGCCAATGCTATGGAACAGCTGTTCTCAGACCGGTTCCAAAGTGGTGAGGAAGAATTTCTTTGGTTTTTGAATGAATATGGAAAGACAAAAAATGAAAATGCAGTAAAAGGGATGGTTTTAAACACCCACACCTTTATTCAGAGCGTGCCGGAGCCGTATGTCTGGCTAAAGGAACAAATTGAAATACTCAACTGTTCCAAAGAAGAATTTTTTAAAACCTCTGCTTTTTCAGAAATGAAGGGGGATATAGAGAGAGGATTAAAACTGGCAGTAAGTGCCTTTACAAAGGTTGGAGAGATTTTAGAAGATAACGGATTGAGTAGCCTGGTTCCAAAATCCAAAGAAGAATTGGAATTGGTGGAACGCATTCTGTTGTCTTTTGAAACAGGGGATTTTGAAGAATCTCTGGGATTGTTGTCTCGAATCAAATATCCCCAATTCAGGGTTTCAAAAGAGGAAAAGGAAGTCTATGAGGAACTGAAAGAAGCCGTTTCATATGTAAGAGAGGATGGAAAAGCACAGATTAAAAGATTGGTGAACCAATATGGAATCAGATCACTGGACGACTATATAGGAGAAATGAACGGAACCTATAGAGGCGCTTTCTACTTGGGAAAATTGGTAGAAGACTTCAATCAACTTTATAGAGAGAAAAAAGAAGAAAAGAAGCTTATCGATTTTAGTGATATTGAACATTATGCGTTGGACATTTTGAAAGACGACCGTGTGGCCGGAGAGTATGGTGAAAAATTTCAATATATTTTTGTAGATGAATATCAGGATAGCAACATTGTGCAGGAAACCTTGATTAGTAGGATTAAAGGCTTGAATAATCTTTTCATGGTGGGAGATGTGAAGCAGAGCATCTATAAATTCCGATTGGCGGAACCTGAGATTTTTATTGAAAAATATAAAGCTTTTCAGCAGGATCATACAGGATATGATCAAAAAATTGACTTAAATATGAATTTTAGAAGCAAAGGAAAAATCATTGATAGTGTCAATGATATTTTTTCTCATATTATGCAAAAAGAGTCTTCCGGTCTTGATTATGATAAAGGGGCAGCATTGTATCAAGGTGTTGATTATAAGGGTGATTTGGACTATCCGGTGGAGCTTCATTTGGTAGACGACAAAGTACCGGAGGATCAGGATCTTGATGAAGAAATTGCAGAGATGAAACGAGCGGAAGTGGAAGCCTTTGCAGCTGCAAGCATTTTAAAGGAGTCTGTGGGGAAAAAAATTTACGATGGTAAAAAACAGACCATTAGAACGCTTGAAAAGAAAGATATGGTCATATTGCTTCGGGGTGCCAGAGGTGTGGCAGACATTTATGCAGAAGCGCTCTTGAAAGAAGGCATTCCTTCTTTTTTGGATACGGGAGACGGATATTTTGACACGGTGGAAATTGAAGTGTTTATGAATTTGCTACGTGTCATGGACAATGATAAACAGGACATTCCTTTACTCAGCGTGCTGCGATCACCTATCTTTGGATTTACGGTTTCAGAGTTGATCGAAATCAGGTTAGCAGAAAGAAAAACCGCGTATTTTCAAGCATTTCGTACTTACTTGGAAACAGGAGAAAGTAAGGACTTGAAGGAAAAAGTAGCAGACACTTTAGGAAAAATCGAAAAGTGGGCAAAGGAATCAACCTTCATGCCCTTTGATGATTTTTTATGGAGAATTATCAGAGAGACCGGTTATTATGAATATGTAGGTGCGATACCCGGTGGACAGCAGAGGCAGGCCAATTTAAGAGCCTTGGTAGATAAAGCCGTTCAGTTTCAAAGCACTCAAAATAAAGGGTTATTTCAATTTATCAAGTATATTGAAGCCATAAAAAAAGAAAAGGTGCCTATGGGTCAAGTGAAACTTTTGGGAGAAAACGATGATGTGGTAAGGATCATGACCATTCATAAAAGCAAAGGATTAGAATTTCCTATGGTTCTTTTGGGAGGATTGGGCAAGAGGTTCATAAAAGGCAGCAGAAACGGCGTTGTGAGCCTTCACAAGGATATTGGAATAGGAATCCCTGCCATAGATGGGGAACACCATAGTTTTAAAAAATCCATCATGCAGATGGTAGTTGAGCAAAAAAAATCACGAGAAGATTTGGCGGAGGAAATCCGAATTCTCTACGTGGCCTTTACGAGAGCCATGGATAAGCTGGTTTTATTGGGCACCCTGCCGGATGTAGAAAAATCTATGAGAACTTATGCACTACAGGAGCACAATCTTTTAAACGGAAACAACTATTTGGATTTTATTATGCCCATTTTAAAAGATACACAGGTACAATTATATCACCACGACAGGAGGGGAATTTCCGCCATAAAAACGGATAAGCGCCAAAGACAGCATCTATTAAACGGAATCCTTAATGAAGATCAAGCAGAAATTCCACCGGAAATCATGACGGAAATAAAAGGAAGATTAGAATTTGTGTACCCTTATGAAAAAGCGCTGACTTTAAAATCCAAATTTTCAGTGTCCGAGTTAAACAGGGGATTTCAGGAAAAAAAGATGAAAGCAAAATTGGCAGTTCCTAATTTTTACCAAGAGAAAGGAGCGTTTACAGGGGCTGAAAAAGGTACCATATTGCATACCGTCATGGAGCATATAGATTTTTCCAAAATGAGAGATGTACAATTTCAGAATAAGGAGTATATCAAGAATGTGATGGACCACTTGGTCAGCGATGAAATCATTACCAAAAAAGAACGAGAAGCCGTACATGAGGAAAAGATTTTACGTTTCTTTCAATCGGAAATTGGGCAGAGAGCCAGCCACGCTCAGGACGTTCAGCGGGAAATAGCTTTTAATATTGCCAAGGAAATGTACGGAGAACAGATTATTGTACAAGGTGCCATCGATTGCTATTTTCAGGAAGGCGAGGATCTTGTATTGGTAGATTATAAATCTAATTACTTATTGAATCAATATGATAAAAGAGCCATGAAGGAACTGGTAGAAGGTTACAAAGGGCAACTTGGTTTGTACAAAGAAGCCCTGGAAAAAATAAAGAAAAAGCCGGTCAAGGAAGTTTACCTGTATTTGTTTAGCATTGATCGGGCGGTAAAGGTGGAGTTATAGGTTCATGGCAATT
>JAVVUJ010000073.1:0-4802 GCA_036653195.1 Anaerovorax sp. | reverse complement strand
TGTTAATTTGCCGGTTCGATGGAGATAAAGACAATATCTTGGGGTTCTAAAGGGATGCTGTAAATGTAGTGGTCGGATTTTGGAATGATTTCAAAGCCTACATTGGGCATACTCATGTTTTCTATATGCAAAAAATCTTTAGGGCTGATGATACTGTTAAAATTCAGTTGACACCAGTAGTCAATGCAAGAAGAAGAGGCAAGAAGTGTTTCTTGTGTCAATTGATAATTTTCATCAATATTTGATATATCCAGTGTGAAATCTAGGGTTTTTTCATAGCTAGCATTGAAAAGGATTCCTTGGAAGGCATTCTCATTCTTTGTGATGATATGCCCTACCCCACAGTCAATTAATTGATTTCCCAGTTTCATTAGAAAGTCTAATAAGTAAAAAGAAGGCTTTTTAAGTCCGTTTACCGTAAGGAGGGCGGACGTATTTTTTATGCTGTCCATAAAGACCATGCTTTCAATTTGATAACCTGTTGGATTTAAAACAAATTCTTTCATAATTTCTATACACTTTGAATGAACAAAGGTGTCTAAATAAATGGAAGCAGGATCTGTTTCGGATGAAAGCATTTTTGTTGCTAATGGCTCAAGGATGGAAATTTTAGTATGCCCACCTACATGATGTAGGGTATTCATTAAGTGTAGCGCATTTTCTTCAAAATTAAGACAAGGGTGTAGGTCGGGATCATAAATATGAAGGGTGAAATGCTCAAATAGATGAAATTCAGCAGTAGAATGTGAGGAAAAATCAATAGAAGCTTTTGTACTGGGGCTAATTGAAAATGAATCGGAAAATTCGACAATGCTGTCTAAATAATCCTTCAAAAGAGGTTCTATTTCTTTTAGTTCATGCACAGTAAAGGATGATGATTTAAAATCGATGGTGTTAGGCCTACACTTTTCGCGATATGCGTTGGGGTGCACGCCAAACCAGGTTATGAAATGATCTATATAATATTTTGCATTAGAAAATCCACATTCTCCGGCGATAAAGGAAACCGATTTGTCTGTTTCCAATAATTTTGATTCTGACATTTCCACTCTGACCATGCTTACAAAATCCCTGAAATTCTCGCAAACAAACTTTTGAAATAGATGGGAGAGATAATATTTGTTAATATGTTCATTTTCTGCAATTTCAGAAAGACTTAGCTTGTAGGCATAATTTTCATAAATAAAGCTAACCACTCGGCTGATTCGCTCTGTTTGAATGAAGTCATGAGAAAACTTGGGTTCAAAATTGCGGTTTGTTTTGTTGATGGCAAACCCACGAAAGTCCTTATAGAGTGCACCAATCAAACTCTTTGAAAGGGCACAGACTTGGTCGATAAAGTCTAAATCCCTCTTGTTGAGCAGTGATATGATGGAGAAAATGTAGTATTTTAATTCCATTTGTTGCTTCACATAAAGATGGGCGTCTTCGTTTACACGTGTTGAAAAAATTTGAGTAGAAAGATTGGTAAAAAATTTGGAGAAATAGTTTATATTGATACTGAGAACGATGATTAAATTATCCTCCGTGATGCCAGTCAATCCATGTACGTCATCACTATGGATGAAATGAATATCATTTTTTTTGAGGGGGTAAGAAGTATAGGTCAGCTTTAGTTGCAATTCACCTTCGAGAACATAAATAATTTGAATATCCTTGTGCGTATGCCAAGGAAGTTCTTTTATTTCCAAAAGTTCTACTTTTATGGGCATAGACTCTTCGTAATTGATAATATCTAACATGTACGCTCCTTTATTAACGTTTATTATATAGCTGTCGTTTTATTATATTTACATTTTGTTGCTAATTAAGAGTATATCATATGGTGGTTTTCTTTGGAAATCTAAAATAAATCACTGAATGTTTTAATAATTCAAAAAAAGACAGCATGTTAAGCATAGTCACCTTTCTTGGGAGGATATAGAATAAAAGAATAGGTAGCGCACTGTGTCAATAATAATTTGGCAGCAACTTGCGTAAAGAAAGAAGAGAAAAGAGGTGCTTATGAAAAATGTAGTGGTAGCGGCGACTCAGATGATGTGTAGTGAAGATCGAAAGGAAAATGAGAAGCATGCTGAAAAGATGATTAGAGCCGCAGCAAAAGAAGGTGCAAATATTATTTTAATACAAGAATTATTTGAAACTTTATATTTTGCGCAAGTTGTAGATTATAAAAACTTTCAATTAGCGTGTGAATTTGAAGGCAATCCTATGATAGAACGCATGTGTGCATTAGCAAAAGAACTTGGTGTCGTATTACCAATTAGTTTTTTTGAAAAAAGCAATAATTGTTTTTTTAATACTGTGGTTGTGATTGATGCAGACGGAACGAAATTGGGAATTTACAGAAAAACACATATCCCCGATGATCCAGGTTATTATGAAAAGTTTTATTTTAGTCCGGGAGATACTGGATTTCAGGTATGGGATACACAGTTTGCAAAAATTGGCATTGGGATTTGCTGGGATCAGTGGTTTCCTGAGGCAGCAAGAAGTATGGCACTTATGGGCGCAGAACTCTTATTTTATCCAACAGCCATTGGGACATTTGCCGTTCCTGAAGAACAGATTAATGGGCAACCCGACGATTACCAACATTGGCAAAACACCATGCTAGGGCATGCGGCAGCCAACATGGTTCCCGTAATCGCATCTAATCGAATTGGCGTAGAGTCCATGGAAGGCACAGCGATTAGATTCTATGGTGCGTCCTTTATTTCAGACAATATAGGACAAAAGAAAATAGAAGCAAACACAAAGGATGAGGCGATTCTTACTGCAAAATTTGATTTAGATCAATTAGCAGCTTATAGAAGAGAGGTTTGTGTGTTTAGAGATCGTAGACCGGCGTGTTATAAAAGGTTACTTACGTTAGATGGAAAAAACAAATAAAAAGCATTGAAAGGAATTGCAGTGATGATTGATGAAAAAAAAGTAGTTGTTAAGCAACATGACGTAAAAGTCAGAACCATTGTATTTATGATTTTTTGTATATGTGCAGCAGGAGCCTATGGAATTGAGGCTATGATTCCCGCGACGGGACCGGGTTTAACCATTGTATTGCTTATTGTTATCCCCTTTGTTTGGGGACTTCCCATGGCATTTGCTTCTGTAGAATTAGGCGCGGCACGGCCAGTGGAAGGAGGCTTTTATAAATGGATACAAGAGGCTTTGGGAGAATTTTGGGGTTTTCAAGCCGGTTGGTGGAAAACATTAGCAAACTATATTGACAGTTCCGTATATGTTATTTTAGCAGGAACTTATTTTGCACTTATGACGGGTGTAGGCCCTACAGAAAAGTACATATTTCAGGTGGCCGTTATCTTTATCATTATGGCTATTAATTTGAGGGGTGTAAAAGAATCAGGAAAATTAAGCACTGTAATTGGAATTCTTATTCTGCTCATGTTTGGGCTGATTACGGTAGTTGGATTTATGAACGTACACTACAATCCGTTGCAGCCGTTTATTCCGCCATCGCAGGATTTTTTAACCAGTATTGGAGGGGGTATTGCCATTGGTATATGGATGTATTCAGGGTATGAAGCCATGTCGGCAATATCCGGTGAAGTGAGCAACCCAAAGGTCATTCCAAAGGCAACTTTAATTGCAGTTCCCTTGATTGCAGCTACGTATATACTGCCAACCGTAGCAAGTTTGGCATCTATTGGATCATGGGAAAGTTGGCAAGAGGGAATTGACGGAACGGTTGTTGGTTATGGAACTGTTTTGTCAACCTATTTAGGCAGTGGTATCTGGGCGATTGCTTTTGGTGTTGTAGCCATTCTTGCCCAATGTTCTATCTATAATACTTGGATGACTGCAGGAACCAGAGTACTTTTTGCATTATCCGACGATCAATTGGCACCTAAGTTTATTTTGAAGGTAAACAAAAAGCATGGCGTTCCTTATATTACAGTTTTAATTATGGGTGCTGTCAATTTAATATTATGCTCTTTTGATTTCACGGTGGTATTGGTGGTGGAAGTGCTGCTGATTATTGCAACACAGATTCTTCTTTTCATATCCATGTTGGTGCTTAGAAAAAGAATACCGGATAGCGAAAGACCTATTAAAATTCCGGGAAACAAGACCTTTATTTCAATATTTTTCTCCATTCCTATCTTAGTAGGTGTGGTAGCATACTTGTTAAATGGAACAGATTATTTTCTTGGTGGTCTTGTAGGATTGCTCACAGGTCCAATTGCATATTTCATTTTTAAGAGAAAATATGGAGGACTGTATAAATTACACCCTGAAAAAAATCCAATTAATGTAAAGACAAAATTGGCAAAAGGTGATGTCTATAGAGTATCTATGTTCTTTGTGGTCTTTTCTATGTTGGCTTTGTTAGGCAGTTTGTTTTTACCATGGTATGAAGGCGCATGGGGGGCAGCCTATTACGCAGAAACCTATGGAGCGGATATTTTTTTATCCTTATTGACAGGTATTAAAATGTGCGCCATTAGCGGTGCTATTCTGGCAATTCTCTTTTTCATAATTGGTAAAAAGGTAGAAAAGGACGCGTAAGGGAGGTTATGATGGATACGAAAGAAAAAAAAGAATCAGAGATTATTTTTATTGGGGGTACAGTCTTTCCAGGAAAAGGATTACCTGAAAATTTGGATTTTGTTGCTGTAAAATCAAACAAAATTGTAGGGCTTGGAAAAATCGGACAAGAAAATGAGTATATAACACCTAAAACAAAAGTGGTTTTGCTTAACAAAAATCAGATGGTTATGCCGGGCATTCATGATAATCACATTCATTTAATACAGGCCGGAATGCTGGAAAAATATGCA
>JAVVUJ010000072.1:0-9799 GCA_036653195.1 Anaerovorax sp. | reverse complement strand
AAGGCGGATGTACAAATGAAAACAGCACTAATCACCGGGATCACCGGCCAGGATGGCTCTTATTTAGCGGAGTTCCTGTTGGAAAAAGGCTATGAGATTCACGGCATTGTCAGGAGAAGTTCATCCTTTAATACAGGCAGAATTGAGCACCTTTATGCAGAAGAGGCCTTAAATGCGTTGCATAAAAAGGGGAAGCTGACCCTTCACTATGGAGATATGACCGATTCCACAAACTTAATCAGGTTGGTGCAGGAGGTGGCACCCGATGAAATATATAATTTGGCGGCACAGTCCCATGTGCAGGTTTCCTTTGAGGTGCCTGAATATACAGCGGATACCGACGGCGTGGGTGTCCTTCGATTGTTGGAAGCTGTTCGCTTTTTAAAATTGGATCACAAGGTGAAACTCTATCATGCATCCACTTCAGAGCTCTTTGGGAAGGTGCAGGAAATCCCCCAGAAAGAGACCACACCTTTTTATCCACGCAGTCCCTATGCCTGTGCGAAATTGTATGCTTTTTGGATCATTAAAAACTATAGAGAGGCCTATCAAATGTTTGCGGTAAACGGCATTTTATTTAACCATGAAAGCGAGCGAAGGGGAGAAACCTTTGTGACCCGAAAGATTACCTTAGGGGCGGCACGCATTGCCCAAGGCAAGCAGGAAACTCTTTATTTGGGAAATTTAAGTGCAAGAAGAGATTGGGGCTATGCCAAGGATTATGTGGAATGCATGTGGCTTATGTTGCAGGCGGAAACGCCGGAGGATTATGTGGTAGCTACCGGTGAAATGCATACGGTAAGAGAATTTTGTGATCTGGCTTTCTCCGGTGCGGGCATAGAACTGCAATGGGAAGGCACAGGCCCAGACGAAAAAGCCGTGAACAAAGAGACGGGCAAGGTTGTCATAGCAGTGGATCCAAAATATTTCAGACCTACGGAAGTGGAACAGCTATTAGGCGATCCTTCCAAAGCCAAGAACCGGTTGGGATGGAATCCCACGAAAACCGGTTTTAAACAATTGGTGGATTTGATGATCAAATCCGATATGAAGTTAGTAGAAAAAGAAGATAGAATCAGAAAAGAGTTTGATTGATGAATAGTAACCCAAAGGTTTCAATTATTACCGTGTGCTACAATTCGGCGGCACATCTTTTAGACTGTCTGGCCTCTGTACAATCCCAGACCTATGCCAATATTGAGCATGTCATTGTAGACGGCGGTTCTACAGACGGGACAGTGGCGTTGATCAAGGCCTATGAAGGGGAAGGGCACCAAGGATCGGTTACTTGGATCAGTGAAAAGGACAAGGGCATTTACGACGCGCTAAACAAAGGCATTGCCCGTGCTACCGGTGACATTGTGGGGTTTGTGCATTCCGATGATTTACTGGCCAATGAAAGGGCGGTTGAAACCATTGTCAATGGGTTTCTCAAAGGAGCCATGGAAGATGAAATAGATGGGATCTATGGAGATATGGTCTTTGTGGAACCGGAGGATGTGACGAAAGTTCGCAGAATTTGGAAGCCGGGAAAGCAGGGGAACTTTTCATTGGGATGGAGCTTGCCCCACCAGACTTTGTTCTTGAAAAAAGAAATGTATGAGAAATTCGGCGGCTATATGGATCACATGACCAATGCGGCGGATTATGAATTGATTTTGCGCATTTGCAAAGGGGATGGTTGCCTCGTTGGCAATGAACTGAAATTATGGGAGAAAAAAGAACCGGCAAGATTGGCCTATATTAACACGCCTCTCCTGATCATGAAGTTAGGTGGCGCAAGCACCAAAGATGCAGGCAGCAGTGCCAAGGGCTACAAAGAGGTTATGGAGAGTATGAAACTTCATGGAATGAAAGTCCCTTGGGTGGCCAACACCTTAAGATTGGTCGGCAAGGTAAAACAACGGGTAGGTTGAAATAGGCAAGAAAGAGAAGGGGAGACGGAAGATGAACAAAAATGAGAAGATTTATGTAGCGGGTCACAAGGGTCTTGTGGGGTCGGCTATTGTGAGAAATTTAAAAGCCAAAGGATTTCACAACCTGGTATTGAGAAGTCACAGTCAACTGGACTTGACCGATGCTGTGGCGGTGGAATCTTTTTTTGCTGAGGAAAAGCCGGACTATATTTTTTTAGCGGCGGCGAAAGTGGGGGGGATTCAGGCAAATAGCTTATATGGGGCAGACTTTTTTTACATAAATTCTATGTTGCAAAACAACGTCATCCACGGTGCTTATCAACACGGGGTAAAAAAACTTTTGTTTTTGGGAAGTTCCTGTATCTATCCAAAGCTGTGCCCACAGCCTATGGCAGAAGATGCCTTGCTGTCCGGTTATTTGGAAGAGACCAATGAGGCCTATGCCATTGCAAAAATTGCAGGGTTGAAAATGTGTCAATATTACAACAAGCAATACGGTACGAATTTTATCAGCTGTATGCCCACCAACTTATATGGCACCAACGATAACTTTGATTTGGAAAATTCCCATGTGTTGCCGGCTCTTCTCAGAAAATTTCATGAAGCCAAGGTGGCAAATTTACCTGCTGTGGAAATTTGGGGAACGGGCGCACCTCTTCGGGAGTTTATGCATGTAGACGATATGGCGGATGCCTGCGTTTTTTTAATGGAAAACTATGAAGGCGTGGGGGCAGATGGCAGCATAAATACCCATGTGAATATTGGAACGGGGGAGGAGGTTTCTATTAAGGAGCTGGCCTTGCTGATCAGAGAAGCAGTAGGCTATGAAGGGGAATTGGTTTTTAATAAAAACATGCCCGACGGAACGCCCAGAAAGCTTTTGGATGTGACCAAGCTGAAAACATTGGGTTGGCAGTCGAAAATCAGTTTAAAAGAAGGCATTGCGGCTACCTACAGGTGGTATGTGGAGGAAAGAAAATGAAAATCATTTTATTGTCAGGTGGGTCGGGAAAGCGTCTTTGGCCCATGTCAAATGACGCCAGATCCAAGCAGTTTTTAAAAATATTGAAAAACCAAGAGGATGAAGACGAATCCATGGTACAGCGTGTATACGGGCAATTGCAACGTGTGGGGTTAGGGGATTCGGTAACCATTGCCACCAGTGCCAATCAAGTGGATCTCATCAGAGCCCAGTTAGGGGAAGGGGTCAATGTGGTTTTGGAACCGGAAAGGCGGGATACTTTTCCGGCTATTGCCCTTGCTTGTGCAAACCTTCATTCTGTGCAGGGTGTGCCTCGCCATGAAGTGGTGGTGGTCATTCCTGTAGATCCCTTTGTGGATTTAGCCTATTTCAGAAAAATTTTAGAGTTGGAACCTTTGGTCAAAGATGGAGGCTATGATATGGCACTCATGGGCGTAAAGCCTACCTATCCTTCTGAAAAATACGGGTACATTATTCCACAGGGCATAGGGGTGAAGGAATTTAAAGAAAAGCCGGATTTGCAAGGGGCAAAGGCTTTATTAAAGGAAGGTGCTCTTTGGAATTGCGGTGTATTTGCCTTTCAACTAGGTTATATTCTGGATCTTGTGGAAAAGCAGGGCCACCCTTCCGACTATGAAAAGGTGTATGAATCCTATGGCAGTTTTCATAAAATCAGCTTTGACTATGAGGTTGTGGAAAAAGCGGACAATGTGGCGGTGATTGAATTTTCCGGTATGTGGAAAGACCTTGGGACTTGGAACACGCTGACAGAGCATATTGAAAACAATGTGACAGGGAAAGCTTTGTGTTCCCAGTCTTCCACCAATACCCACGTAATTAACGAGTTGGATATTCCCGTGGCGGTTTTGGGCATCAAGAATGCCATTGTTGCCGTCAGCCCTGACGGAATTTTAGTCTCCGACAAGCATGATAGCAGCTACATCAAACAATATGCCGATCAATTTGTCAGTCGCCCCATGTATGAAGAACGAAGATGGGGTTCTTACAAAGTGCTGGATTACGTGACAAAAGAGGATGGGCAAAAAATCCTCACCAAATATATTAAAATGAACACCGGTAAAAATGTGAGTTATCAAATTCATAAAAAGCGTCAGGAGATTTGGACCATCGTTAGTGGAAGGGGAGATTTCCTTTTAGACGGTAACCGCCAAAGGGTGGAGGCGGGTCAGGTAGTGATGATTCCAAAGGGTGCAAAACATTCGATTTATTCCATAGAGAATTTGGAGTTTATTGAAGTGCAGTTGGGGGAAGAGCTTATTGAAGAGGACATTGAAAGACTGGCCTATGAGTGGGCGGATATTTTGGTTTATGACAAGGAGGTTATAGACGGGAGATGAGGATTGTATTAACAGGTGCCACAGGGCATTCGGGCCGTTGGTTTGTAGAGCGATTAAAAAAAGAGCATTTTAAAGGAGAGCTGGTTTGCTTAGTACGTGAGGAAGGGGAGCAAGCCCATCTTGATGATGGTGTGATTCAGATAAAAAAGGTTTTTGGCGTAATAGAAGGGGGCTTTTCCCAAGATGCCAAGGGTAGGCGTGTAACATTGCCCCAAGGGGAAAATAAGGCGTTAAGAGAGGCACTGAAAGGTGCAGATGCACTGGTTCATATTGCGGGAATCCAAGTGTCTGAAGTGGTGATTCCCTTGGCTATAGAAGCCGGCGTCAATTGGGCCATAGTGGTGCATACGACAGGCCGTTATTCCAAATATAAAAGTGCCTCTGCAGAATATATAGCAACGGAGGATAAATTGTTGGAACAGCGGGCTGCTTTTTTGGAAGGAAAGGCAGCGGGCATGAATTTGACCATTGTTCGACCAACCATGATTTATGGTTCCCAAAGAGATGTAAATATGCATAAACTCATTGTTTTTTTAACAAAATTTAAGTTTTTTCCTGTATTCGGAAAAGGGGAAAATCTGATGCAACCGGTGCATGCTCGGGATTTAGGCAATGCCTATTATGATATTTTAATCCGCCCGGACAGTACAAAAAACAAGGAATATAATCTTTCCGGAAAAGAGCCATTGACCTATGCGGATATTATCGGAACCACGGGTAGGGCCTTGGTTGCGGCAGGCGTGAGAAAAAAAGAAAACACGCTGATTAACATTCCTTTTAGGTTGTCCGTCATGGCAGCAAAGGTGTATCAGGGCTTGTTTGGGAAGCGGGCGATTATTAATGTGGAACAGGTCTTGCGTATGCAAGAAGATAAAGATTTTAGCCATGAAGAGGCGGCAAGGGATTTTGGGTATGATCCCATAGACTTTGCAAAGGGCATTAGAGAAGAGATTGAAGGTATGAAAAAAGCAGGACGGATTTAGTCCTGCTTTTTTCATACCTTATCATCTCCACACCCAATCTTCAAGGTGCGCCGGTTACTGTTTTTTTGAATTTTGCGAATCTCCTTCTTGTATGCCTTCTCTTTTCAGGACTTTAAAAAAGGTGAGAAAGAGGATTTTACCATCTAATAAAAAGCTCATATTTGCGGCATAATGCCTGTCAAGGGCAGCTTTTTCTTTTATGGGCAGTTCGTCTCGGCCGTTTACTTGCGCCCAGCCGGTAATGCCCGGCTTTCTCTCATTGGCGCTGACCTTGTATTTTCCACTTTGGGAGGGTTCCTCTCGGGCTTGGATGAGATCGTATTGGTTCCACAAAGCCGGTCGAGGGCCCACAAAGGACATCTCACCTTTTAAAATGTTGAAAAGCTGGGGCAATTCGTCCAGGCTGGATTTCCGCAGGAAACCGCCTATAGGTGTGATAAATGCTTGGGGGTTTTCAAATAAATGGGTGGGCATATCTTTTGGGGTGTCGGTTCTCATGGTTCTGAACTTGTAAATCTGAAAGGCCACCTTATTTTTGCCAATGCGTTTCTGTTGAAATAAAACCGGACCTTTGGAGTCCAGTTTTATAATCAACGCAAGGAGTAGCAATAGGGGGGATCCCAAGAGGGTCAGCAAGGCAGCCAATATAAAATCAACCAGGGGTTTAATCAAAGGATACATATGTTTTTGCCCTTACGCTTTTACAGCGTCTTTCTTTATGTTTTTTTTCGGGTCTTTTTTCGGATTTTTTTCTATGCCTACCACGTTCCTCTTCAACATAATATTGATGGCAATACCCGTGCCCAGGAGTCCGTAGAACATAGGCATGACGGAGACGGTGCTGTCATTTACAAGACCCGCCGCCAAGAAGCCGCAGATACCTAAGAAGATGCCCACGCCTACATAGGAGCAATAGTTGTTATAGTCTCTTTTAAAGTAGAGGATAAAACTTTGGACAATATACATAAACCAAAGAACCAACAGGGCCAGCATAGAAATGCCGCCGGTGCCGATGATCATGCCCATATACATGTTATGGGGTTTATCCACCACAATGTTTATACTTTCAGAGAAGGTACCGGAGTTATATTTTCCTACGTAGTCTTCATGTGGGAAGTATGCGCAGTAAGTATCGGCACCATGGCCTAACAGCAAGGTGTCTTTCATCATGGGAATGGTTCTGGACCAAATATAGCCACGACCGGAGCCGAAGCCTTGGTTGTTTTCAAATCCCACGGCAGGAACGTCGTGCATGTTGATTAACTTTCCAAGTCCATTGAGATATTTGGTGCCTTCTTTTGTAATGGCAAAGGGCCATTCATCGCCGTTTGTACCCACTACCAGGTAGATACCGCCGGCCTCATCTTGGGCATATCGCACGGTCACGGTCTTGAAACGGTCATCGTCAATTCTGTAAATGGGATTTATGTTTGTAGGTACCACGTGTAATTTATTTCCCTTTTCATCCGTTACTTTTAAAGCAGTGGGGTCTTCCGGGTAGGTGGTAAACGTTACTTTTTCTCCATTTAACCCCATAATAATGTCGTTGCTTTTGGTCTCGATGGAATCCAAACGCATGGCCGGTGGGGCTTTTTCTGCAGTTACGGCACCGTCTGTTGTTTTCACATCTGCTGCGGGAACGTCTCTACCTAAGGCACTGTTTACAGCACCGGAAAATTCGGGCATCCAACGTTCATAGGTGACACCGCCTATAAGAAGGGTTAATACCAATAGGATAACCACGGGCTTCCACCATTGTAGAAGTCTCTTGTTTAGGACAATGAGTGCGATGAACACAACCACGGCCATGCCCATGAGCCCGCCTGAAGAGGCTGAACCAATCAGGTTATAGATGGTCAAAGCGAATAGGGCGCCCCACAAAATTTTCTTCCAAACAGGGCATTCTTTTCCTTTCATAATGGATCGAATAAATAGCATGGCGAAAAGGGGGATCAACAAGGTTAGGTAAAAGGATACATAGTTGATATTGTAAACGGTCTGATAAATTTCTTTATTTACAAAGGTAAAGTTTAGAAATTGTTCCCCTTTATCGGCGGCTTGGTCGATCATCTGCCAAGTGGAGATGCCGGATTCGGTCATTTGATTGGGGACCAAAAGTTTCTGTCCTATGACGGTTCTGAAAAAGTCTTTATCCATGGCTTGTGAAATGCCAAGGAGTGACAGTACGGCACTGGAAGCAGCCAAAGGGTAGATAATCCACTTCACGTTTTTCTCGCTGTTTACTGAGTTTATCACGAAGAAGAGCATCACCATGTAAGCAAGCAATACCAAGGTTCCTTCAAAACGATCATTCCATCCGTACAGTGCAAAGTCTTTGTAATCGGAAAAAGCATAGGATAGAATGACAAATAAAGCATAGACAATCATGGGAATGTAGACGAAGCTCCGCTTTACATAGAGAGACTGGGTGAAGATACGGTAGAGGAGTAGAACACCTACAAATACGGCACAAATTAAAATGGCCACAGATTTGTAATAACTGAAAAAATCAGAAAGACTGGTCTCGCTGCCACTCCAGAAAAACTGCTCCATAGGTCGTTGGTAGTTATACATTCTCGTAATTAAAATAATCAGGGCAGTAAAGAATGCGATGGGCAGCATTTGAAACCAATTGGTGCTTTCGCCTATCTTTGGTGCAAGGCTCATAGACCACAAATAGCCGGGGTCTTTTGCGTCTAAATCCTTCGCTTCTTTTATATTGGGTTTAAATTTTTTTGCCATAGGTTCCTCCTGTTTTTTCAATGCGCACGGTTGGCACCGGTGACGCAAAGGTTTTCATTTTACGGTTTATAATCATCGTTTCGCTTTTGTAGTTTGTAAGCCTGCTCTTCTGATCTACGCGCCCTGCCTACGCCAAATGCCGAGGGTGGGCGTTTTTTGTTCTTCTAAAAACAGACAACAATAGTATACCGCAAAATGAAAGTAGGGGCAAGATAAAAGAAAATCCCCAAAGCCTGAAAAAATACATTGACAGGGTCTATGAAGTTTGATAGGATGAACTGAAATTACATATTCCAGTTATGTTCTGCACATTTTAAAACAGTGCAATCCATATCCATGTTACGATGAATATCCATATGGATCAGATTTTGAAATTGCAGCTAAGAGGGAAGCAGGTGTGAGTCCTGCGCGAGCCCGTCGCTGTAAGCGAGGAGTTTTTCACACATGTTTAAGAGAGCAGTCACTGAGTACAAAACTTGGGAAGACGTGAGAAAAATGATGATTCGCAAGCCAGAAGACCTGCATAGTATTGGAGAGAAGTGGCCAGTGGGAATTGGCATATTTCGTGTTGCTCAAAAGGACATAAAAAATAAGAGTAGCAAAATAAAACAAACAGCAAATACGGGCTGTGGAGGAATCCACAGTTTTTTTTATTTGCTGTTTTTATCTTTTTATGGTTTCAATTTGCTCAACAAGAGCAAAGAGGTAGGAGGAAATGATGATGAGGACAAAGAGACAAAGAATCCTGATTATTTTCAGTGGGGTTATGGCACTGACCATGGGCGTTCCGGTTAGCGCCAGTGCTATGCACATTATGGAAGGGTATTTGCCACCGGGCTATTGTGTTATGTGGGGGTTGATTTGCGTTCCATTTTTGGTGGTAGGGTTTCTGTCCATAAAAAAAACCATAGAAGAGAATAGAAGGCTTATGTTGATTTTGGTGATGATTACCGCCTTTGCTTTTGTACTTTCGGCATTGAAGATTCCGTCGGTTACAGGCAGCAGTTCTCATCCTACAGGAACAGGACTTGGTGCCATTCTCTTTGGCCCTTGGGCAATGTGTATCGTAGGGGTGATTGTTCTGCTGTTTCAAGCGGTGCTTTTGGCGCATGGAGGACTGACCACCTTAGGTGCAAACACTTTTTCCATGGGAATTGTGGGACCCTTCGTTTCTTTTGCAGTGTATAAACTAGGGCTGAAACTTCATGCACCTAGATCTGTGGCTGTGTTTCTGGCCGCATCCTTGGGGAATTTATCCACCTACTGCATGACTTCGGTGCAACTTGCAATGGCACATCCTGCTGAGGTAGGGGGATTTCCGGCGGCACTTATAGAGTTTATGGGCATCTTTGCTGTGACACAGATTCCCTTGGCAGTCATAGAAGGTTTGATAACCGTGGTGGTTATAAAAGGATTGGAAAGCCTTGCCCAACCGGAATTGAAGCTTCTCGGATATGCAAACTGTGGAAATTGTGGGAGGATATAGAGATGAGTAAAAATGCAAAGATCGTGATGGTGTGTCTCGCCTTATGTGTGGTAATCGCGACGCTACCCCTTATTTTTATTGACTCTGAATTTGGTGGTGCTGACGGTGCGGCAGAGGAAACCATAGGGGAAATGGATCCCAATTATGTTCCTTGGATAGAACCGGTATTCCAACTTCCCGGGGGAGAGACTGAATCTTTGTTGTTCTGCTTGCAGGCGGCGTTAGGTTCCGGCGTGTTTTTCTTTGGAATGGGATATTTGGTAGCCAGAAAGAAGTACAAACACGAAGAGTAAGGAATAAGGAGTAAAGGGTATGATGTTAATTGACAAGCT
>JAVVUJ010000071.1:0-10022 GCA_036653195.1 Anaerovorax sp. | reverse complement strand
ACAGCCTATCGGTTAACAGCCGAGTGCTCCACCATTGAGCTACCTTGGAATACCAAGTCGCCTTAGTTGACGACAAGTTTTATTATACACCATTCAATACAGATGTGTCAACATAATTCTTTCCATTTCTTCACACTTTCTGCTGATATTTTTAATTTTTTTGCAAATTTGCTCAATTCCCTTGAATTTTCAACGGTTTTCAAGGTCTTTTCAGAAAGCTGCGTTGCAATAATTTATGATTGCTGGTCTTCTTTTCCTTCTTTTTCTGCTTCTCCTGCTTGTTTTATACTTTTTTTTCTTAAGGTGGGGATAAATCTTTCTGCAAATTTTCCACTTCCTCTTCCCTTAATGTAAAACATCCCAATGATTGAAAAGGTAACCGCACCTAAAAAATTTACCCATAAATCATGCATGGTATCATAAAGGCCGATGTCTATATAGCCACCGTAATTCCAAAGTTGGCCGTTGACCACCATGCTTTTTACGTCAATACCCACCGCAGTGTTGACGCCTTCCGGATTAAACATAACGGAATAGATGGTGGCCAGCACCGTATCTTTCTGCATATCAGAATGGGTGAAAAAGTCCATAAAAAATTCAAAGAATTCCCAAAGGACACCGATGGTCATGGAAAAGCAAAAGGACACCATGGCTACAAATAGAGGGGATAAGGATATATGAAATTTATCGCTCCTGTTTAGAATATCGATCATAGCAAAACCAATGGCTGCACATAAAAATCCGTTGATGGTGTGGAGCATATCATCCCACTTGTCAAATATCAAATAATATTCCTGTATTTCCCCTAAAATCTCAGCGGAATAGATGAAAAGCAAGACAATAATTTCTAAAGTGTTTGGCAATTCTATGTTCAACCGCTTCTCCAAAACAGTTGGGATCAAGAACAGAACCAAGGTCAACACGCACATGAATACGTTATCCCAGTTCTTGTTGAAAATTTGCGCAATCATCACAACAATGACCAAAAATCGCAAAACAAAATAGGTGATTGCTTTTGCCTTATGCTCTTTCACCTCAGCTTTGAATTGTGACTTTAGATCTTTCTCTATTGCTTTCTCTTTGTCTTTCATTTCAGCTCCTCTGCTCTCTCCACATCCAATAAAAAGGTGCTATCACAAATTTCTATTTGCACAGGTTGACCCGAAAGGCCAACAAAACAGAATAAACCCTTGGGATTTTTCATTTTGTACACCTCTTGCTATACTTGTTTCTGACCTTCCCAAAAAGCGGCAATATTCATATCTGCAAATCCTTTTTTCACATTCTTTGTGATTACATCTTCCCACTGTACGTCTGTAATTCCCATGGCTTTCACCAACGCACCCAGCAACACAATATTCATGGTTCTGCTGTTGCCCATTCTTTCTGCAATTTCTCCTGCCTTAAAGACGGATACGTGCGCTTTGGACTGTAGTTCTTCTAAAATGCCTGCCGGATATTGGACCGCACCCATTAAAATGGGTACGGAAGGAATTTCGAAATCATTGATTACAAAAGTTCCATCTTTTTTCAAATATTCCAACCATCTCAGGGCTTCCATTTTTTCAAAAGCCACAATTACATCCGCTTCTCCCTTGCCTACGATAGGGGAATATACTTTTTCTCCATAGCGTATTTGCGTGCTCACATTGCCGCCTCGTTGTGACATCCCATGGATTTCAGACATCTTCACATCGTAACCGGCCGTTGAAAGTCCTTCCGAAAGAATTTTGCTGGCTAGAATCGTCCCTTGGCCACCAACACCTACTAATAATATATTTTTTACAGCTTTCATCCTTGTACCTCCTCTATGGCATCAAATGGGCACGCCTGTCTGCATACGCCACAACCTGTACATGGCTCTTGGTTAATTTCAATTTTTTCACCGGAATAAATAGCAGGGCATCCTGTCTTTACACAGATCTTGCACTTTGTACATTTTTCTTGATTAATGACACATTTTTTTAAAGAAAGGTCAAAATCCCGTTGATCCTGTTTGCTGAATTTTTTCAAAATACAAGGCCATTTTGCAATGATAACCGTGGCTTCTTTCTTTGCCAGTGCCTCATCTAGGGCTTTGTTGGTATCCTCTAAATCAATAGGGTTCACCACATAAATATGTTCTTCTTTCATACCCAATGCCTTGCAAACCAGTGCAATATCCACTTCTGTAGTGGGCTCGCCCATCAAGGTAAAACCCGTTCCCGGATTTTGCTGATGTCCGGTCATTCCCGTAATACGATTATCTAAAATAACAGTCACATTGGTTCCCTTATTGTAGATAACATTCATCAAACTGTTGATTCCCGTATGGAAAAAAGTTGAATCGCCAATTACCGATACGACTTTTTTATCCACATTTGCAAGATCGTAAACTTTAGAAGCTCCATGTCCCGTACTAATGCTGGCACCCATACAGATACACGTATCAATAGCCGACAGAGGTGGTGCTGATCCCAGTGTATAACAGCCAATGTCCCCTGTAACCATAACATTCTTTTTCTTGCTTAAAGCGTAATAGAACCCTCTGTGGGGGCATCCTGCGCACATAGCCGGCGGTCTCATAACCGCAGCAACTTCCGAGTGAAGATTGTCTGATTCCGTTCCGAAAACTGCTTTTCGCACAATGTCCGTATTCAATTCGTCCATCTCCGGAATGATTTCTTTTCCCACACATTCAATGCCTGCCATTTTCAAATGATTTTCTATGTAAGGATCCATCTCTTCCACTACATAAATTTTCTCAACCTTGGAAGCGAACGCCTCAATGGCACCCATAGGCATTGGATAAGTCATTCCTAATTTTAAATAAGACACATCTTCTCCAAAAACTTCTCGTGCATATTGATACCCCACGCCGGAGCTGATGACGCCAATCTTTGTATCATGGTATTCCGCCTGATTAATTTCGGCTTTATTTGCATAGTCTTCCATATCCTTTAAACGGCCTACCAAATTTTTTCGCATTACTTTTCCGTTGGCAGGTGTTGCTACAAATTTTTCAATGTTTTTTTTGTAAGGGATCAGCTCCTTTTCCCTTCGTTCTCCCAATTCTACCAAGCTTTTGCTGTGGCAAACTCTGGTGGTCAATCGAAGCAATACGGGTGTGTCAAACTGCTCGCTCAACACAAAGGCTAATTTTATAAAATCTTTGGCTTCTTGGCTATCAGAAGGCTCTAACATGAGCACCCTGGCAGCCGTTGCATAGTTTCGATTGTCCTGTTCGTTTTGAGAGCTGTGCATACCCGGATCATCTGCGGATACCAACACCAATCCACCTGTCACACCTGTATACGCATAGGTGAACAAGGGATCTGCCGCCACATTCACCCCCACATGCTTCATGGTTGCCATGGATCTTGCTCCTGCAATAGAAGCGCCGATTGCCGCTTCCAACGCCACCTTTTCATTGGGTGCCCATTCACAATACAAGTCTTTTTTATATTGAACCATATTTTCCAAAATCTCTGTGCTTGGTGTACCCGGATAGGCAGATGCAAATCTGACGCCTGCTTCATATGCACCCCTAGCCACTGCCTCATTTCCTGTCATTAACTGTTTCATCATTTCCTCCTCGGCACTTTCTTTAATCTTTTCTTTTGCATTTCCCCTTCCGGAGATTTAAATGCTTTTTCTTTATGGCCACCTGATTTTAATAAATTTGCTTTTTCTTCATACTTTTTACAGTTTTCTTGATCTCCGCACACTCTGTAAATGTCCGCAAGTTCTTCCATGGTTTCCACATTAGACGGGCTGATCTGCAAAACATGTTTAAACCGTTCAATGGCCTGTTCCTTCTTTCCCAAATTCACATAGGCAATACCCAAATAATAGGATAAGGGCCACCAGTCTTTATATTGACTGTCAATAAAAGGTTCCAGAATCTTAATGCCTTCTGTCCATTTCCCGGCCAATACCAGGTTATATCCCTTTTCAACCTGTATGGGCTTTTCAAGCTGATGAATTCTTTCCTTAATTTCTCTCTTATCTTTCCCGTTTCTTGTTTTGGCTATGAATAATTTCCATACCAGTTCCGCTTTCATATACAGTCCCAAATTTAAATAGGCATATCCTAAATAATAGTGAGCCGGTGCAAATCTAGGGTGGATGTCAATTAACAGCTCAAAGAACTCTAAAGATTCCGCCTTGAAATTCCCCACATATTCTTCATCTTTTCCTTCTAAATACATGGCTCTGCACACTCTGGCATAGCTGTACATGGCATCCAAACTTTGAGGTTCTACACAAAGAGCCGCTCTGAAATGAATGGCTGCATCGTCGTACTCTTCTTTTTCTGCGGCGTTTCTTCCCACTTTTACAATGGCTGCCGTTGCTTTATTTCCAAAATTTGCTTTCATAAATTCCAAATACGCATCTCTGTATTTAAACTTTGGATCTGCACCCATTACCCAAGCCATGTTTTCTGCAATAAGCGTCACCTTTGCTCCCTGCTCACTCTTAAAAGCTTCTATATCTTCTTTTCTCAAGGGAATTGGAACATTGGCCATAAAATTAAATTTCCCTTTTCCTTTTTCTTCTAAATAGGCACCTGAAAGTTCATCGAAAACAAATTTTTTCAAATGCTTTACCAAATACTTTCCGATTCGATCCTCTCTCAATTTTATGTCATATTCCTTTGGGTTTCTTTCGACAATTTGATTTCCGGCCTTTTCTTTACTTGATCCTAACATATTTACACCTACAGGATATCCCATCCCTTTCTCTCAAATTTTTTCACAGCGTCTTGATTTAACGTATGCTTCATATCCAACTCCAACAATGCCTTTACCTCTGCTTTATCTACCGTCTTGTTCTTTAATTTCCAAATGGCATAACTGAAGAGGATTCTATATAAATCTTCTTTCTTATGGGACACATTTTGAAATCCCCTAATATAATAAAAGTTAGAAAATTCTTCGTAAAAATGAAAGGGGGACACACAAATTTGATCTATGAAATACGCCAATGTGTTTTCAAACCCACCCCGATTATGATAAAGATCCAAGACCTTTTCAATCATCTTTAATTTAACAAGTTCCTGGGCCGATAGGTATTCGTTTGAAATCACTTCATAAGGTGGCTGCGCCCTGTAAACATACCCGTATTCCTCTATTTTCTCCCGAATGGGCGTTCCTTTTAGTAGTTTTAAAAAACCAAGCTGTAAATTTTCAGCACCCAACTCATACACATTATTAAAAGAATCTCTAAAAGAATGATAATCCTCATAAGGCAATCCTGCAATTAAATCTACGTGTACATGGGTGTTTTTTAATTGAATAATCCCCTTTACATTTTTTCGCAATGTGGGGAAATCGCTGTTTCGGTTGCAGGCACGCAAGGTTTTTTTATTGGTGGACTGCACCCCTATTTCAAATTGAAACAAATCTTTTCTGGCCTTCTGCAATAAGTCTAAAAACGCTTCATCTATTAAATCTGCACAGATTTCACAGTGAAAATTGGTTACACCGTTGTCCCTGTCCATTAAAAATTTTAGGATTTCTAAAGTCCGAACCTTGTTCCAATTAAAGGTTCGGTCTATAAACTTGACTTGCTTTACACCCTTATGGATGAAATAAGAAAGCTCGCTTTTAATCCGCTCCATAGGCAAAGTCCTAATTCTTTTTTCGATGGAAGATAAACAATAGGCACATTGATACGGGCACCCTCTGGTACTCTCATAGTAAATCACCTTGTCGGACTCACAAACCAGTTTGTCATAAGGAAAGACTATTTTTTCAAAGTCTATAGTCTCCGTCACAGGGTTCACGCAAATTTTCCCATCATGTCTATAGACAAGGCCCTTAATCTTGCCCAACTCATGGCTTCCCTCCACCAATTTTTCTGCCAGCTGGCAGAAGCCTTCTTCTCCTTCACCCTGAATAATAAAATCCACAAACGGATAGGTTTCCATGAAGTGTAAGGTATCAAAACTCACTTCCGGGCCGCCCAATAACAGTTTGATATGTGGAACGGCCTTTTTTAAGTTTTCAGCAATCTTTACAATATACTCTATATTCCAAATATAACAGGAAAATCCAACGACGTCATACTCGCCACGAAGAAGTTCCGTGAAAATATAATCCATATCATTGTTAATGGTAAATTCTCTTATGCTAAGATTGCTGATCCTTTCCTCTGCCGCAGCATATAAATAGCGTATGGCCAAATTAGAATGAATGTACTTTGCATTTAAAGTAGTCAATAAAATTTTCATCGTCTACAGCATCCTATATCGATCATCTTTCAGTTTGCTTGTATTCTCTATGGCTTCCTGCAACTGCTTTAACATTTTTTCTCTATCTTGAGGTAAATCACCTCTCAAAGACACGTAATTGGAAGCGTGATTGCTTCTAAAAATGCACGTCTTTGAAACATTCACATTTTCTAAAAGAAGTTTGGTTTCTTTTACCACATCTACAGGAGACAAGGTCTGAAAGATACCCTCTCGAATATCATCGTAAAGCTGCGCCCCGGGTTCTGTAATCAGCGTAAGCAGCGATGCATAGGAAGGTTCCATTTCGCTGATCATGGTGCCTGATTCAATAGCATGCTCTTCCCAACCGGTGACACCGGCCAAACCGGATATAAAGGTCACCGATGCCTTGATCCCGGCGGCTTCGATCATCTGCACGGACTGAATCAGCTCCGCCCTGGTCGCACCCTTAATAATGTCCTTTAAAACTTTGTCGCTGCCGGATTCCGCACCGATATAAACGATACCAATTCCGTTGTTGCGAAGTTCTACAAGCTCCTGGTGGCTCTTTCTAAGCACATCTTGGGGTGATCCGTAAATTCCCACACGTTGGCATTCAGGAAAATTTTTCGCAATATGATTTAAAATCACCATCAAATCTTTATTCTGCAAAACCAAGGCATCCCCGTCGGCAAGAAATATTTTTTCCACTCGACCATATTGACGTCTGGCTGAATCCAAATCTTCCAACACTTCATTAATTTTTCTCACTCTAAATTGTTTATCTTTAAACATACTACAAAAAGTACATTTATTATGTGCACATCCTATAGTTACCTGTAAGATTAAGCTGTACGCTTCACTGGGCGGCCTATAGATGCTTCCCTCATATCTCATTCATTCACCTGCTTTCCTATATTGCATTACATTTTTTCCGGCGCTTCCATGCCCAAAAGGGTCAGTCCGTTTTTAATGGTATTCCTTGCGGCAGAAACCAACAGTATTTTCGCCTTTCGCACTTCCAAATCAGCCACAAGAATATGCTCGTCGTTATAAAATTTATTAAAGGCTTGTGCAATATCTACCACATGCCTTGTCAGAATAGAAGGTTCATACCGATCTGCAGCTTCCAAGATAATATCCGGGAATTTATAGATAAGTTTGCTCAATTCATAGGCTGTGTCCGTAGAAAGGACATGGTAATCTACTGCCGTGGTCACTTCCATCTCGGCTTTTCTCAAAATACTGCTGGCTCTTGCATAGGTATACTGTACGTAGGGACCTGTTTCTCCTTCAAAGTTAAGCACCTTATCCCAAGAAAACACGTAGTCCTTAATTCGATTATTAGACAGTTCCTGAAAGATAACCGCCCCGATGCCGATTTGTTTAGACGTTTCGTCAATATTGTCGGTATTCACATTCTTTTCTATGATAATTTCTCGTGTTTGTTTCACGGCTCTGTTTAAAACCTCTTCTAGATGAACCACTCTGCCTTGTCTTGTGGACATGGTTCCCTCCTCTAGGCTGACCAGCCCAAAGGGTACATGAACACAATCCTTGGCCCAGTCAAACCCCATGAGTTCAATGATTTTAATCCATTGCTGGAAATGCAGGTTTTGCTGTGAAGCCACCACATAAATATTTTTGTAAAAATCATAGGTCTCTTTTCTATAAATAGCCGCAGCGATATCTCTTGTAATATATAAGGTGGATCCATCTTTTTTCATAACCAACGCCGGTGCCAAGTTGTAGTCTTCCAGTTCCACAATCTGGGCACCTTCCGATTCTTTCAACAGTTTTTTCTCATTTAGTAAGTCAATAACCCTGCCCATTTTGTCAGAATAAAAACTTTCCCCCGCATAGGAATCAAATTCAATGCCCAGCATACCATAAACACGGCTAAATTCTTTTAAACTCTCTTCTCTGAACCACTGCCAAAGCCTTACTTCCTCAGGTTGATGGTTTTCCAATTTTGTAAAGACTTCCCTGGCTTCATCCTCAAGGCTTGGATCCTTTTCCGCTTCTTCATGGAACTTCACATAATAGCTGAGCAGCGTCTTAATAGGCTCTGCCTTTACATCCGCCTCATTTCCCCATCTCCTGTAGGACACGATCATCTTGCCAAATTGTGTGCCATAGTCACCTAAGTGGTTAATTCTCACTGTATCATATCCGATAAAATCATATAGTTTATAGATGGCATTTCCAATGACAGTGCTTCGAATATGACCAATATGGAAAGGCTTTGCAATGTTGGGTGACGAAAATTCTACAATCACTTTCTTCTTTTCTCCAACATCACTTCTTCCGTAACCTTTTCCTTTTTCTATTACCTCTTTTAACACTTCTTCTGTAAATACAGCTCTTTTAAGGAAAAAATTTACATACCCATTTACATTTTCAGCCTTTTCAAAAATAAGCGCATCTCCTAATTTTGAAGCGATTTCCTGTGCAATCATAGGTGGTGCCTTTCGGAACGTCTTGGCCAATCTAAAGCAAGGAAAGGCATAATCTCCCATACTGCTATCTGCGGGCACTTCCAGCATTTCTTTCAATTGTGCCGCTGTAAAACCTTCCACATGTTCAGCCAGTACACGGGCAATTTTTTCTTTAAAATCTATCATTTTCCCCTCCGTCTGTTACTTTTTGTTCATCATTTTCTGTAATCATCTGAATATTGCGTTCTCTTAGCATGGCAGCAAAAACACCATCACCTTTCACACGCTTTCCCGTAAAAGTTCCGTCATATATATATCCACAGCCACAAGAGGGACTGTTTGCTTTTAAAATGGCCATCTCTACAGTAGAATTTAAGATTTCTTCTGACTTTTTCATTTTAGCAAGGGCTTGTATTGCACCGAACTGAAACGCCTCTGTCACATTTTTTCCCTCTGCGTCAATTACCTGATCCCCTACGATTTCTGCCGGTGGTCTGGGTGTTGGTAAGTTGCCTAGGCTCTCTGGGCAAACCAATATGCATTTATGTTCTTCCATAAATTCCTTTACCCATTCAACCGTATTGTTTTCTCCATTATATGTGCAATTCTGTCCTGCTAAGCATGCGCTGATTATATACATAATTCAATTCCTTCCTATTTTAACTTTACGATAGTTACGCCGTCTCCACCTTCATTGTATACACCTTTTCGAAACTGTGTCACATGCTTATGATTTTTAAGCATGCTGTGAATGCCTTCTCTTAAAATGCCTTCACCTCGACCGTGAATGATGGTGACTTCCTCCAATCCTGCCATATATGCGTCATCTAAATATTTGTCCACATCCATGATGGCATCATCTAATATTTGACCTCTTACATTAATACTGATGGAAATCGTTTGAGCCTTACTTCTGTACAGATTTCCATATTTGGAACCGCTTCTCTTTGGTTGTGTTTTCACCTGACCACCTTGTATCATCATCAGGTTATCCACTTTCACATTCATTTTTAATGAACCCACTTGTACTTGCACTTCATTTCTGTCATCGGGCAGGGAATTGACTTCACCCTTTTGCCCTAAACTAAGAATCTTGACTCTGTCTCCGATTTTCAATTGCTCCCCTTTAACAGGATTTGGATTTTCCATGACAACCATCTGATCTTTATACTTGGCTGCAGATTTTCTTAGCTTTGTTCTGATTTCTTCCTGCTTCCCATTGATCTCTCTGGAACTGTCGTAGTTTCTGACTTCCTTCAATTCCTTCAGTTCTTTTTGAACCTGGTCTGCAAGTTCTTTGGCTTCTCTTACAATTTCTCTGGCCTCTTCCTTTGCCTTGCTCAAATAGTTCCTTCTCTGTTCTTCCATCTTTGCTTTAACAAGATCCAGTT
>JAVVUJ010000070.1:0-10063 GCA_036653195.1 Anaerovorax sp. | reverse complement strand
CCATTTGTGTATACTCCCTATAAAATTTTATCTCAAAGTACACTTTAATAGAATGGTTTACATACATATCAATACTAGAATTTGGTGCGGTATTTTAGAATTTTCTAAAATATTGCCTTTTTTTTGGAAAGACAGCAATATTTTTCATCTAGTATATCATTCTATTAAAGTGTACTTTAGTGGAAACAACTTATATAATCATAGCATTTTTTTTCTAAAATAACAATATGGTTTTTCTATTTTTAATGCAGTTATGTTTATTTCTTTCAGTATGAGTACACAGGTGTCCTCCTGTGCTGCTATTTTCCTTCTTTGCCTGAATAGGTTTCATATTCTTTAATTTTCTTATATAAAGTGCTGGGTGCAATTTTACAGATAAGGGCAAATTCAGAAATGGTCAATTCTTTGTTTTTCCAAGATTCATAGAGCCTATTAAAATTTTTCGGCATAGCAATGGCTTGATTGCCAAATCGAACCCCTCGAATTTTAGCAGCCGCAATTCCCTCTGCTTGCCTTCGCCTAATATTTTCTCGTTCATTTTCTGCTACAAAAGACAAAAGTTGCAACACAATATCACTGATAAATGCACCCATCAAATCCTTACTTTTTCTGGTATCCAATAATGGCATATCCAAAATGACAATGTCTGCACCCATTTCTTTGCTAATGATTCTCCATTGTTCCACAATATCTTTATAGTTTCTACCCAAACGATCTATACTTTTTACAAACAAACAATCTCCCTTTTTCAATTTCTTCATCATCTTTTGATACGCCGGCCTTTCAAAATCTTTGCCTGATTGCTTATCCATATAGATGTTCCTATCCGGCACCTCATTTTCCTTCATGGCTATCAGCTGCCTATCTTCATTCTGGTCTTTTGAAGAAACCCTTATGTATCCATATTTTTCCATGTTGTCTATTCCTCCTAAAATAATGATTTGTGGTGATTCATTTCTTTATTTTATAGGAAATTGACTGTAAATGTTTCCGGAAATATTATCCAATTTTTTTGTAGAATTTTAGACAATGAGTTTGTTTTTTCTCCTTATGAAGAATTACTTTGAAATTTTGTCCACCAGCGTGAGAATTTCAAGGATTTTCTCATCTCCCTTTCCTTCCATGACAGCATCTCTCACACACCCTTGCATATGAGCACGCAACACTTCTCGGCTGGCTTTATGCAAAATAGATTCCGTCGCCAAAATTTGATTTGCAATATCCATACAATATCGATCCTCTTCTATCATCTTTAAAATTCCTTCCAATTGACCCCGTGCAGTCTTTAAAAGGCGCATCACTTGTTCTTTATCTGCTTTCATAGCTCATCCTCCTCATATCCTTGTCCTTTCCATACAAATTACTTTGCAAACTTAGGTCGAAACAATTTTAACCGCAAGGCATTGGAAACCACACATAAAGATGAAAGGCTCATAGCCGCCGCACCAAACATGGGATTTAATTTCCAACCAAGTATCATATAAAACACCCCTGCTGCCAGAGGAATGCCAATCACATTGTAAATGAGCGCCCAAAATAAATTTTGTTTGATATTTCTCATCACGGCTTTTGACAACTGTATGGCACCAACAGCATCCAAAAGATCACTCTTCATAAGGATGATATCTGCCGATTCAATCGCAATATCTGTACCGGCTCCAATGGCCACACCCACATCAGCTCTTGCCAATGCCGGTGCATCGTTGATACCATCACCAATCATGGCTACTTTTTTCCCGGACTCTTGCAACAATCGAATATGCCTTTCCTTATCTTGAGGCAACACTTGCGAAATCACTTGTTGCACACCTACTTGACGCTGTATGGCCGCTGCCGTGATTTCATGATCCCCTGTCATCATCACCACATCCATACCCATGGCTACCAATTGATCAACTGCTTCTCTACTTGTGGATTTGATCACATCAGACACAGCCATAAGTCCTAAAAATTGATGATTTCTCGCAAAGTAAAGAACGGTCTTTCCCTCTTTGGCAAAATCATTCCCTTGGTCAAGAAACCCATCAATATGAATTCCTTTTTCTTCCATAAATTTTCCATTTCCCGCAAAATAAGGCTGGCCTTGCAAGGTAACCGCCAATCCTCTTCCTTCAATGCTTTGAAAAGACTCTGACTTAAACAGGGTAATTTCTCGCTTTTCTGCTTCCTGCACCACAGCCGCCGCCAAAGGATGTTCTGAAGGTTTTTCTATAGAAGCCGCAAACTGCAACAACTGCTCCTCAGAAATCCCCTCAGTGGTCAGGATATTGGTTACCTGCGGTTTTCCCTCCGTAATGGTACCGGTCTTATCAAGTACCACCGTATCAATGGTATGGGCGATTTCCAGGGATTCTGCCGATTTAATCAAAATGCCATTTTCAGCACCTTTCCCCGTTCCCACCATAATCGCTGTAGGTGTGGCAAGACCCAAAGCACAAGGACAAGAAATCACAAGGACTGCAATGCCAATGGACAGTGCAAATTCAGCACCGGCTCCCAATGCCAGCCATACTGCGGTTGCAACAAGAGCAATTACAATAACCACAGGAACAAAGACACCACTTACTTTATCCGCTAACTTGGCAATGGGTGCTTTAGAAGCACCTGCCTCTTCTACCAAGTGGATAATTTGCGCCAAAGCGGTGTCTTCCCCTATTTTTAAAGCTTTAAACGTAAAGGAACCCGCCTTATTGACTGATGCGCCGGTGACCTGATCGCCCACTTTTTTTTCCACAGGCATACTTTCTCCGGTCAGTGCCGATTCATCCACCGCCGCCGATCCCTGTGTAATGACACCGTCTACAGGAATGCTTTGACCTGGCTTTACCAAGATGAGATCTCCTAAAATCACTTCTTCTACAGGAATTTCCACTTCCTTATCATGACGTAAAACCAATGCTGTTTTAGGCGCTAAATTGATTAATTTTGTAATGGCTTCTGAAGTTTTCCCCTTGGATTTTATCTCTAAATATTTCCCAAGGGTGACCAACGTGAGAATCATTGCCGCTGTTTCAAAATACAGATCCATGGTGTACGTGTGCACAAGGGCCATGTCACCGTGCCCCAATCCCCAGCCTATTTTATAAATCGCATATACGCCATATAAAACCGCGGCCGTAGACCCTATGGCAATGAGGGCATCCATGTTAGGGGACCGTTTCCATAAAGTTTTAAATCCAACTCTAAAATATTTTTCATTGACAAGAAGAATGGGCAAGCACAAAAGAAATTGGGTAAATGCAAAGTTCATCCCATTTTTCATACCCAAAAACAGGGCAGGCAAAGGCCAACCCCACATATGGCCCATAGCCAGATAAAGAAGGGGAATCATAAAAATAAAAGACACCACCAGCCTTCTCCTCATATGGGAAATTTCCCGATGAACTTCACTTTCTTGGTCACTCGCCTCTTCTGTTTTTGTTTCCGATTCCGAAGCACCATATCCCGCTTCTTTCACGGCATTTACAATTTCACTGCCTATATTGGAAGAATCTTCACAGACCACCGACATACTGTTTGTAAGAAGATTCACATTTACCCCATGCACACGTTGGACTTTTGACACTGCCTTTTCCACATGAGCAGCACAAACGGCGCAAGACATACCGGTTACATTGAATTTTAAATTTTTTTCTTTCATTTTCGTCTCCTCTATTTAGATAGTAGGGTTCTCTCTTATAGATACCCCCCAGGGGGTGTAGTATCATTTCTATTCTATCACAGATACCCGATTTTTTCCACCAGAAACAAGGCAGCCAGATAAATCATCTTTCACCTGTTTTTTCAGTCTTCCATAATCCCTTTAAAATCAAAGGGATACCATGAGATTATTTTGTATCTTTTTATTGCAGTTATTCATGTTTTTACAAATTGCTCCTTTCGTAACATTGCCAAAGGATTGCCAAAAAAAATTCCCAAACTATGGTGCACATCTTTTGCGCCAAATACATACAATATTGAAAGATGAGCGATTATCTTTTAATAAAAACTCAAAGGAGTGAATTTTTTATGTCAATGCCAGTAATTACCCCAGGTACAGTCACCACTACTCAAGCCATTGCGGATTTAATTGAATCCGTTGCCCTTCAGGAAACCGGTCTTTCTCATATTTTAAATGCTGAGGGAGAAAAGATTCAGGCATTCGTTGCTATGCCCGGCGTAACCCCTGATCAGCTTTTAGCCGTTAATCAATCCGTGCAAGATACAGTCAACGCCATTACACGTTTGGAAATGATCTTACAGAGCAAGCTAGATTTATTCAGCGGTCAAATTACAGCTTAATCCATAGCACTTGTACACACCGCGCTATGAAGCAGTTGGGGAATAAACCCGTGCAGTGCTGCTTCATACGAATCCAATGCTGAAAAAAAGAAGAGTTTTAGAAGCCTCATAGGATTCCTTCTAAACTCTTCTTTTTTTATTCTATTATGCAGAACCCATCGTTTGCCATAGTGGCAGCCATGAGATTTTTTCTCATTCACCCCTCAAGTTTAAAAGTTTCTGTTTTAAATCATTTTCTATTCGATTTAATTCCAGTTCTGCTTCTTTTCGCTTATCATGACCTTCCGATTGAATACGAATCACTTCATCCAATGTGGAAATCAAGGTTTCGTTGGTATACTTTAACGTTTCTATATCCACAATGCCTCGCTCCGATTCCTTGGCAGTCTCTACAGTAGCCATTTTTAAAGTAGCCGCATTTTTACGAAGAAGTTCATTGGTCATGTCCGACACCTCTCGCTGTGCCTTTGCGGCCTGTCCCGAATGGGCAACGCCAAGAGCCAATACCATTTGGCTCTTCCACAAAGGAATGGTATTTACGATGGTAGATTGAATTTTTTCAGACATGAGGGTATCATTTCCCTGTACCAATCTAATTTGCGGTGCCAATTGTATAGAAATCATTCTTGTTAACTCTAAATCATGAATCTTCTTTTCAAACCGATTGCATAATGATGCCAAATCATTGGCTGCCTGCGCATCCTCCGGAAGTCCGCTGGCTTGTGCTTTCTCCTGAAGTGCACGCAACTCCTCATTTTGAGTCTGCACCAGTTTTTGTTTTCCCGCCAAAATATACATGGTCAACTCCTTAAAGTAAACCTGATTCATCTGATACATTTTATCCAAGATTGCAACATCCTTCATCAGCTGTATTTGATGGCTCTCCAACATGTCACTGATTTTGTTCACATTGGTTTCCGCTTTTGCATATTTCGATTTCATGGCGTTGATTTTATTGGTTCCTTTTTTAAAGAAGCCAAATAATCCCTTTTCCTCTTCTTCTGCGTCAAACCCTTTCAGTTCTGTCACAACATTAGAAAGCATGTCTCCAACTTCACCTAAGTCTTTATTCCTCACATTGTTTAAAGCATCCTCAGAAAAATCTGCCATCTTTTTTTGAGCACCCACGCCATATTGTAGAATCACATTGGATTGGTTCAGTTGAATTTTAGATACAAATTCATCCACCATTTTCTGTTCTTCTGGGGTCAAACTGCTCTCTGCTAAAGAAATTTCGTCAACATTTTTTAAACTTGTTTCCGTTTTTTCGCCTATGCCGGATGGAACCTCCAAAGGATCCAATGTTAAAGTCGGCGCAGGCATATCTCCTATTGTATTGTTCATTTTTTCCTCCATATGAGCCCACGGGCGGAGTGAATCCTCCATTACCCAGGCAAATAAACCCTAAACTTGGTTTCTTCTTTGCCTCCGGTAAGGAAATTTTCATCTTGTACCCGTGCCTTTATTTTGCTTTCATTCCCATATGCAAAATGGCATATGGGCGGAAGAGGGAAATCTACTCTCACTCTTTTCCTTCCATTTTTCTTTTCGCAACAAAATCTTTCTCTGCCAGTCCCTCTTGCGCCAGCATTGTTTTCAATACTGATATATCCGACGAAACATCCATGGCAGTGTGATAAAACAGATCATCATATAAATTCTCAAATGCCAAATTAATGGTATCTAAGGTTTTTTCAATTTCAACCTTAGCGGAAGAAATATTCTCCCCCATAATTGGTTGATTGTCCAACTCCTTATAAGTATTGGTCAATTTCAAAGTCGTCGGTAAATAATAATTCATAAACTTGCGGATTTCTAAAATTTGCTCGGGATGTTTTTCAATATGATGAAAAATTTTGCTGATTACCGTCTCCAAACGATCTAATTTTATAGAAACCTCTTCACCCGGAATATCATCATTAGCCTTCCTGATTTGTGCAATATAGCCTTTTCCTTCTTCAATAGTCGTTCTCAATTCCCGCTGTGCTGCGCCTTCATTTTGTGCCGCCGCTTGTTTTTCTGCCATTTCTCTCTTCTGCAACTCTTCTTCTTCTTTTTGCTCTTTTTGCCATTTCTCTAAATTGATATACTGCTTATAGGTCTCCTCATCCAGCATAAAACACGTTTTCCCATCGTCCAAGCGACCTTGAGGAAACATGCACAAATGAATCATCTTTTGCAAATCCTTTACCACAAACTTTTCAGACTTTCCCATAGATTCCGAAAATTCTTTAATATTACAATAACTTCTGCCATTTAACTTAAAACAATATCTTCGAAATCGGCTCACTCGTTTTCGAAGCTGAATGCCCTTTGCTGCCATAATGCCGCTGAGACCCAACAAAGGCAAAATAGTTCCCAAGGTCACCCCGTTGACCAAATTTAATTGTGTAAGTGTGGCGGTCATACCATAGGAGATTAGGATCAGTGCCATCAATCCCATTCCCAAGAATCCAAAAATAATCAACAAAACACCCGCAATACGACCAGACGGTGTATCACTAATTCGCATATCGCCGGACTTCTTCTGATAGGTTCTTGGGGTCACTTTTTCTGAAAAAGCTTCTCCTCCATAAGAATTTTCCCTATAGACTTCCTCTTGTTCATAGGTTCTTTCACCTTGCGGCTCTTCTTGGGACAAAGGTTTCCACAAAGGATCCTCATAAACCGGTGGCTTCCCCGAAAACATGTTCTCAATATCCCTCAGTGCACTGTTTACCGTTCTTCCAATGCCTTGGTTTAATCCGCTAAAATTTTTCGTATTTAAAGCATCCTGAAGAATGTCTTTGATTTCATCACCTAAATAATCTTTTCTACCCATATCTTCCTTCTATAGTGAAAGTCTCTAGCGTACCAGTACCTCACTATAATCCCCCTTCTGTATTTTGATAAATATGCATAAATGATCCTGTTTTATCCCATTTATCAAGTACGCTTTCTACTGTCATCTTGCGTCGTTCACTCTTTTTTAGTATAGCACAAAATGTTAAATATCGTCTACATGAATTCATAGTAAACTGTTTTTTTTAAACCATTTTTTCAGGCTGCATCATCTGATCGAATTCAGACTCGGTTAAATAGCCTGCCTTTAAAATTTCTTCCTTTAGTGTTGTCCCCCACAAGTGGGCTTCCTTTGCAATTTGGGCTGCCTTTTCATAGCCGATTTTAGGTGTCAAACACGTTACAAGCATGAGAGAATTATTTAAATACCCACTTATGACCTTTTGGTTTGGACGAAGTCCTTCTGCGCAATGAATACGGAAAGAACCCATCCCATCGGAAAGCAGCCTGATGGATTGCAGGACGTTGTAGATTAAAACCGGCATCAATGTGTTCAACTGAAGGTTTCCTTGGGAAGCTGCAAGTCCTACGGTTACGTCATTACCCATGATTTGGCAACACACCATGCACAGCGCTTCACACTGTGTGGGGTTCACTTTTCCCGGCATAATGGAACTGCCCGGTTCATTTTCCGGAATCAACAATTCACCAATGCCACAGCGAGGTCCACTTGCCAAAAATCGAATATCATTGGCAATTTTCATTAAATTTGCCGCCAATGCTTTTAACGCGCCATGGAAAAATACCAGCGCATCTTTGCTGGTCAGTGCATGAAATTTATTCGGTGACGTTAAAAAGGCATGCCCTGTCAGTGTGCAGATTTTTTCGACGGTAAGGCGATCAAATCCTTCCTTTGCATTAAGCCCCGTCCCTACTGCAGTCCCGCCTATGGCAAGTTTCCGCACCGGTTCCAACGATTGTCTTATCATTTTTCCAGATTCTGCAATCATAGTTTGCCACCCACTGATTTCTTGACCAAGGGTCAATGGTGTGGCATCCTGCAAATGTGTTCGCCCTATTTTAACAATGGATTCATACGCCTTGGAGGCTTTCTTGAAAGCATTTTCCAAATCTGCTAATTCCACCAATAATTTTTCTTCTGTTTCTATGACTGTTGCCATATGCATAACCGTTGGAAAGGTGTCGTTAGAGCTTTGCCCTTTGTTCACGTCATCATTAGGGTGTAACCCTGTGATATGGGCAATCACCTCATTAACGTTCATATTCGTCTGTGTACCGCTTCCCGTCTGCCAAACAGAAAGGGGGAACTGGTCGTTCAGCCCTCCTTTTAAAATTTCATCACATGCCGTTCCAATGGCTGCCGCATTTTCCCGTGACAAATCCCCCAAATCACAGCTTGCTTCCGCCGCCCCTTTCTTCAAAATTGCATAAGCGTAGATTAGAGGAAGAGGCATTTTTTCGGTACCGATTTTAAAGTTTTCTAAACTTCTCTGTGTCTGTGCACCCCACAGTTTATCAATTTCTACATTTACAGATCCCATGGTGTCTCGCTCTATCCTATATTTCATGTTGTTGCACACTTTCTGCTACCGCATTTGCCACCGCATCTGCCACGCCTTTATTAAACGCATCCGGTATGATGTAATCTATTCGTAATTCATCCGTCTTGATCACATCTGCCAATGCATAGGCGGCAGCTACTTTCATCTTTTCAGTGATGGATTTTGCTCTGGCAGCCAGTGCCCCTTTAAAAATTCCCGGGAAAACAAGAACATTGTTAATTTGATTTGGATAATCAGATCTACCCGTTCCCATAATGGCTGCCCCTGCCTGTTTCGCTTCTTCAGGCATAATTTCCGGTTCCGGATTTGACATAGCAAAAATCACGAAATTCTCATTCATTTTTGCTGCCATTTCACCCGTAAGCACCCCAGGTCCTGATACACCGATGAAAAGGTCTCGCCCTTGCACCGCTTCTGCCAAACCGCCACGCACGTCCCTAGAATTTGTAAGTTCCAACAATTCTCTTTTATCCGGTCCAAAATCCGACTTTCTGTCACCACTGATAATCCCCTTACTATCACATACGATTATATCAGAAATTCCCAGCGCAAGGAGCATTTTTACAATGGCTGTTCCCGCCGCACCTGCACCGCTTATAACCACCTTCACTTGATCAAGAGGTTTTTTTAACAATCTATAGGCATTGATTACCGCTGCCGATACCACAATCGCCGTACCATGCTGATCATCATGAAAAACAGGAATATCCAACGCTTCAATCAATCTTCGTTCTATTTCAAAGCAACGAGGTGCTGAGATGTCTTCCAAATTAATACCGCCGAATACGGGTGCAATATTTTTAACGATATGTACAATCTCATCTGGATCTTGTGTATCCAGACAAATGGGAATAGCATCCAATCCACCAAAAGCTTTAAAAAGAATGGCCTTTCCTTCCATTACGGGTATGGCGGCCTTTGCACCGATATTCCCTAGCCCCAAGACGGCTGAACCGTCACTGACTACGGCAACCGTATGGCCTTTTGGTGTATATTTATAAACGTTCTCCTCATCTCTTTTAATCTCCAAACACGGTTGGGCTACCCCCGGTGTATATGCAGTCGAAAGGTCATCTCGATTGTCAAGGCTGACCTTTGAAACAATTTCCATTTTCCCCTTATTTTTTTCATGCATCAATAGGGATGCTTCGTAGTAATTCATAGTTTCCTCCATTCATTTGTTGTTTTCACCAGTTTACCATTTTGAGGCAATTTAATCAATATGCTGTCCCTGCTATGATTTTTAAATCTGTAAAACTCAATTTAAAACCACCTAAAAAATTATTGACTTTCAACAATTTTTAGGTGGTTTGATTCCTACTTTTTGTTCTACCAAACAACATTGCATCCGCAACTTTCGGCAAGTGAACTAAAATGATCTTTGACTTCTTTGGGTTGTGCTTTCGTTCCTTGAAGAG
>JAVVUJ010000069.1:0-10262 GCA_036653195.1 Anaerovorax sp. | reverse complement strand
ATGGTAGCAAGATTACCCAACAGGTAAGAAAATTGGGCAAGTCCTGCGACTGGGAGAGAGAACGGTTTACCATGGATGAAGGGTGCAACAAAGCGGTGACCACACTCTTTGTAAAACTTTATGAAAAAGGACTTATTTACAGGGGAAACAGGCTTATTAACTGGTGTCCAAGTTGCGGAACGTCCCTTTCTGATGCGGAAGTGGAACATGAAGATAAGAATGGGTTGTATTGGTATTTTAGGTATCCGGGAGAAGACGGCAGTGAGGGCATCGTTGTTGCCACATCCAGACCTGAAACCATGTTTGGAGATACAGCCATTGCCGTTCATCCCAGCGATGAACGGTACAAGGACTTGGTGGGAAAAAAGGTATTGATTCCATTGGTAGGTAAAGCCATTCCTGTGGTTGCAGACAGCTATCCCGATCCGGAAAAAGGAACGGGTGCTGTAAAGATTACACCGGCTCATGATCCCAATGACTTTGAAGTGGGAGAAAGACACGGTATGGAAAGCCCATCCTGTATCAATTCAGATGCCACCATGAACAAGTTGGCGGGAAAATATGAAGGGATGGATCGTTTTGAATGCAGAAAACAATGGGTCAAAGATTTGGAGGCGGCCGGCTATTTAGAAAAAACAGAAGAAAAGGTAATTCCCATGGGCGGTTGTTATCGTTGTGGAACCGTTATTGAACCCATGCTTTCTGATCAATGGTTTGTGAAGATGGAAGAGTTGGCAAAACCGGCCATAGAAGCGGCGAAGAACAAAGTGTTGGTACATGTGCCCGATCGATTTGAAAAGACGTATCTTCATTGGTTGGAAAATATCAGAGATTGGTGTATTTCCCGTCAGTTATGGTGGGGGCACAGAATCCCTGCTTATTACTGTCAAGATTGTGGGGAAATTGTCGTCTCTCAAAAGGCGCCTGAAAAATGTACAAAATGCGGCAGCAAGAACTTAAAACAGGATGAGGACGTTTTGGATACTTGGTTCAGTTCGGCACTTTGGCCTTTCTCAACATTGGGATGGCCGGATGAGACGCCGGATTTAAAGTATTTCTATCCTACAGATGTGTTGGTTACAGGCTATGATATTATCTTTTTCTGGGTGGTGCGTATGGTCTTCTCAGCTTTGGAAACCATGGGAGAAGTGCCTTTTAAATATGTGTATGTACATGGATTGGTACGAGATGCAGAAGGCCGCAAAATGAGTAAGTCTTTGGGTAATGGCATTGATCCTTTGGAAGTCATTGACCAAATGGGTGCCGATGCCTTGCGATTTATGTTGTTATCCGGCGTTACACCGGGAAATGATATGAGATTTAAGGCAGACAAGTTGGAGTCTAGCAGAAATTTTGCAAACAAACTTTGGAATGCATCCAGATTTGTCATTATGAATTTACAGGATGAAGACGGCAATTTTAAACCCATGGCAGAAGGATCACCTGAAAAAATCAATTTAGCTGATGAAGACAAGTGGATTTTATCCAAAGTGAACGAGGCGACCAAACAAGTCACCGAATACATGGATAAATTTGAATTGTCTTTGGCGGCACAGAAAGTCTATGAAACCATTTGGAATGAATATTGCGACTGGTATATTGAGCTGGTAAAGGGCAGACTATATGGAGGGCAGGAAGAGGATAAAGAGACGGCTAGGTATGTTTTGGTGAGCGTTCTGAAGGATATGCTGAAATTATTGCACCCATTTATGCCATTTATTACAGAAGAAATTTGGAGCTACTTGCCAAAGGGTGAAAAAAAGGCCCATAATCCTGAAGAATTTTTAATCAAGGAAAGCTGGCCCATTTATGAAAAAACCTTGGAATTCCCTGAAGAAGTTGCCAAGTTGGAGCTGGTAAAGGAGGCTATCAAGAGCATCAGAAACATTCGTGCCGAAGCCGAAGCCGCCCCTTCTAAGAAACTTTCTGCCATTATTCTTGCTTCGGGAAAAGAGTTGGCGCAGATTCAAGGCGGCGCACGTTACATTGAGAGTTTGGCCAATATTACAGAAATACACTTTGCAGAAGACAAGAGCCAAGTCCCTGATGAAGTCATGTCTGCAGTGATTGGCGGCGTTGAGATTTTTATTCCATTAGATGACTTATTAGACTATAAAGCGGAATTTCAACGACTTACTAAGGAAAAGAAGAGGCTGAGCGGAGAAGTGGCAAGAATTGAAGGAAAGCTGGCCAATGAGGGATTCGTAAAAAAAGCGCCGTCTCATGTGATTGAAGAAGAGAAAGCAAAAAAAGAAAAGTATGAAACCATGTTGACAAAAGTAATGGAGCGACTGCCCATGGTAGAGAGAAAGATATAGGAACGGATGAATGACCTACGAAGAAACAATAGAAAAAATTCATGGATTTAATAAATTTGGTAGCAAACTAGGACTTGAACGGATGGAGAAACTCATGGATCTCTTGGGTAATCCACAAGATGAGATGAAGGTCATCCATGTGGCGGGAACCAATGGAAAAGGCTCTGTATGTCGGTATATATACACAGTATTACAAGAAGCCGGTTATGGGGTAGGACTTTTCACTTCCCCATTTTTGGAAAGATTCTCTGAAAGAATCGAATACAACGGTGAAGAAATATCCAAGGAGGATCTGGTAAAAATAGCTGGAAGGATCTTTCAAAAAGTGGACGAGATGATTGAAATGGGATTGGATTCCCCTACGGAATTTGAGCTGGTTACAGCCATAGGCTTTTGCTACTTTCAAGAGAAGAAAATTGATTTTCTTGTTTTGGAAGTGGGTCTTGGTGGTAGGGGCGATTCTACCAATATTGTGAAATTTCCTGTGGCAACGGCGATTACGTCTATTTCTTATGATCATATGGAATACTTGGGAGATACCTTAGAGAAAATAGCGGTGGAAAAGGCAGGCATTATAAAAGAAGGCGTTCCGGTCATATCCAATGTAAAGGACGGTGGAGCGGCAGAAGCCATTGAAAAAATAGCCCGTGAAAAAAATTGCCCTTATTACGGATTCCCTCTGGGTTATGCCAACCATCTGGTTAAAACGGTAGATTCCTATGGGTTTGATTTAAAACTAGAAGAAAAAGTGGCCGGTTCTGTCCGGTATGACAACTTATATTTGTCCATGATTGGCATGCACCAAGTAGAAAATGCCATTTGTGCAATATCTGTGATTAAAGTTTTGCAAAAGAAGGGTATAATCAGTGTATCTACAGACGAAATTTATACAGGTATGAAAAAAGCCGTACAGACCGGACGAATGGAAGTCATCAGCCACAAGCCTATGGTTATCATAGACGGTGCCCATAATGAGGCAGGGGCAGGTGTTTTAAAAGATGCCATTAAGTTTCATTTTCCGGACAAGAAAATTTTCATGGTTGTGGGAATGCTGTCTGATAAAAAAATCAAGAAAATACTGGAACCCTTCTATGGAATCACAGATGAGTTTATAGCTACAGAGCCGGACAATCCCCGCAAACTAAGTGCGCACATCCTTTGTGAGGAAATTAAAAACAATGGAAAAGGGTGTGTTGCTTTTCCTGATCCGCGGGAGGCCTTTGAATATGTGGGGAGGCGCATGGATCCGCAAGATGTGGTGGTGGTTGCAGGCTCTTTGTATTTAATAGGGAAAATAAGAGGGATGGTAAAAAATGAAAAAAAATAAAGTGCTGTTGTTTTATAATCCAAATGCGGGCAATGGGATGTTTAAATCCAACTTGGATTTGATTATTGAGAAATTTCAAAAGAAAAAAATGATGGTCATACCTGTGAGAGCAGATCGGAGGGGTATTTTAAACGAGGTGTTTAAACAGATGAATCAGGAGGAATTTTGCAAAATTATTGCAGCCGGTGGTGATGGCACCATCAATATTGTAGTCAACGCTATGATGGAGCTGGACATTGATCTGCCGCTGGCTATTTTTCCGGCAGGCACTGCCAATGATTTTGCTTACTATTTTGATTTACCCAACAAGATGGAAGAAATGATTCAAATTGCCACAGAAGAACATTACACTTACGCAGATGTGGGAAAGGTTAACGATCGCTATTTTATCAACGTGGCAGCCATGGGTTTTTTAGTGGATGTGAGTCAAAAAACGGATCCCAATATTAAGAACACATTGGGTGTGGTTTCTTATTATTTGCGAGGTGTTGCAGAAATACCAAACTTGAGACCCATTCCTGTGAAAATTATCAGTGAAGAATATACGGCAGAGGAAAAGATTTACTTTATGTTGGTGATGAATGGAAGGTCTGCAGGCGGATTTAAACGAATTGCACCCAATGCGGAAGTAAACGATGGATTATTAGACGTCATGCTATTTAAAGAAATGCCAATCTTTGAGTTTGCACCGTTATTTATCAATGTTATGCAGGGACATCATCAAGAAAATAAAAATGTAAAATTTTTCCAAACAAAAAGATTGAGAATAGAATCAGATCAGGATGTAGGCACGGATATTGATGGGGAGCCCGGTGCAAAATTTCCTCTGGATATAGAAGTTTTAGAAAAGAGATTGAAAATTGCTACTCTGAAACCGGATATGAGCGGTTCGGAATGGTAATTTTGCAGAGAACAGTGAAACGAAGGCGACAGTGTGGGAAAATGCCTGTCGACCGTTCCTGTTAATTGATTAGTCCATAGGGAGGAAAAATGGATACCCAAAAAGTAGAAACGATTGAGAATGTAAAAATTACGGTTACCCAGGATTATGAAAAATTGGTGACCCTGTTTGTAAACAATGAGTTGGAGTTTTCCTTAAATGATGACGTGCCTACAGATTTGGTAAAACTTTGGAAGGCTCAAAGTATTATACCCGATCCTCAGGCATGCAACAGCTATATTGGATTGCTGGTAGGCGGCTGTGTGCTGGCTGTGAGAGAAGAACGTTACATTATTGACGGCATTGCTGTGGAAGCCCCTTATAGAAAGTTTCAGTTGGGAAAACAGCTTTTAGCGTTGGCCATTGCAGAAGTGAAGGCCTTGGGCGGAAAAGAATTGTATCTTGTGGCTAGGGCACCTGGATTTTTCAGAAAGCAAGGATTTGTAACCATTCCAAGGGAAGAAGCACCTAACTTTTTTGAATGCGCCACATGCCCCCAATACAATGTGGATTGTTTTCCTGAAGTCATGAAATTGACACTGTAAAAGCACTTAATTTGTGAAAAAACAGAAATAAAGGTTGCGTGTAAAAAAAATGTTATGTATAATTATACAAATGATAAGAAAACCCTCTTCATGAGGGTTTTTCAAGTGAGTCATATTGTTTGAAGTGTGGTACAAAACCAGAAAGAAGGAACAAACTATGAAACAGAAAAAAATAATAGGATTATTATTGGTATTTGTTATGGTCTTCAGTCTCGCTGCTTGTGGCAGTCAAGACAAGGAGAAGGAAGAACCGACAGCCCAGAAGACAACTTATAAAGTGGCTATGGAGCCCACCTTTCCGCCTTTTGATACAATTAATAAAGAAACACAGGAACTTGAGGGATTTGATGTGGACATGATGAATGCCATCGCAGAAGACCAAGGGTTTAAAATCGAATGGGTCAACCTTGGATTTGACGGACTGATTGCTTCTCTTCAAGCGGGAAACATTGATGCCATCGCATCAGGTATGAATGCCAGCAAGGAAAGAAGAGAACAAGTTGACTTTTCCGATACCTATTATGACTCAGGATTGGTGGTTGCGGTAAAAGCAGGAAATACAGACATTAAGAGCATTGAAGATTTGACACCTGAGATGAAGGCCGGCGCACAGATTGGTACGACCGGAGCAGATAAGGTTAAAGAATTAAAGGACGGGGGAAAAATCGCAGAAGCTAAGATTTACAATGGGCTGGACGTAGCCATTATGGATCTTCAAAATGGTGCAATTCAAGCGTTGATCAATGACCTTCCTGTGACGAAATCTTATATGGACGCGAAACCCGGTACCATTGAAATCGTAGGAGAAACTTTAAATGCGGAATCCTATGGTGTAGCCGTGAAAAAAGGAAATACGGAACTGCTTGACAAAATCAATGCAGGAATGAAGAGCATTAAAGACAACGGAAAGTTTGATGAACTATATGCAAAATGGTTTGAGTAAAAGGGGAATTTAATTGGATATCTATTTAACAGCACTAAAAATGGCCTATAGCGGACTTGAAGTCACATTAAAAATAACCTTCGGTGCAGTGGTGATAGGTGTAGTCTTGGGATTGATTGTAGCTCTTTGCAAAATGTCTCGATTTAAGGCATTGCGGTATCCCCTCTCTGTCTATGTGGAACTTTTGAGAGGGACACCTTTAATTGTACAAGCGTTGATTTTGTACGCCGGCGTCCCTTCCATGTTGCAAGCCTACGGGATTGATTTTAATTGGTCAGACCGGGAAATTCTTGCGGCGATTATCGCATGCGGTGTCAACAGTTCGGCGTATGTGGCGGAAATCATACGAAGTGGCTTGCAGTCCGTAGACATTGGACAAAGAGAAGCGGCAAGATCATTGGGGATGAACGGTGTCCAAGCTATGATTTTTGTGGTCATACCACAAGGATTTCGGATTGTATTGCCGGCTTTGGCCAATGAGTTTATCGCCTTGCTGAAAGAGACTGCGGTTTTAAGTGTCATTGCCATCGTGGAAGTTACCAGAAGCAGTATGCTTTGGGCATCCACTACGTATCAGTATTGGCCTGCGTACTTAGGCACAGCCGTTGTTTACCTGAGCATTACCATACCACTTTCAAGGATTGTGGCTTATATGGAAAGGAGGATGGCGCAAAGTGATCGAGGCAAGTAATCTAACCAAATCATTTGGAACCTTAGAAGTCCTAAAAGGCATCAGTGAAGTCATTGAAGAGGGAGAAGTGGTCTGCGTCATCGGACCTTCAGGCTCCGGAAAAAGCACATTTTTAAGGTGCTTAAACCTTTTAGAAGTTCCTACGTCGGGGAAAATCATCGTAGACGGAAAAGTGGTCAATGACAAAAAAACAGACATTAATAAAGTTCGGGAACATATGGGAATGGTGTTTCAAAACTTTAACCTGTTTCCACACATGACAACTTTGAAAAATGTAACGATTTCACCTATAAAAGTCAGGAAACGATCCAAAGGACAGGCCGAAAAAGAAGGCATGGAACTTTTGAAAAAAGTGGGTCTTGAGGATAAAGCAAATGTATACCCGGCATCCTTATCCGGTGGGCAGAAGCAAAGAGTTGCCATTGCAAGAGCGTTGGCTATGAATCCAAATGTGATGCTTTTTGATGAACCTACTTCTGCTTTGGATCCGGAAATGGTGGGAGAAGTGTTGTCCGTGATGAGCGATTTGGCTCATCAGGGAATGACCATGGTGATTGTAACCCACGAAATGGGATTTGCAAAAGAGGTTTGCGACCGCGTGCTGTTTATGGATGAAGGCATCATCGTAGAACAGGGAACCCCGGATCAGATTTTTAATAATCCACAAAATGAAAGAACAAAAAGTTTTTTAGGAAAAGTATTGTAAAACCTTATTAAAATAAATCATACAGAAGAACCATCTCTATTCATGAAATGGTTCTTTTGTTTTGGGAAAGAATGGAGTATAATAGAGCCAATGAGAATAAAAACAGTAAACATACACAGAATAAAACTTTTAGGGGAGGAGACATATGAATATTAAATTTTGCGGAGCCGCCAGTTCGGTTACAGGTTCTTGCCATTTGATTACCACCGAAAAGCATAAGGTCTTATTGGATTGTGGACAATTCCAAGGTGGAAAAGCCATGGAAGCCATGAATTGGCAAGATTTTGGGTTTGATCCGGCGGAAATAGATTGCCTTATTTTAAGTCATGCTCATGTGGATCATTGCGGAAGAATTCCGCTTTTAGTGAAGAGAGGTTTTAAGGGAAAGATTTATTGCACAGATGCTACCTCGGATTTGGTCGAAGTCATGTTGAAAGACAGTGGCTATATTCATGAAAAAGAAGCAGAGTGGAAAAACAGAAAAGCTGAACGTGCGGGAAAACCAATTGTGGCACCGTTATATACGTTTAATGATGCAGTAGATTCTTTACAGTATTTGTCGCCTATTTTATATGACCAGCTTATTGAGATTAACGAGGAAATGAAAATTGTGTTTAATGATGCAGGCCATATTTTAGGATCCGCTATTGTAGAGTTGTGGGTAGAGGAAGAGGGGAATGTTTCTAAAATTGTCTTTAGCGGTGACTTAGGTGTTCACGGAAGGCCTATTTTGAGAGACCCTACCATCATTAAAAAAGCAGATTATTTGATTATGGAGACCACCTATGGAAATCGATTGCATACGCCCAATTCCACCAGTATTGATGATTTGATCAATATCGTTTTGAAAACGACAAGAAGAGGGGGAACGGTTGTCATTCCTTCTTTTGCTGTGGGCAGAACCCAAGAATTAATTTTTGAATTTAATCGGTTTTATGAAAAAAATTCTCAATATAAAGAAGAATTGGACAAGTTATTTGTTTATGTAGACAGTCCTATGGCTACGACTGCTACGGAAGTGTTTAAAAAGAATGCCCAAGTCTTTGATGAAGAAACAAAAGAATACATTTTACAGGGTGAACATCCTTTAGATTTTAAAAATTTGAAATTTACAAGAAGCAGCGAACAGTCCAGAAACTTAAACTTTGATACCAACCCCAAGATTATTATTTCGGCAAGTGGTATGTGCGAAGCCGGCAGAATCAAGCATCATCTAAAGCACAACCTTTGGAATCCAAAATCCAGTATTATCTTTGTAGGTTATCAAGCAGAGGGAACCTTGGGGAAACTTATTGTAGATGGTGCCAAAGATGTGATGATTATGGGAGAAGAAATCCATGTAGCAGCGGAAATTTATAATTTAGAAGGGTTTTCGGGGCATGCAGATCGGGATGGTCTGCTAGATTGGTTGCGTGGATTCCAACAAAAACCTCACGATATTTTCCTTGTTCATGGGGAAGGGGAAGCAAAGAAAGATTTTGCGGAAACGGTGAGAAAAGAAATTGGTTATGAATGTATTGTTGTAGAGGGCATGTCCGAATATGAGCTTAAAAAAGAGACACTATTGACAAACAAAGAAGCCATGAAGCGTGTAGTGGAAAAGGAACAAGTGTCTATGGTCAAAGGAAAACTGGCAGAGATTGGCGAAGAATTATCCAAAATTTTGTATAATACACAGTTGGCTGTCAGCGATCAAATCACACCGGAGAAGATGGTTAAAATCAATAATATGGTTTTGGAATTAGAAAAGAATACGCTGAATTTAGGTTCTGCTGTGACACAGAATGATGAAGAGGACGAGGACGAAAAAAGCATCAATATTTAAGTCGAAACAATAGAAGAACAATCAATTTTACAGCGATAACAAAAGAAAAAAATTTCTATCGGGGGAAAAAACATGGAAAAAAATTACCTAAAAATATTAGAAATAAGATTTTTGTCTCAAAAATGTTCCACAAAGGACAGGGACTTTGGTATAATGAATATTGCATAAGGTTTTTTTCATATCATGGAGGTAAAAAATGTCTTTACTCAAAGATGTTACAGCAAGTGTTCAGCAGGTGGCGGAAGCCATCGGCATAGCAATCGGTGTAGAGGTTGAAATTGTAGACAATGAACTGACTGTTATAGGTGGTACAGAGGTCTATCGGAATCATATTGGGAAGCAAGAAGAAGCAGGCGAAGTGGATGGAAACTACCTGTATGCTCGAGTTTTAAGAAGTGGCATGACAGAATATGTGGCGGATGCACTTAGTTACAAGTTTTATGGCACATCTCTTGCAGATATAGAATGCAGTGAGTTGGCAGAAATCTGTACACCTATTAAAACGGGTGAAACGATTATAGGCATCATCGGCCTCATTGCCCTCAGTGAAGAACAAAAGAATATACTTTTGGATAAAAAAAGGAGTATGGTTACTTTTGTAGAAAAAATGGCAGATCTTTTGGCGGCAAAGGCTACACAAAAAGAGGCCTTAAACTTTACAGAGGCCAGTATGAATGAGATGGCGACTGTTTTGGAGACCACTCATGAAGGAATCTTTGCTATAGATAGTACTGGGCATATTAGACATTGCAACAGTACTGCAGAAATTCTCTTTAAAACCACGAGAGAAGAGATACAGGGCAGTCATATTAGCAAATATATGTTGTCAACACCGGCTTTAGAAGTACTGAGAACAGGTGTAGGGTATACTGAAAATGAGGAACTTTACAGCAATGGAAGAGGCTCTTTTCATTTAATCGTTACAGCAAAGCCTTTTTCCAGAGAAGGAAGAGTCGGCGGGGTGGTA
>JAVVUJ010000068.1:0-10283 GCA_036653195.1 Anaerovorax sp. | reverse complement strand
AAGAATTATTAAGACAGTGGACACGGTTATTTTATTGGTGGATTCCAGTGAAGGGCCTATGCCGCAAACCCGATTTGTTTTGCAGAAATCGTTGGAAATTGGATTAAATCCCATTCTGCTTATTAACAAAATTGATAAGAAGGATCAAAGAGCAAAAGAAGTGGTGGACATGGTTTACGAACTGTTTATGGAACTGGATGCTTCTGATGAACAGTTGGACTTCCCTATCCTATATGGTGTTGCAAAACATGGAATTGCAAAAAACGAATTAGATGACGACAATGACGATATCACGCCTTTGTTTGATACGATTATTGAACATGTGACCCCTTATCCTGATTATAATGACGAGAGTTTACAGCTTCAGGTGTCTACCCTTGCTTATGATGATTATATCGGGAGATTGGGAATCGGAAGAGTGTATAAGGGAACCGTGAAATCGGGACAAACGGTTTCACTTTGTAAAGCGGACGGCAGTGTTGTCAATAGAAAAATCAACCAACTTTTCGTATATCGTGGCTTGAAGCGTGTGGCTGTAGCCCAGGCTGAAAGTGGAGATATTGTAGTGGTTGCAGGCATTGCAGACATTTCAATAGGAGAGACTATTTGTGATGACAAAAATCCATTGCCATTGGAGACCATTCATATTGAGGAGCCCACTTTATCCATGAATTTTATGGTAAATAAATCTCCTTTTGCCGGTCATGTAGGTAAATTTGTAACGACAAGGCATATTAAAGAAAGATTGGAAAAAGAACTGGAAGTCAATGTGGGGCTTTTGATCGAACCTTTAGAAGGTACCGATGGATTTAAAGTGTCAGGTAGAGGTGAGCTGCATCTTTCTATTTTGATTGAAAATATGAGACGTGAAGGGTACGAACTGGCTGTTTCAAAGCCGGAAGTAATTATGCACAGAGACGAAAATAATAAATTAGTAGAGCCTATTGAGCGTGTGGTGATTTCATTGCCCGAGGAATATTCCGGTACTGTTATTTCCAAACTAAACTTGAGAAAAGGTTTGATGGTGGGCATGGCATCGAAGGAAGGCTTTGCAAAGTTGGAATATTTGGTAGCAACCAGAGGACTTTTGGGATTCAGAACGGAATTTATCAACGATACCAGAGGTGAGGGAACGCTTGTAAGGCGGTTTGACTGCTTTGAACAACACAAAGGAGATATTCCCCAGAGAACCAACGGTGCGATTATAGCCCAAGAGGCAGGTATGGCAACACCCTATGCATTAAATAATATTGCGGAAAGAGCGACTTTGTTTATTGAACCGGGTACAAAGGTTTATGAAGGCATGGTCATCGGGATGAACAGCAGAACAGAAGACATGGTGGTCAACCCTTGCAAGGCAAAGAAGGCCAGCAATATGCGTTCTTCTGGAAATGATGATGCGGTCAAGCTTGCACCGGCTAAAGTATTTTCCTTAGAAGAAGCGCTGGAATTCATCAATGATGATGAATTGGTGGAAATTGTTCCCAATGATATTCGATTGAGAAAGAAATATTTAAAAGAATTGGAACGAAGAAGAAGCGGTAGATAGCCCTATTGTAATAGGGCTGTTAAGGTACACGAATTTTATGGAGGTGTTTCATGTCGGATAAACTCGTAAATGGACTGATTTCCGTGGGCATTGCAGTAGCAATCGTCATTGTTGGATATGTGGTACTAAAAATTCTTTGTAATGTTGCAAAGAAAGCCTTAATAAAAGGGCCTGTGGATGATGCGTTGATTCCCTTTATCATTAACTGTGCACGGGTCTTTGCTTGGATTTTGATTTTGGTAACGGCTTTAGATAGCTTAGGCGTGTCGCCGGCGGCCTTTATTACGGCATTAGGTGCAGCGGGTGTGGCGGTAGCCTTGGCTTTAAAAGATAGTTTGGGTAACTTTGCGGGTGGCATCCTGATTATTCTTACGAAGCCTTTTGGAAAAGGTGATTATATAGAAGATTATCAGACTGCCGGTGAAGTTGAAAAGATTGACTTGCTCTATACGACGCTGAAGACCTTTGATAACAAGACCATTACTATCCCAAATGGGAAATTGGCAAACTCCACGTTGGTAAATTTTACTAGGGCGGAAAGCCGGAGAGTGGATTGTGTTTTCGGTATCGGTTATCACAACGATATTGGGCAGGCCAAGGATGTTTTGTTAGCAGTAGCAGAGTCAAATACCATGATTTTAAAGGATCCGGCACCTACTGTAGGCGTTGCCAATCACAATGAAAGCTGCATTTCCATTGACTTAAAAGTTTGGTGTAAAACAGACGATTATTGGACCGTTAAATATTTTTTAGAAGAAACTGTGAAATTGGCATTTGATGAGAGCGACATTTCCATTCCGTTCCCACAGATGGACGTGCACATAAAGAAATAGAGATTGGAAGATGAATGAAACAACAGGTATGATATATTTAGACAACAGTGCCACCACCAAGCAGTATGACCGTGTGACTGAACAAATGATACAGTTTATGCAGGAGGATTTTGGAAATCCTTCTTCTTTGCATGGACTGGGTGTTAAGGCAGAAAGAGCTGTGAAAAAGGCACGGAGACAAGTGGCGCAATCCCTAGGTGCCACAGACGAGGAAATTATATTTACGTCGGGAGGTACGGAAGCGGATAATTTGGCACTTTTGGGACTCAGCCAGGCCAGACAGCGAAGAGGAAATAAGATTATTACGTCTCAAATAGAGCATCCCGCCGTATTGGAAACCTGTAAAAAATTAGAAAGAATGGGATTTCAAGTGGTTTATCTGCCCGTTGACAGGACAGGTTCTATAGATTTAGGTAAAATGGAAGAAGCCATAGATGAAAAGACCATTCTTTTGTCGGTTATGACGGTAAATAATGAGGTGGGTACCATAGAACCCCTTGCTGAGATCAATCAAATGAGACGGGCGGCGGAAAAAAAATGGGCAACCCAAATCCTCTTTCATACAGATGCCGTACAAGCCTACGGGAAGACGGATCAACAGGTGAGAGAAGGGGAAGTGGATGCTGTCTCTGTCAGTGCCCATAAAATACACGGCCCAAAGGGAATGGGCGCCCTTTATGTGAGAAAAGGCCTTAGACTTGAACCTCATATTTTTGGAGGGGGGCAAGAAAAAGGCATGCGTTCGGGAACTGAAAATGTACCGGCTGTTGTGGGATTTGGAGAAGCGGCGGAAATAAATCAAGCTACCATGAGCCAACGTCAAAATCAACTGCGTACAGTGCGGCAATATTTGTGGGATGGAATTAGAAGAGAAATCCCGTCTGTTAAAATTAACGGAATCGCGTCTTGCAGTATCTTAGGGGAAACCGGATTTTCCAGTCCTGCCATTTTAAATGTAAGTTTTATGAATGTGCGGGGGGAAGTATTATTGCATACACTAGAGCAAAATCATATTTACGTATCCACAGGATCGGCTTGCGCTTCCAACAAAAAAGGGAAAAGCCATGTGCTCACCGCCATGGGTTTATCTGAGAAGGAAATTGAAGGAGCCATACGATTTAGCTTTAGCGAATGGAATACCATTGAAGAGATGGATTTGGTATTGGAAGCGTTAAAAACCGGCGTTGGAAAATTTAGAAAGTTGGGGAGTTTTAGATGATGGAAGAAAGAAATACATTTATAGTCAGGTGTGGAGAAGTTGCATTAAAGGGTCTAAACAAACCATACTTTGAGAGAATGCTGGTGGAGCGAATCAAGAAAGTTTTGAAGAAATTTGATGGTGTTTCTGTCAAAAGGAGTGAAGGACTCATCTTCGTTACGGCAGACCAAAGTTTGGATAAAGAGTTGGTGATTAAGGAAATCACCAAAGTGTTTGGTGTTGCATCGGTGAGCCCTGCTGTAGAGGTGGAATCTGAAATGGAAGCCATTTCAGAAGGGGCGCTGGCATATATGCTGGAGCTTCTTGAAAAGAGAGACATAAAAACCTTTAAAGTAGATGCCAGAAGAGCTGATAAAGCATTCCCCGTTCAATCTCCCGAAATTGGGCGGATGGTAGGCGCTAAGATTCTCATTGGCTGCAAAGTTTTAAAGGTGGATGTGCATCACCCGGATTGTTTATTATTTATCAATGTAAGAAGAGATAAATCCTATATATTTGAGCAAAAAGTATCCGGATTCGGAGGACTTCCTTTGGGAACAAACGGGAAAGGAATGTTGCTTTTGTCCGGTGGTATTGACAGCCCTGTAGCGGGATGGATGATGTCTAAAAGAGGCATGTTGTTAGAGGCCATGCACTTTCATTCCTACCCATACACCAGCCAACGAGCGTTGGAAAAAGTTGAAGATTTAGGGAAAATTATGGCAGTGTATTGCGGTCAATTTAAAATGCATTCTATTAATTTACTGCCCATTCAAGAGCAGATTGTGGAACATTGCCCAGAAGAAGAAACCACACTTTTGGTGAGGCGATTTATGATGAAAATTGCTGAAAGAATGGCCATAGATAAGCAATGCAACATGTTGATTACAGGTGAAAATTTAGGGCAAGTAGCCAGCCAGACAGCCGAAGCATTGGTGGTAACCGATCAATCTGTGCAGATGCCGGTGATGCGCCCTTTAATCGCCATGGACAAGGTGGATATTATGGATATTGCACGCAATATTGGAACGTATGAAACATCCATATTGCCTTATGAAGATTGCTGCACTGTATTTTTACCAAAGCATCCCACCACAAAACCTAAGCTTGCGAAAATATTGGAGTCAGAAAGCCGATTGGACGTAGAAGCTTTGATTGAAGCGGCGTTAGCCACGGTAGAAAGCAAAATGATCTACCCTGAATAGCCCAAAATAGCCGTAAAAAAGATTTTCGACAAAAATAGAACAAACTCGCCTTATTCTCTTAAGGACAGGTTCCAAAAGGACTTGTATAATAGGAGAATAAGGTTTTTTTATGGAAGGGGGAAGTATGAACGTGGTATTTGAGGAAAAGGACAACTTACTTTTGGTCAGGTTAAGTGGGGAAATTGACCACCACTTTGCCTCTGAAGTGCGGGATAAAATTGACAAGGCTATAGAAGCCTGTAAAAAACAAAACCTTGCCTTGGATTTCAGGGGTGTTACCTTTATGGATAGCTCAGGAATCGGTGTGGTGATGGGTAGATACAACAAGATCAAGGACTTGGGAGGCGTTACCTATGTAACAGGATGTAATGCGTATATTGATAGAATTTTAGAGATGGCGGGGATCTATACCATCGTCAAAAAATGTGATACAGAAGAAGAACTCATAAAGGAGGTGGAATAGATGGCAAATTTAATGAAACTGGAGCTGCTCAATAGATCTGAAAATGAAAGGGTAGCCAGGATTTGTGTGTCCGCATTTGTGGCAACTTTGGACCCCACCATGGAAGAATTAACAGAAATTAAAACAGCGGTTTCTGAAGCTGTCAGTAACAGCATTATTCATGGATATGACCAAGGGCAAGAAGGGAAAATTTTTATAGAATGCAGCGTGGATCAGCGAAATTATGTGACCATCGTTGTGTCCGATGAAGGGGTAGGTATTGAAGACGTAGCGCAGGCACGAGAGCCTTTATTTACGTCTAAACCTACAGAAGAAAGATCCGGTATGGGATTTACAGTCATGGAAAGTTTTATGGATCGATTGGCAGTGGAATCTGATCCGGGCAAAGGGACAAAAGTGACCATGGTGAAGATTTTGGACAAACCTTATGAGTTATAGCCCTCAGAAGAAAGAGGATACCTACCGGTTATTGAAGCAGGCTCAAAATGGCGATGAATACGCACGGGAAGCCTTGGTTGAAAAAAACATTGGTCTTGTTAAAAATATAGCGTTAAAATTTTCAAACAGCGGGCATGAACTGGATGATTTGATGCAGATTGGATTTATTGGGTTGATTAAAGCCATTGATAAATTTGACAGTCAGTTTGATGTGATGTTTTCCACCTATGCGGTGCCAATGATTTTAGGTGAAATCAAACGTTTTTTACGTGATGACGGAAAGATAAAAGTGAGCAGACAGATTAAGCAAGATGTAAAAGTTATGGGGTATTTGCAGGAAACGTTTTATAACAAAAATGGCAGAGCACCAAAGCTTAGCGAATTGGCTCAATTGATGGGAGAAAATACAGAAACCATCCTTCAATTGATGGAAGCAAGAGATGCCATCTATAATTTGGAAAGTCTGGACGATCCGGACAAATACGAAAAGCAAAATTCACAGCTTGTGTTGCAAGACGAGGATGCAAAGGTGGACATGATTCAGCTGAAAAGTGTGATTGGAAATTTAGGAGAGAAGGAAAGGCAGATTATTGTGCTTCGCTATTTTCAAGATCTGACGCAACAGGCCACAGCAAAGAAGCTGGGCATTTCACAGGTACAGGTATCCAGAACAGAGAAAAAAATCCTTGTGACACTGCGCAAGGAAATGGAAGGGTAGAAGGTGTATTGCGCATTTACTTTGGTTTTCATTGATGTTAGAATAAATGAAGATAAACCTATGAATTTTATAGAAAAATGACAGGATTTAAAGGTAAAATTCAATCAAATAAAACCAAATGTAGGGAGCGTATTGCTTATGAAAAAATTACATCAAAGAGATTTTGAGACCTATTTGTCGCATGTAACGGGGGCCATGGTCATTGATATGGAAGGGAAATTAGTCTATATGAATGGGCAATGTGCAGATTATTTAGGTGTTCAAATCGAACATTCTTTAGGTAGACCCATTATGGATTTTTTCCCCGAAACAAAAATGCTGGAAGGATTAAAAAAAGATAAAAGTGAGATTGTCTATTACCACACAAGATATGGATTGGGTATTAGCATTCATGTGCCTGTTTACATAGACAATGAGAAAGTGGGACTTTTGGAATATGACGTTATTCAAGCATCCGAGTTTCTTTATGATTTTGCCGAAGATTATAAAATGTTTTTAGATGAAGAATTGAAGTATTTAAAGCACGAGATTCGCCACTTGCGAACGACCAAATATTCTATCGATAATATTTACGGTGAATCTGCTGCAACAAAGAGATTGAAAGAGGAAATTATTACAGCATCCAAATCAAATTCCACGGTGCTTATAACAGGGGAAACGGGTACTGGAAAAGAACTGGTGGCCCATTCTGTGCATAATTTGAGCAAGCGAAGCCTTCGGGAGTTTGTGCGAATCAACGTTTCCGCCGTCCCTGAGAGTTTGTTTGAATCGGAGTTGTTTGGTTATGAAAGCGGCGCATTTACAGGAGCCAGTAAAGAAGGGAAAAAAGGAAAGTTTGAATTGGCGGATAAAGGGACGCTGTTCATAGATGAGATCAACCAAACCCCTTATAATATGCAGCCAAAGCTATTGCGTGTTTTGCAGGAGCAGGAAATTGATCGCATTGGTGCTGTGAAAAGTACACCCATTGATGTGCGTATCATTGTAGCCACCAATCGTGACCTGCGAGAACTGGTCAATGAAGGGAAATTTAGACAAGACTTGTTTTATCGATTGGATGTGATCGAAATTACGGTGCCACCCTTGCGAGAACGGTTGGAGGACATTCCGATTATTTCAGAAAAATACATAGAAGTATGCAACCGGATTTTAGGGAAAAACATTACAAGCGTAGAGCCTGAATTATATGGTCAGCTGCAAAAATATGATTGGCCCGGAAACATTAGAGAGCTTCAAAACGTTATTGAAAGAGCCATGAATCATGCCACGGGCACAGTATTGGAAGTGAAAAATTTTATGTTTCATAAAAACATTGCGAAAGCCATTGAGACGGTAGAACCGAATCTGTATACTTTTGGAGAAAATCCCATAGAGGATGCTAGAAATAAGGTGGAAATTGAAGTGATTCAGTTGGCTTTGAAAACGTGTAACGGAAACAAAAGTGAGGCGGCCAAATTATTAAAAATATCAAGACCCCTTTTATATCAGAAAATGAAACGACTGAAAATCTAATAGGTGTAAGTGAAAACAGACGAATGTAAGCGAAAACGTACAGACGTCTGTTTTTTCATGTAAAAGGGTGTACTGAAATGAGTAACTATGCCTTATTGTCACCCATTGGCACCGTAGGGGTAGCCATAATTTTCGTGTATAAATCCTGATTCTTTAAAAAAATGTGTAAGTGAAAAGATACATAAAATAAAAAGTAAAATTCAGAATTGTTGAAGTTTAAGGGTTTTGACTTGGCACTAATCTTGCTATTAATAAACTGACAATATAAAAAATTTAAATAACCATTTCATTAACGTGATGAAAAGAAAGGCGGGTCAGTTATGTCCAGTTCAAAATTTTGCCCATGTACAGATTTCAGTTGTGAATTTAATCCAAATAATCATAATCAAGGTTGCAACCTTTGTGTGGAAGACAGTGTGAAAAATAAAGAAATTCCAAAATGCTTTTTTATGAAAATTAATCCGGAAATTTCGGATATTGAAGATTGGAGTTTCCAGGGATTTGTAGATTTTTATAACAAACATAGCAAATAAAAAATGGGGGTAAAGTATGAAACTTACGGTAAAAGAGCAAGAACGTTTGTTAATTTTCAATGTAGCGGAAATCGCAAGGAGACGGTGGCGCAGAAATGTGAAACTGAACTATGTAGAGGCTACGGCAATTATATGCGATGAACTTTTGGAGCGTGCCAGAGAAGGAAAGAACTCTTTGGTAGAGTTGGTGGAAATTGGAGCCAAGATGATTACCGAAGAAGATGTGATGGCGGGAACACCGGCATTGATTCCGGTCATTCAGTTGGAAGTCCTGTTGCCCGACGGAAATAAGTTGGTATCCGTTCAGGATCCTATTCGGTTAGAAACCAGAAAAGAAGCCATTCCCATGGAAGAATTGGTTTCTATGAACTACTAAAGGCAACATCACAAAGACAAAAAAACAGGGTGTCATGTATTGTGATGAAGAAAACAGAAATCAAAGTAAAAAATCAAATAGAGAGGAATGGTAGAAAAAGTGAATTATAAAGTTGGCGAAATTATCTACAAAAAAGAACCGATTACCATCAATGAAGGCAGACCTGTAACAGAAATGATTGTGACAAACATGGGAGACAGATCCATACAAGTTTGTTCACATTATCATTTTTTTGAGAGCAATTTGGCATTAAAATTTAATCGGGAGCAAGCCTTTGGGAAACGATTGGACATTCCTTCAGGGACAGCGGTACGGTTTGAGCCGGGTGAAGAAAAAAAAATCAGTCTGGTTCCTTATGCGGGAGGGCAGAGACTGGTAGGATTTATGGGTGTGACCATGGGTGTGGTTACGGATCCGGATGTGAAAGCAAAGGCTTTGAAAAAAATGAAAGAATTAGAGGGAGGAAAATAGCATGTCAATGAAATTAAGCCGTGAAGAATACGGAGATATTTTTGGACCCACTGTGGGAGATAAGATTCATCTGGCGGATACAGATTTGATCATAGAAATCGAAAAGGACTATACAGCACCTTATTACGGAGATGAAACGCTTTCAGGTGGCGGCAAAAGTGTGAGAGATGGAATGGCACAAGTTGCAGGGCTGACTGCTGCAGATGGGGTGTTGGATGTGTGCATTTCCAATTCCATTATCATCGACCCTATTTTAGGCATTATCAAGGGAGATATTGGTATTAAAGACGGAAAAATTGTGGGTGTGGGCAGGGCCGGTAATCCGGATACCATGGATATTACACCGGGTCTTATTGTGGGTGCCTCTACAGAAGTCGTATCTCTGGATGGAGGGTTGATTGTCACTGCAGGAGGTTTAGACTTGCATGTCCATTTTGAGTCGCCTGCACAAGCGTGGGAAGCTTTGGGAAATGGCGTCACCACCATGTTGGGCGGTGGAACCGGTGCAAAGACGCTGAGCATTGAGTGTCCCGGGCCTTTTCACTTGCACGGTATGATTGAAGCCCATGAATCCATTCCTGTGAATGCGGGCTTTTTAGGGCGTGGAAACTCCAGTTTGCCGGAAACCATTCGGGAGCAAGCTTTAAACGGCGCCATCGGTATGAAAATTCACGAAGATTACGGTGCCACGCCTGAAACCATCAGATGTTGTCTGGATGTAGCCGATGAGTTTGATTTTCAAGTACAGATTCACTCGGATACGTTGAATGAAAGCGGCTTTGTGGAAAGCACCCTTGCAGCCATCGGCGGAAGAACCATGCATGCGTATCATACAGAAGGAGCCGGCGGCGGGCATGCCCCCGATGTAATTAAAGTGTGTGGTGAAAACAATATTTTACCGTCTTCCACCAACCCTACCAATCCATACACGGTGAATACTGTGGCCGAGCATTTGGATATGATTATGTCGGCTCACCACTTAAATCC
>JAVVUJ010000067.1:0-10340 GCA_036653195.1 Anaerovorax sp. | reverse complement strand
GATTTTCTTCATTTTTTATGAACATCTGTTTACTTTTACCTCCTTTTATGATAGTATGTCCTTAACTGAAAAATTTGCACCTTACATTTTAGGAGGTTACTTGTATGGACAATTTAAAAGTAAGAGAAGAAAAAATTCTCACATATATGATTACAGAAATCAAAAAAAAAGGTTACCCCCCCACCGTGCGAGAAATTTGTACTGCTCTGGAGATCAAATCTACCTCTACCGTACACAAGGATATTGAAAATCTTGAAAAAAAAGGATATATTAAAAAAGATCCATCAAAACCCAGAGCTTTGATGGTGGTAGATCCTTCTGCAAACAATATAACCAACGAAGGATTTCCCCTTGGAGGCAGTTGCAAAAATACAGAGCGAACCGATGTGGTTGATATTCCTGTCATTGGCCAAATTGCTGCCGGAACGCCCATTTTAGCCGATGAAAACATTCAGGATTCCTTTCCTCTTCCCACACGATTCCTTTCCAAAGGCACCAACTTTATGTTGGTTGTAAAAGGCGAAAGTATGATTGAGGCCGGCATCTTCAATGGTGACTACATCTTAGTACAGCAGCAAAATGAAGCCCAAAACGGAGATATGGTTGTAGCCATGATTGATGGTTTTGAAAGCGAAGCCACCGTAAAAACTTTTTATAAAGAAAATAATCATATTCGATTACAGCCGGAAAATCAGACCATGAGTCCCATTATCGTCTCCGATGTGAAGATTCTGGGCTTGGTAAAAGGTGTCTTCCGCTATTTCTAACATTCGGCTCATTTGATCCGTGCTTTCTTCGCAATGACAAAATGAAAAACCAAAACACTTCGCCCAATTTTATCATGGGATATGCCATTTGACACTTTGCAGAATTCACCAATGACATAAAAAAACGACACAGACCATACACCCTATCTTTGGGAAATTCTGTGTCGTTTTTTATGATAAATGGGATTCCCAGGGATTACTGACCAACCATTTTCCCAATCGTTCCTTGCAAGCTATTTGCTGACAAGCAATCTCTTAATCCCCGCTTCCAATCCATCAATAGTCAATTCAAACATAGGAAAAATATCCCTTATCTTTAAAAGCGTAGGTGTGCCATAGGTGTATTCCCACTCTCTTTCAAGAATAGGGTTCAACCAAATATTTTTCTTATACCTGTTTTTAAATCTCCTCAACCAGTCTATACCCGGGATCTCATTATAGAGGCCGATATAGCAATTTCCGCCCCTGCTCATAAGCTCCGATGGTGCCATGGTGCCATCCCCTACAAAGATCACTTTATAATCACTGCCCAAATTGGAAAGAACCCACTCTGTATCAATCCATTCACCACGCCTACACTGTGGTGTGGTGTACAAATGCTCATAAATACAATTATGAAAATAATAAACCTTCAAATCTTTAAAATGATTGGCATTGCTCACCGCTTGAAACAATTGGTTGCAAAGCCTACTGTAGGGCATCATGGAACCGTCCGAGTCAAAGAGAATCAACAATTTTACCGTGTTTTTTCTCGGTCTCTCCCACACCAAATCCAACATACCACCGCGATCACAAGTTGCATCTATGGTTCCGTCAATATCTAATTCGGTTTTAGCACCATCTAATCTGGAAGAAAATTGTCTCAATTTCCGAAAGGCCACTTGAAACTGTCTGGTATCTAAGATGTGATCCTGTCTAAAGTCCTTAAAATGCCGTTCGCCTGCGATTTGCACAGCCGTTCGATGTCTTGCATCTCCACCCACTCGAATGCCACGCTCATGATATCCACTATTTCCCATGGTAGAAGTTCCGCCGGTACCGATCCAATAATTTCCACCATCATGTCTCTCTTTTTGCTCTTTTTTTCGTTCCTCAAATCGCCGCTGTAATTCTTCCAATTCTAAAAGATGGTCATCCAACATGGTCTTATCGTTAATGTCTCTCACTTTGACATCTTTGCGCATCCACTCCCAAAACTCCTCTGGTAAATCTTCGGGACTTTCAATACCCTGAAAGAATTCAGCAAAAGCCATATCAAACTTATCATACTCCGACTCACTCTTTACCAGAATAATTCTGCAAAGATGATAAAAATCTGTCAGGCTGGAACTGCAAAGCCCCTTGTCCAAAGCCTCGACAAGAGCCAACCATTCATTTAAGGAGACACTCAGTCCCCGTGCTCTTAATAAATAAAAAAATGTGATAAACATATTACAACCATCTCTTTAGGGTAAATCCCTTTTCTTTTATTTCAAACATAGCTTCAATGTCTTTATCTTTTTTTAACAGCACGCCCACAAATGGAATTTCAGATTTAATTTTATCCAAAGGAACACCACTTAATACCAATGCTTGCAGCCAATCCAACAATTCAGAAGTACTTGGTTTTTTTTGAATTTCTTTCATATCTCGAATCCAATAGAAGGTTTCCATGGCTTGTGCCAACAATTTTTCTTCAACATCATCGTAATGAACCATAACAATCTCATGCATTTTTTCCTGATCCGGAAACTCAATATAGTGGAAAATACAACGGCGAAGAAATGCATCCGGCAACTCTTTTTCCGCATTGGATGTAATGATTACGATGGGTCTCTCCTTTGCAGAAATCGTCTCTTTTGTTTCATTGATATAAAATTGCATTTTATCAAGTTCCCAAAGAAGGTCATTGGGAAATTCCAAGTCGGCCTTGTCAATCTCATCAATTAATAAAACCACTTGTTTCTCGCTTGTAAACGCTTCACCCAGTTTCCCCAGCTTAATGTACTTCTTGATTTCAGCTACATCGCCCTCTCCAAACTGGCTGTCATACAATCTTTGCACCGTATCATAAACATACAAGCCGTCTTGTGCCTTTGTCGTCGACTTTATATTCCAAATAATCAACTCTTTATTTAACGCTTTTGAAATAGATTCTGCCAACATGGTTTTCCCCGTTCCCGGTTCTCCCTTAATCAGCAATGGTTTTTGTAATGCGATTGCTACGTTTACCGCATGCATCAATTCCTGTGAAACAACATAATCACTGCTTCCTTGAAATCGGTTCATTTTGTCGCCCATATTTTTTCTCCTTATATTTTTTAATCTGTGCTTTTCATTATAATAACCACAAACCGGAACGTCTGTGGTTATTATGTCCTTGCCTCTATTATAGCAGTTCACCAGTTGAAAATAAATAGTTTTTAAAAGAAAAAATTAATTTCTCTGCAACCTTGTGATTAAAAATAAATATTTATTCGACAAGTATTGACATTCCTTCTCAAGGAGCATATGATGAGATATAAAATAGTTCGCATACGAACTAATGGAGGTAATTTATGGATAAATTTGTTCCCAGATGTTCTCGCAGAACATTGCTTTTATTGGCTGGCCTGGTATGGATGGTGGCCGGCAGCATGGTCACCCGCTTTGGATTTCAAGTGTTCGTAGAGACCACAGTGCACAGATGGATTTTTATAGCAACTGCCCCGGTGGTGTTCTTCGTATTCTATCACTTGGTCTTTAAGAAAATGGTTTATAAACACCAAAAACGCATTGCTTCTATGACAAAAGAAAAAGTATGCACCTTTTCTTTTTTTGATAAGAAAAGCTATCTAATAATGGCTTTTATGATGAGTGCCGGCATTTTCATTCGTTGTATTCCTACAATAAATCCTCTATGTTGGGCACCCTTTTACATGGGATTAGGCCTAGCTTTGTTGGGTGCTGGAATTCTATTTATGATGGGGTGGTTTACATGGGCTCTATAAAAACACCCAGTAACAGTTTTAAAATCATGATGCTTATTCGAGAAGTTCATTCTTTAATGTACGCAAACATCGGACACAACATGAAAGACAGCGGCTTAACACCTCAGCAAATTATGGTCATGAAAGTCATTGCACACAACAAAGAAGTCACACCCACTCAATTATGTGACCAGCTCTCCCTTGCCAAAGCTACCGTATCCGGTATGATTCAGCGTTTAGAAGATGCGGGCTATATTAAAAGGGTCAAAAAGGAAGACAAACGTCTTACTTACATCATATTTTCTGAAAAAGGACAACATTTTGCCAATAACTTTAAAAAAAAGATGGATCGTGAATTTTCCAACTTGTTTAAAAACCTAACGGAAACAGAGCAGGTACAAATCGCCCAGGCCTTAACCTTGCTAGCCAAGAAAATGGAAAAATAAGCCTGCCTTTATACGAATATACAAAAAAAACACCCCAACCGCTGGAAAGGGTGTATTTTTAAATGTACCGATTTTTATTTCATCTGGTTTTTTAAGTTTACTTAGCTGCGCAGATGGACATATGACTGCAATTGGACTGGCAAAGTTCTTTACAGCATTCATTGCAACCCCATTCATCAAATTCTTCACAAGGATCTTGGCCGCATTTATCGAGGGCAACCAGTTTGTCGTATAAAATAATCTCCAAATGAGTTACATTGACAAGGGTCTGCTGAACAGACTTGTTGACTTCTAAAATGGCGTCTATATCCTCTGCATTTTCTGCAATTTCAAGAATTTTTTGGATTTTTTCCCCCTCTGCATTTAAAATATGCGCCAAGGAAGCCTCCATCAATGCAATAGATTCTATCATATCATCACAGTGGCATGACGGTTCCGGATCAGGCTTGCACCGCTTATTGCAAAGTTCAAAATTGCAGGCATGAATGCCATTTTCAAACAATTCACAGGAAAGAATGCCCTCCAGAAAATAGGCCCAACAACCGTGTTTTGTGCCTAAAAGAACAAACGAATAAGGACTTTCCTCTTCATGATGGTGCCACGGTGAGAAAATAATCGTTTCAATGACAAACCCCTGTGGTGCAGAAAATTCCTTGATGACCGCTCCTTCCCACGTACATAGACAAATACGCTGGCTACTAGAGCAAGTATCTATAGTCAATAGATACGGGGCAATAGAAAGAATCCCTGTGTACCACTCTTTACATGATTTCTTAATGACGCCAATGATTTTCTTTTGATCTTTCTGTATTTTAACAAGAGTATTGGCAAAGGCGACGACTAAGGTGTCATCAGCGCAATCATAGGAAATGCCTACAACGACCGCTCCGTAGTCATCACAGTCATGAATATCCATACACGCTATTTCTTGGAAATGGCAATCCAACTTGTATAAAGTGCCTCGACATCCATCCGCCGCCCAAAAACAATTTTCTCCTTCATCGTAACAAACACAAGTATAAGCACGCTTGGTATCAAAATACCCATCTGGCTCAAACTGTCTGTTGTATTTAAGTATTTTGCAGCAATTAAGGAGTGTTACATAAAAGTAACATCCATCAAATGCAGCTCCCTTATATTTTGATAAGTATCCTGATGTAATCGGGTTTTCCGCTACTATAGGGAAAGGTTGCATGAAGTACCTCCTATTTCAAATGATTTCATGGTCAGTTTATACTATGCAACACATGGTTTTTGTGTGACTCTTTGTTCATTGTCCTGGGCCATCATTTTGAAAATCATCACATTCTTGTCTGTTTTTCATATAGCTTTTATATAACGTTGCCTTATTTTTCCCGCTTACTTTAGAAAAGTACAAGGCAGCATCTGCGCAATGGATCAATTCAATATAATTTTTCGCACCGCTGCTTTCCAAATCAGAATAGCCAATACTCATTGTCACATTTTTAGAAGAGTTTGCTCTGCTTTTAATATGCAATGCTTCTACTTTTCTTATAATTTCCTCACAAATTTTTTCCAGTGTGTTCCTATCATGGGTGGTATTAATGGCTACGAATTCCTCACCACCAAAACGAGCCACAAACAACTGATGGGCTTCCCCAATCTCATATAAAAGGGCTCCTATTTTCCTCAAACAAACATCACCTTCTAAATGTCCCCAACTATCATTAAAGCACTTAAAATCATCAATATCCATCATCACCATATTAATTGCTTCATTCTTGCTTTCCTTTTTATCTTCAAAAATACTTTCAATGTATAAATTAAGGCTGCGCCTGTTGGGCAATGATGTCAATTCATCTATGAAAGACATATGCTCCAGTTGAACCTTTGACTGAAGGCTTTCAAGCTGTAAATTTAAAATTGTAACATTCAGACCAATCCCCACAATACAGCAGCATACGGCGTTTAAAATATCATTGGCAGCGATGAGGGGCGCTGACGATTTGACCACATAGGTAAGCAAACAAAAACCGGCACAAGCACCTACAGATAGCATCACAGCCCATATAGGCCTGCCAACATGAAGCATAGGTATGATAATCAAGAAAACATAAAAAGTAACTGCAAAAACATCCGGGCTTTTAAAGGTTCCTATATCGGCTGCCAGAAAAAATATGGCAATAGCAAAAATATAAAAAAATAAACCTGAAAATTCTTTGTGCCTTTTCACATAAACAAAAACGATTCCTGTTTCTATAACGAAAAACAATGTAAAAAATAGATAGAAATTTTTCAGCTCTGCAATCAACCCATTTAAAAAAGTAAGAGCGAATAAAAAACCGCACATAAAAACCGAAAAGACACACGCTTTCTTAATCAACCCATAGTTTCTTTCCGCCAACAATTCCTTATTTTCAGAATAAAAAGTAGCCTCCACATTCCCCAAAAAATTGCTTTTTAACCATATCAATAACTTCATACCAACAATCTCAAGCCTTTCCTTTTTTTCACTTACCACTTTGCTTCGTGGGCTTATTATACTATACTTACGCTGCATTTTCAATATTTATAAGTATTCTATGCAAGTATCTACAGGCGTTTGCTTTAGCATATAATCTGTTTTACAGTAAATACTATAGATACATTGAACGGGGGCTGAAATGCCCCACAATTGACACATTAAATCAGCACCACCTGTCTAACGGGTGGTGCTGATTAGTTTTGATTTTCTTATTGTTCTACGCCAATCATAACGGATGTGGCCTTTATAATGGCACACGCTTCACCGCCTACTTTCAAACCAAGTTCATCAATAGACGACATAGAAATGGTAGCGGAAATCAGATTTCCTCCTCCAATATCTATTTTAACAATGCCATTCACTGCGCCTTTTTCAATAGCTGCAACTGTTCCTTTTAGTTGATTTCTTGCACTAATTTTCATTTTCATACACTCCTTCCTAATTCATAATTTTAATTTAACATAACATGTCCAAAAATCAATGTCAACCATTATTATTTGCCATTTATAAAAGGTCTCTACTCCTTCTGACCCTTTTAAAACTGTGTGTAAATAAATTTGGGTGCCGTGGATAAATTTGCAAACATGAGATATCCATAAATAATCATCATAAGCCCGTAGAAAAATAGAATTTGCTTCACAAAATTCCAATTCCAGTTTCCCTTTTTATTGAATTTCTTTTGTAAAATTGTAAATACTTTCATTGACCAATACCCAACCTTTCCAACCTAAATGAATGGTATCCTCCAAGAAATATTTGGTATATTCATTTCCCGAGAAATCCGCCAAGTCAACGCCGTAATCATGGGCAATGCGACGGATATTTTCATAATACTGCTGCCTGTTTTCCTTTGGGAATCCTACATAATCATACCACCATCCATTGACAGGGATGCTGATTAAAAGTGGTTTTATATTCTGTTCTTTGCATACCGAAAGGAAACATTTCAGATCTCTGTATTCCGGGGAATGGGTATAGCTTCCCTCTGCATTATAATCCTTTTTATCTTTCAGATGGGGTTTTAAATGCCTAAAATAGTACCCGTTTTTCACGTAATAAGGATTCCCATCTGTGGCCCTTGCACCCGCACGCTCCGCCTCTTTTAAAGAAGTTTCCCAATCTACCTTAACCGGCTTTTCCGGTTTTATTTTTTTCTCCGACGCAACACCACCTGCATGAGCCATGGTTATAATGCTCAGTTTGGATCGTTCCTGTAAAAAACCATACCCCACCTGAAACAAGATTTTGTCTCTCATTGTCCCTTTCTTTGTCCAAAAGATGCGTTCATAGCGATGCACACGATTTAATGTAGGTTGATCCCCTTTTAAAAGTTTTTCGGTCCTCTCTATCATATATTTTTTTGACTTATGAGACAACGCCGGGTTTTTCAACATTGCAATAAAGTTGTCTTCCGAAAATCTGGATGCATAAGCCCCCGGCAACACCCCTGTCCTTCGGAACCACTGGGGTGACAAAACAAGAACGACCTTTTTGTTTTTCATATCCGGTGCTATGGCAGAAAGAGCCATGGCATGAGATAAACATTGATAGTACCCCTCCCCCACCATCATCATATCAAGTGCTTGTCCGCGAAACATATGCTTGGGATGATAGGGTGTTTTTCTGCCATGTGCAAATTCTGAGGATCCAAAAACAAGAATGCTATGCTCTGTGAGGTTTTGGGTAATGGCCTCATGAAATTGAAATTTTTTGCTGTTGATCCATGTCCCAAATTCCGGATTATGAAAATCCAACTGATTGGCTGCCAGCATATGCCCCGATGCAGCGGTTATTAAGAATAAAGCAAAGGCAATCAACAGCGCCTGCATCCTTTTCACTTTACTTACTCCTTGCCTCAATCATGGAAATAATCTGATTGGGCGTGCCAAATTCCTCTCTTGTTACCTCTGAGGGGGAAATAATCACACCAAACTCTGTTTCAATGGTTACAAGAAGTTCTGTAAACGACAAGGAGTCTAGCAAATCATGTTCAAAAAGAGAGATATCCAAATCCTCTTTTACAATTCCATCCTCACAAATTTCCGCCAACATATCTAAAATTCTATCTTTCATTCTAACGCCTCTCAATCCGTCTGTTACGACTATTTAAAAATACTTTTTACCCCTGTATAAAACTTTCTTACTTTCTCAAAATGATAGGAGTTTCCCTGAAAACAACAGAAACCCAAACATCACTAAGTTTAATGTTACAAACCAAGAAACTCTGCCGTACCATTTTTTTTGCTTATGTACTGCATAAAACTTTGATTTCTTTTGGTAAACCTCTGTCACTGCCAATAAAATACCGTGATAAAGGCCATAGAGTATATAGTGAACAAAGAGCCCATGCCACAAACCCATAATCAGCATATTGACAATAAAACCTATGGAAGCCCCTGTTAACTTAGATGAAAACCACTTTCCTTTTATGCTTTTCATCATGAATCTTGTAAATACAAAATCCCGAAACCAATGAGAAAGGGTAATATGCCACCGATTCCAAAAATCCTTGATGTCACGGCTTAAAAATGGTTTGTTGAAATTTTCAGGCGTCTGAATTCCCAGCAAATAACTGGTTCCAATCACCATGAGGCTATAGCCTGCAAAATCAAAAAACAGATAGAAACCATAACCATAGGCATATCCTGTCATGGCAAGGAGAGTCTTCCCCACTGAAAAAAATCCCATTACCTGATAAAATATAGCTGCAAAGACAAACTTGTAAGCAATGCCGAGAAGTAACTTTTCCATTCCTCTGCTAACAAGCTCTACATATTCACTTCTCTTGTAAATACAATTCCAGTCTTTAGAAAACCTTCGACTCCTATCAATGGGACCACAGCTGAAAGTTGGAAAAAATAACAAAAATCCGGTGAATTCCAATAGGTTCACCTCTTTCATGACCCCGTCATAAATTTCAATGATCATCTGCACCACTCGGAAAGTCAAATAAGAAATGCCTAAAAATTGAAAGAGACTAAGGGACGAAACTTCCGATATTTTATCCAAAATCACCGGAACAATGGAAAGAAAAACAAAACAGCCATAAATTTTTCCATTTCTTCCAAACCGTTGGCGAAGCAAACAATAGCTCTTCACCAAAATCAGTTCCACTATGTAAAAAACACCCAAATTCAACAAACTATGGTAATCATTCCACATGATATAGATCAACAGAAGAACAGAAACCAAAAGTCCGTATATCTTCAATGGCTTTTCAAGAAGCCCCAACACAATGGCGGGTATGACCATCACCGTCAACCACATAAAAAATTCTATATCCCCAAAAAAACTCATTATAAAAACCCCTTTAAAATTGAAAGATCGGTTTTTCCATTGGCGGTTACCGGCATATGTTCTAAAAAAATGATTTTTTTAGGAATCATATAGTCGGGCAACCATGCCTTTAATGCCGCCTTTATTCTGCGAGAAGCCTCTAAAGAATTTTCTGTACCACCTTCTTCAACAAGAAACGCATATAAACTTTTCACCTTGTTTTCTTTTATGTTTGGAATGACCGCCGCATGTGTTATATTTGGAAGTTTTAGGAGATTGCTCTCAATATCTCCTATTTCAATGCGATAGCCATGAAGCTTTACCTGTGAATCCATGCGTCCACAATAGTAAAGCAATTGATTTTTTACGTACCCAATATCCCCCGTGTGATAACCTCTGCAAACTGCGCCCTCATACA
>JAVVUJ010000066.1:8033-10748 GCA_036653195.1 Anaerovorax sp. | reverse complement strand
GAGGCGGAAAGATTTAAAGAAATGGTCGAAAAAAGAGGCGTGCAAGCGACCGTGAGAAGAGAGATGGGCAGTGATATTGATGCTGCTTGCGGACAATTAAGACTGAGATAAAGAGATGTTAAAATAATATGTGGATTTGTAGTTTATTCTGTTGCCCACCTTGTGGGAATAGTGTATAATAAACCTAACAAATTTAAATTTATAAGGAGGCGATCCAAATGGTTAAATTATTAGTTGGGCACAAAGGCAGTGGTAAAACAAAGAGCATGATCGAGTTAGCAAATGAACAGGTCGAAAAGTGCGATGGAAATGTAGTTTTTATCAACAAAAATAATAGACTGATGTATGATCTAAAGCATGATATTAGGGTTGTATGTATGGAAGAATATGAAGAAATAACCAACAGTGATGAGTACATAGGTTTTCTTTATGGAATCATCAGTGCAAATCACGATATTGAAGTTATTTTTATAGATAGTATATTAAAACATACCAATGTGAACATTGAAGATGTTCCTGAGTTTATTGCAAGATTAAAATTGATTTCAGAAGAGTATAAGATTGAATTTGTAGTGAGCATCAGTGCAGACTTGGCTGAAATTGGTAGTTGTGTTAAAGATTTTGAAGTATTAAATTAATTTTAAGGACAAGCTATGTAGAAAAGAACATTAGGGCGGTGAATCATCATCGCCCTAATGTCATGTTAAAATGGTCAGCCCATAGGGAGAAAAAATGAAGAAAGTAGTCACGTATATTATAGTATCAGCTTTGATTTTCAGCACAATGGAAGTTGCACTGAAAATAGGGGGCACGCACTTAGACCCGTTTCAATTAACCTTTATTAGGTTTACCATAGGCGGGTTGTTCCTATTGCCCTTTGCAATAAAAGAATTGAAGGAAAGAAATGTAAAGCTTGTGTGGAGAGACTATGCCTATTTGTTGTTTTTAGGTGTGCTCTGCACCTGTGTCAGCATGATTTTTTTCCAAATCGGCGTTATGAATGCCAATGCCTCTACAGCTGCAGTTCTATTTTGCATCAACCCTATGTTTACAATCACCTTTGCCCATTTCTTTACCAGTGAAAAATTAACCAAGCAAAAAATAGTAGCGCTGGTCATTAGTTTGGTAGGGATTGCCATTATTATAAATCCCTTTGCAATTAGTGAAGGCAACACGTTGATGGGGATGCTCTTTACATTGATTTCCGCATTGACATTTGGTCTATATAGTGCCATTGGAAAGCGCAGAATTGAGAGAATCGGAGGGCTTCCTCAAACCAGTATCAGTTTTTTACTTGGGAGTTTGGCGTTGCTTTTCATTTTATTGGTTACAGATGGGCCCATATTGCAAGGTGTAGAAATGGATAATATTCTTGTGATTCTTTATGTGAGTATCATTGTAACAGGGGTAGGTTATTTGTTTTACTTTAAAGCCATGGAAGTGGGCGGTGCCGCCAAAGCTTCTATTGTGTTTTTCTTAAAGCCGGTGTTTGCACCCATTGTAGCAGTGATTATGTTTGGAGAGATTATTACCTTCAATATGTACATTGGTATTGCCTTTATTTTGTTAGGCTCCTATATAAATATGAAAATGCCAAAAGAAATAAAAGAAGCACTGGAGGAAGGGTGTCCCAATGAATCTTGATGAAATAGAAAAAATTTTCCTCAATAGAAAACCAAAGAACTTAGGTTCTTACCAATACTTTTCAGTATTTGTACCTCTTGTAGAAAAAGAAGGTCAGATTCATATTTTATATGAAGTGCGGGCGGAGCAATTGAAAACCCAACCGGGTGAAGTTTGTTTTCCGGGTGGAAAAGTTGAACCAAAGGAAAGTTCCTTGCAGTGTGCCATTCGGGAGACTTCTGAAGAATTGGGCGTAGAAAAAAATCAGGTAAAAATCATTTCACGATTAGATCATATGCATACCTATAGCAATTTCACCATGTATTCTTACTTGGGCGTATTGGATTATCAGGTGCTGAAAAAGGCAAAGTTTAACGAGGATGAAGTGAAAGAAATTTTTTTAGTGCCCCTTTCGTTTCTATTGGAGAATGAACCTTATATCTATAATTTTGATGTAGTTCCAAAAGTTGGGGATGATTTCCCTTATGAAATGATCAATTCAAAAAAAGGATATAATTGGAGAAAGGGAGAGTCGATCGTTCCTATTTACAGATATGGAGAACATGTCATATGGGGATTAACAGGGAGAATTACTTATAATTTGATGAATATTCTTAAGGTCAATAAGGGATAAAAAAATTAGAAATGAATGATTGGTAAAATTTGAGGGGTTTACGTAATGGTAAACCCCTTATATACTTTTTGAAGAAACTTGAACCAAGTTTTAAGGAGAAAATTGTGAAAGATTCTTTCACAATTCCGCCTATGTGCCATTTTGCATATGGGACTTGAAGCAAAAGAATGGCACGGACAGCAAGAAGGATTTTTCCCAACCGCAGGCAAACAAGCAGTTCACTTGAAAGGCTTCTTTGTATGGGCAAGGGAGGATTCACGCCGTTCGTTGGCTAATATGGAGGAAAAGTATGAAAAAGTTAATTTTAAAAATCACCATGACATTGTTTGGCGTATTGGTTATTTCCATACCTATGGCTGCTTATGGTACAGAAACCGGCACAACAACAGTACCGGACAATATGCAAATGAACCACCCTTTCACATGTATGGAATGGCATTTAAATTCCGGTTGCACAC
>JAVVUJ010000066.1:0-7933 GCA_036653195.1 Anaerovorax sp. | reverse complement strand
AAACCTGACAACACACCGGAAGTAAAACCTGACAACACACCGGAAATAAAACCTGATGACACGCCGGAAGTGAAACCTGACAACAAACCGGAAATGGACGAATCTACAGTGAATACATATGAAAATAAAGTGGCAGAATTGGTCAATACAAAGAGACGGGAGGCGGGACTTCAACCTCTTGCAATCAATAAAGCACTTTCAAAAGTGGCAGAAAAAAAGGCGGAGGATATGGCAAATCAAAATTATTTTTCTCACACGTCACCCACCTATGGATCTCCTTTTGAAATGATGAAACAGTTTGGGATCAACTACAAAGCCGCAGGTGAAAACATTGCAAAAGGTCAGAGAACGCCGGAATCTGTTATGACAGGTTGGATGAATTCGGAGGGACATCGAGCAAATATTATGAGCACCAATTATACGGAGATTGGAATTGGTTATGTGGTGGATGCAAAGGGTGATACCTACTGGGTACAAATGTTTATCAGACCTTAACCCAAAGAAATGCTTTTAGAAACCTTCTTCTACTATAGGCGCTATTGCGCCATTCCTTGAAAGGCTGCCTGCACTTGGCTATTATGGAGTCAGTGCAGGTGTTTTTTATGGAAAAAATTGATTCTTACTGTTTGATATGCTAAACTATGGATACACACGATTCATAGGCTTCACATTGATTTGTGGGAAGTACAGGTGAAAATAGTTGAAGGAGGGTAAGAATGTTTAAATTAGCGTTGTGTCAAATGAGAGGCAGTATAGAGAAGGAATATAATTTGGAAAAGGCAGAATCCATGATTCGGGAAGCAGCCAAAAGGGAGGCAAATGTAATCGCCCTTCCTGAAATTTTCAATTGCCCCTATTCAAACAAGTATTTCAGAGCGTATGCGGAAGAGGAGAGCGGACCAACTGTGAAGCTCCTTAAAAATTTAGCCAAGGAACTGGGTATTTATTTGGTTGGCGGCTCAATTCCGGAGTTGGATAATGACAAAGTGTATAATACCAGTTTTATATTTGATAAAAATGGCCATATCATCGGAAAGCATAGAAAGATGCATCTTTTTGATATTGATGTGAAAGGTGGAATTTCCTTTAAAGAATCCGACACCTTGACAGCAGGAAATGAAATGACTGTATTTGATACCGAATACGGGAAAATGGGCGTTGCCATCTGTTATGATGTGAGATTTCCGGAACTTTTCAGAAAAATGACTTTAGCCGGAGCAAAGTTAATCATATTGCCTGCTGCTTTTAATATGACCACAGGACCGGCTCATTGGGATTTATCCATGAGAGCCAGAGCGTTGGATAACCAAATTTATTTTGCAGCCGTGTCGCCGGCCAGAGATGTAGATAGCTCTTATGTGGCCTATGGGAATTCTTGTATTGTAACGCCTTGGGGTGAGTTTTGTGCAAAGACGGACTCCAGGGAAGGCATTTTGTACGGGGAAATTGATTTTGATTATATTGAGCAGGTTAGAGGAGAGTTGCCCCTATTATTACACAGAAGGCCGGATCTCTATTAGGGCTTGTTATGCGAATTCGTATGAAATAAGGGCGAGAAAAGAAAAATTTTCCATTGAACGATGAGAAGGAGATTGAATGGGGTTTTTACCTACAACAGAAGATGAAGTTAAAAAATTAGGATGGGATCAGGTAGATTTTGTATTTGTAACAGGAGATGCTTATGTGGATCATCCTTCTTTTGGCACAGCCATTATCAGCAGGGTTCTGGAAAGCCATGGATATAAAGTGGCTATTTTGGCACAGCCCAATTGGAAAAGCGCTGAAGATTTTAAACGCTTTGGCAGGCCCAGACTGGGATTTTTAGTCAACGCCGGCAATGTAGATTCTATGGTGAATCACTTTTCTGTCTTTAAGCATAGAAGGAGAACTGATAGCTATTCGCCGGGCGGTGTTTCAGGGAAGAGGCCGGATCGAGGGGTGATGGTTTACAGCAATCGAGCGAAAGAAGCGTATAAAGACGTTCCGGTGATTATTGGGGGTATAGAAGCCAGTCTTCGAAGGTTTTCCCACTATGATTATTGGGATAACAAGGTAAGACGTTCTATTTTGCTAGATGCAAAAGCAGATCTCCTTATTTACGGAATGGGGGAGAAAGCCATTGTGGAAGTGGCCGAAGCTTTGGAGTCCGGGTTAGAAGGGAGAGACATTTCGTGGATTAAGGGAACGGTTTGCAGGCAAAAAGAAATTTATTTGGATGAAGACACCATTTTTTTGCCGGATTATAAAGAAATTCTGGGCCATGGCGATACAAAAAGACCGGATGGGGCGATGACAGATGCATATTGTAAAAGTTTTGCCATTCAATATGAGAACAACGATTGGATCAATGGAAAACGACTGATAGAAAAATATGATGAAACGGTTTTTATCGTTCAAAATACACCCCAAGAGCCGTTAAACAGTGAGGAGTTGGATCACGTGTATCAATTGCCTTATGAGGGAACGTATCATCCTTCTTATGAAAAGGATGGCGGTGTTCCGGCCATTGAAGAGGTAAAGTTTAGCATCACATCCAGCAGAGGTTGTTTTGGAGGCTGCGCTTTTTGTGCGTTGACCTATCACCAAGGGAGACAAGTAAGGGGACGGGGGAAAGAATCTATTTTGGCGGAAGCAAAGAAAATCACGGAGAGAAGTGATTTTAAAGGATATATTCACGATGTGGGTGGGCCTACAGCCAATTTTAGAAACAGTGCTTGCAAAAAGCAAGAAAAAGAGGGCGTTTGTAAAGGAAAGGACTGTCTTTTCCCGGAACCTTGCAAAAATTTGATTGTAGATCACAGTGAATATTTAGACATTTTGAGAGAGCTTAGAAAATTAGATCAGGTAAAGAAGGTGTTTATTCGTTCGGGTATTCGATATGATTATTTGATGAAAGATAAAGATGATACTTTTTTCAAAGAATTGTGTCGGTATCATATTAGCGGAACGTTAAAAGTAGCGCCTGAGCATGTATCTGATTCTGTGCTGAAAAAAATGAGAAAACCGGGGAAAAAAGTATTTATGGAATTCAGCAAAAAGTATGAAAAAATAAATGGGCAGTTGGGAATGAAACAGTATTTGATTCCCTACTTAATGTCTTCTCATCCGGGGAGCACATTGGAGGATGCCGTAGAGTTGGCTCAATTTTTAAAAGAAACCGGGTTTGTTCCCGATCAAGTGCAAGATTTTTACCCTACACCCGGTACCTTATCTACGTGTATGTATTATACGGAGAAAGATCCGTTTACAGGGGAAGCTGTCTATGTGGCGAAAGACTTGGATGATAAGAAAATGCAGCGTGCATTGATTCATTTTAATAAGCCGGAAAATAGGGAATTGGTGAGAAGAGCATTAAAGAAGGTGGGGAAAAGCACACTATGAGTATACTAATCAAGTTGCCACATATTATTGAAGAGGGGAAAAAACAATGTGAGGCGATTTTAAAGACCTCATCTGCGCCATTTCATTTAGTAGAAGGGTTTCAAGAAGAGGATCAACAAGATGGAAACCAAGGTGTGATTGTCAATGGAGACAACTTGCAGTTTATGGCCTCTCTTTTGGCACAGGGAGAAAAGCTGGATTTGATTTATATAGATCCACCTTTTTTTTCCAAATCCAACTATGGCAATGCTATTAAAGTAAAGGCAAAGGACAGTGAGAAGGCACAGGTGATCACGCAGAACGCTTACAGAGACACATGGGACGGCGGTCTTGAAGGCTATTTGAGCATGTTAACACCAAGATTATACCTTATGAAAGCGTTGTTAAAAGACACAGGAACCCTGTGGGTGCATTTGGATTGGCATGCGTCACACTACGTAAAAATCTTATTGGATGAAATTTTTGGTGAAGAGCAATTTATCAATGAAGTCATTTGGAATTATAAATCCGGCGGTGCCAGCAAAAAAAGATTTGGGCGGAAACACGATACCTTGCTTTTTTATGGAAAAAGCAAACACTATTACTTTAAACCGCAACAGGAAAAATCTTACAATCGAGGGATGAAGCCTTATCGCTTTAAAGGGGTGGAAGAGTTTCAGGACCCATTGGGCTGGTATACTATGGTCAACATGAAAGATGTGTGGCAAATTGACATGGTAGGCAGAACTTCCGCTGAACGGACAGGATACGCTACCCAAAAGCCCGAAAGCTTAATCGAAAGAATCTTGACAAGCTGTACAAAAGAAGGGGACGTTTGTGCTGATTTTTTTGCGGGGTCGGGAACAATGGCGGCAGTGGCCCAGAAAATGAATCGCAATTGGATTGCTTGTGATATCGGTGGCCTTTCTACCCTAAAGACCATGCAAAGAATTGTGAAAAATAGAGGGAATTGTCAACTCCTTCGGGAAAAAACAGACTGTGGAGGGGTGTTAGATGTGCGCATAGAAGTAGTAGGTCAAGGGCACGTGGGAAGGGAAATGGACGTAAAAGTAACCCTTTGTTCTTATAGGATTAAGAATATGGAAAGTCTAGCCCTTGATGAAAAGGATCGGATTCAAACGCAAGCCGTTTTGGAAACGGATTCATTGCAGCTCATTGAATATTGGAGTGTGGATTTTCAATATGACGGAATCTGTTTCAAACCACAACAGCGTTTTGCAAAGGAAAAAGGGGAACTCTTATTGTATGGCACGCAAGCAGGATCTTGTTTTAAAAAAATTGCCATTGGAGGTATGGACAGCTTTGGAAATTCTTTTTTTACGGTGGTAACCACGAAGGAATAAAAGAAAAGAAGGGAGAAAGGGCCGATGAAAAAAATAAACAGGGAATCGGTGAAAAAATTTGGTGTAGATATGATCTTTCTGGTGGCGGCTTGTGCTTTAGGCGCATTTTCATCCATTGGAATATTGATTCCAAATGGGCTGACAAGTGGAGGCATAACAGGAATCGTCAGAATGATCCAAAATTTTGTTAATGTTGATTTTTCAATCTTGTACTATGGGGGATCACTGATTATTTTAGTGGTATGTGCTGTTTTGTTGGGGTTTAAAGAGGCGCGAAAAATATGTCTGCTGACCATTATGTTCCCCGCATTTCTATTTTTATTTGAACAATTAAATTTTACATTACTAGAAGAAAAAGATGTTATTCTTGCGGCTATTTACTGTGGCGTTTTTTCCGGAATTTGTTGTGGTTTGGTGTTCTCCAGGGGTTATTCATTTGGTGGCTCAGATACGGTGGCAAAAATTATTCAGAAGAAAATGCTGCCACATGTAGCTATCAGCAAAATTTTACTTGTCTTGGATGCCATGGTCATTGTTGTTTCCGGTATTATTTTCGGAAGGAATATTGCGTTGTATGCGCTGGTGACACAGGTCATCATTTCCAAGAGTGTAGATTTTGTCATGTATGGATTTGATACCAAGGTAGTTCAGTTGGAAATTATCACGGATTATCATGATGAAATTTCACAGTACATTTTAAATGATATTTCCAGAGGCGTCTCCAATAGCGTCATTACAGGAGAATATACAAAAAAAACAAGGGAGAAAATCATAACGCTTTGTTCTCCAAGAGAAAGCATGTTGATTAAAGCGCGTGTGGCAAAAATAGATCCCAATGCGTTTGTAACCGTGATTCATGTGGATACTGTATGGGGAAATGGAGAGGGTTTCGAAGATATATCGAAATAGTAGATTTACAAGAGTTAGGAGAACCCAGGTAACTGCCATAGCAGAACAGCCCAATACAAGTGTGGGTTTTTGTGTCAAAGTAGTTGACTTTCAGTCCTTTAGGAAGTAAAATAGAGAAGTGTCTTGGTGTGGGACACTAGCTCAATGGATAGAGTTGCTGGCTTCGAACCAGTCGGTTGGGGGTTCGAGTCCCTCGTGTCTCACCAAAAAACCCTTGCAATTGCAAGGGTTTTGTTATTGCAAAATTAATTTGGTGCAAGTTTGGTGCAAATCATGATTTTTTGTTAATAAACAGGAATATCTTATCTGAAATGTCTTTGTCGATATCGTTAAACAAATGTGTGTAAATATTCTGCGTTGTGGATAGTTGGGAATGCCCCAGTCGTTTACTTATGCTCATCATGTCCACATCTAAGTAGTATAGCAGAGTTGCGTGAGTATGCCTTAATTGGTGGAATGTAATGTGCTTCAAATTTTCTCTTTTAAAAAAATTTCTAAACCACGCCGACGGCCTTTGGTAAAACATAGGCGCACCGAAGTCGTTCAACATTACATAGTCTGTATTTAACCATTTATTATCAAGTAACAATTTTTCTTGTATCTGTCTATGCTTTAATTCCTTTAAATGTTTTATTTTAATATTAGTTGGCGTTGCAAAAGGTCATCCCAATCCTTAGGGAAACCTAACCTCGAATCATCTGAAAAAGGAAATTTTATAAACAATGATTGAATTTCATTTATGAACTCCTTTTTTAATTTTTCCGAGGACAATAATTGGTATATCGCAAAAATAAAAGAGAACGATAAATCAGAGCTGAATTTTTCTCTATTCACTTTGTCTAGTTTAATGTTTGTGGAGTGAACTCGGTTGTAGAACCTACCACCATGGGCGGCTATGTTTCTAGCAGCAGCACACACACGCAACCAGTTCTCTATGTACTTCCAACCCACAGTATAAAATTTATGTGATATCGAAGCTTTATCCACGGGAAGTAAATTTTTAAAAAGTTTGGATAAGTCCCCAAAGGTTGTGACTTCTATAGCAACCCAAATTGGAAAAATTCCGTAATGGTTATTTTTATGGTGTTGTACAAATATATCTTTAGACCTTTTAAGTTCTTTGTGCAGCGTACCCAGAAAAGAGTGATGGTGAACAGGATTAAAAAAAGTAGTGTAATTTAAATATCCTATTGGACCATATTTTTCTGCATGATAATGTGCAATATGAGTGCGAAAAATTACCTCAACAAAGGAGGTGTATTTAAAGATTAATCGCTTGAGTTCATCATCAAAGCAATAAAGCTCGTAAATATTTTCAAAGGTGATACTAGGGGCGAAAGTATCATTTTTTCTAAGGGTTAAAGAATAGGCGCTAAAACGATAGTAATTTAAAGTTTGCAAAATTTCCGCAGCCATGTCTCTGTTGGTCACTATTAATCCCCTGGACACAAGTAAATTAAGTTGCTGTTCAATTGTTAAAAATGGTTTTACATATTCTGTTTCCATATGTACCTCAAATATTATTCCAAAAAGCAAAAGCCTCGCCATGTTACGCATACTACCAAAAGGTAATAGAGGCTCGGCGAGTTCTGTTGCTACTTATAGTATGTCAAATACTCGCCATTGTCAATCATTTTTCATGTATTTTATTCAAGTTTTTTATAGTAAGTAGTAGTCACAAATAGACTAGAGTTATCAGGAATAGCCACAATTATAAATATGTATACATAAAAAGTTATAAATATTTGCGATTTCATATTCATACTTGCCTAATTGCAGTTACAACTTAAATTGTGTGACTAATCCACTATCCATTCTTTATCCAATATGCCGATCACTTTACCCCTCTTGTAATTTAGGGGCTGTAATGGTACAATTATCTTGCTGAAGAGGTTGTATCATTACAGCCGATTTATACATTCACTCCGGTTGCCGCCGGGGCGTTTTGGTATTTTATAATCCCAATTCGTGTTTTAATGCCTCCTGAAGTGTTGCTGAAAAATTAATTCCCGCCTTTTCTGCTTCGAGATTGAGCCAACTTGGAATTGTACAATTTTTCCGCACAGCCTTATTTTCAGTTCTTTTTCTATATAAGTCAAAATCTACATCCACTAAGGTCTTGATTTCATCGGTTTTGGCGGCTATAGAATCTAGAGAAGATGGATCTGGTATATCTTTACTTTCATCTTCATGATAACATCCCAACATGGAGATTGCATCACGAGCCATGAACATAGCATCAGCCATGCTATCCCCTTGTGTATTAATACCAAAATCGGGAACGTTTACTGTAAATCCAC
>JAVVUJ010000065.1:7614-10931 GCA_036653195.1 Anaerovorax sp. | reverse complement strand
CAGATAGACAGATAGACAGATAGACAGATAGACAGATAGACAGATGAAATGAAAAATAAGGGAGATAGGATGAACGATTTAAAATTACCTGAATCTGAAATGAAAGTGATGGATATTCTTTGGGAAGCCGGAGAAATCAGCGCCAGAGAAGCTGCTATTAAAATGGGCCAGATCTATGGGTGGAAAAAGAACACCACCTATACGGTTTTAAAAAATTTGCAGATAAAGGGCGCCATTCAACGGTCTGAGCCCGGTTTCTTGTGCAAACCTTTAGTGGAAAGAGCGGAAGTAGGCATGGAAGAGGCGAAAAGCGTATTGGATCGTTTTTACAAAGGATCGGCGGCGACTTTTATGTCGGCCTTTTTAAGCGATGAATCGTTGTCGGAAAGTGAGCTGGCAAAGTTGAAAGATATGATCAATCAAATTAAATAGTCGTGGAGGTGTAGCATGTTGCATCATGGATTTGAAACAGTCATAGGCCTTTCTCTTACAGGCTCCATCATGATTGTCATACTTTTGCTTTTAAAAGGTATTTTGTATTTAAAGTGGGGAAATATTAAGAAATCCGCTTTCGTTTTTTTGTGGCTTCTCATAGTTGCCCGATTGGTGTTGCCCTTTCAACTTGATGGAAAAATTCCGGGGTTTTCAAATCTTCCTATGGTTCATCCGGCGCAAGTGATGTACCAAGGGGTGATTCCTACACGTTCCAATTTGCCGGAAAATGAAAAAACGTTGTTAAATGAAGAAACTGTACCCATTGAAGGTTTGGCGAAAACAAAGGATCCTTTTGAAAATGAGGAAGGTGCGCTTTTATTGGCAGGGAAATATTACGGAAGTAAGGGGATGCAGCCCCATGATTTTCCTGGAAAATTGCAAATTTTCAACAGAGATACCTTGATGTTTTTATGGTTATTCGTTGCATTTTCAGGAATGGTGTTGACTGGCGTGGGGTACGTTAAAACCATGAGTCACGTAAAAAAATTGGCGAATTTCTCGTGTGCATCATTGATAACTTTGAAAAAGAAAGGGGGTATTAAAAGGTCGGTCGTGTTGAAAATGGGCGGTTATGGGGATGGCCCTGCTGTGTATGGTGTTTTTCATTCCATCATTGTGCTTACACCAGAGAGCCTTACAACCATAGATGAAATTTTACTTCATGAGTTGGTGCATGTAAAATCAAAAGATAATTTAAAAAAAATATTTTTCCAACTGGTGTTGTGCATTCATTGGTTTAATCCTTTGGTCTGGTTTGCAGGAAAACAATTTCATAAAGACATTGAACTTTCTTGTGATGAAAAGGTAATAGAGATGATGGGGTATGAGAACAGGGGGATTTATGCCAATGCTATTTTGCATTTTGCAGAAAGAAAAGGGCATATGGGAGGAAATCGCTTTGCTTCTTTTGGAAAAAATCCCGTACTGGGCAGAATCAAAAACATTGTAAAATTGAGGCATCAATCGGTTAAAATGCCTGTCATATTTATGGCGGTGGTTTTGTTTTTATTCACCGGTGCTGTGTCAGATCCTGTGAGAAACTTGAGCGGCCAGTTTTTTTCGTATGCTTTAGAGCCCAAGTTTGCCACGGTAAAATTGACGGAGCAGGCGCAAGAAAAGGTTACGGATTACGCCATTGAGGGGGAAAACCTTTATTATATAATTGCCAATACCACTCCTTTGGACGAATTGGTACCGGGCTATAAAATCGGCGTCTACAATCAAAGGACACAAAAAAAGGAGATTTTGGTAACGGGCGCAGAAACAACCGTTGAGGATAGCTTTCATTACGCCAAAGGAAAGGTTTACTATGTTGTAAAATGGACAGATTCAGTGGGAAATTGGACATCTGTTGTATCTTATGACCTTTCATCAAAGACCCAGAGCACTTTATGGGGTGGTCATCAGCGAGGCCTTCAAGATATACGAATTTCGGGGGATCAATCCTACTTAAGTTGGCATAAAATTCTAGCACCCAATGGGGTTTTTAAAGAAGATCAGTTGTTGATTTGGGATATAGAAAAGGGAAAAATCATAGAGAAGTTGGAGGCCAATGGCAATCAAAATTATTTGGATATCTTAGATGGATTTGTAACCTATCAACGAGATAGCCAATTTACAGGCAAGACACAAATTGTACGTCATGAAATTAAAACAGGAAAGGAGCTCGTTGTAAAAAATCTGCTCAGCCATAAGCCTTATTCTGCTTATGGAAATGGAGGGTTTGTTGTGTATAAGGAAGACTATGAGCCTTCGTCAAAGATTATCATATATAATGTCAATGAAGAAAAAAATGATAAGCTTTGGGATGCTTTGAAAAAAGGGATTGGCAAGGAAAGTCGTGTCACAATTGAAGAACTGAAAGAATACGAAAAGGGCATTTGGGGCATCAACTTGGTAAAAAACAAGCTTTTGCTTACAGGGGAAAGCAACACCATTTTAGAGGTGGATTTAAACAATTTTCAAATAACAGACATCCAAAGTCAAGAAAACTTACATACCGGATTTTATCGCACAAAAATAGGAGAGGATGTGGTCTCTTCCATGCAGTACGACTACGATGTCTCAGGACAAATGATAAACAGATTGTTTTATGGAAAGTTGATTGGGAAATAAAAAAAGAATCTACTATAAAATACCTGTAAAAGTAATGCTGGAAGCCAATCATGCAAGTGCCATGGTCAAATTTCCACTTGACTTTGGAAAAATTCAGGTATATGATAACTTCAATCAACAAAACGGGGGAGGTCATGATTGACCTGAGAGGAAACATGTTAAGTTTCGACCCTTCGACCTGATGTGGATAATGCCACCGTAGGAAGCATAGCTTAGCATAATCGCATAGCAAAATGTTCACAGTACTGCATCAGTTAAAAGACCGGATGCAGTATTTTTTTTGTTTGTTGCAGAAAAATAAAAAAACAGGAGAAAAAGCCAAGATGGATAAAGGAGAAAATGGAACATGCACGTTAAAAACGCAAAAAAAATAATATGGCCGGGGATAACCCTTGTGGTCCTCATGGCATTGTGGGAGTTTTTCGTAAGAATTACGGAGACGCCCCTTTATATTCTTCCTGCACCATCCAAGATCTTTTCTACTTTACTTGACGAGGCGCCTATTTTATGGGGGCACTCCTTGATAACGCTGGAAGAAACTTTTTTAGGACTGGGCATTGCCATAGTGCTCTCTTTTGTTTTATCCATCTTGATGGATCACTTTGAAGGTTTTAAGTTGGCGGCATATCCCATTTTGGTGGTCAGTCAAACCATTCCGGTGATTGTACTGGCGCCTATTTTTATTATTTATATGGGATTTGGAATCG
>JAVVUJ010000065.1:0-7604 GCA_036653195.1 Anaerovorax sp. | reverse complement strand
GACCTAAAATTTTGACGGTTGTACTTATGTGCTTTTTTCCCATAGCAGTGAGTTTGACAGACGGTATGGCGCAGGCAAATACAGATCAGATTAATTTGGTTCGATCCTTCGGTGCCAATCCGTTTCAGGTATATACCTTTGTGAAATTGCCTTCGGCCATGTCTTCTCTTTTTTCCGGGTTAAAGGTTGCGGCTACCTATAGTATCACGGGTGCCGTTGTGGGTGAATGGCTATCCTCTAACAGTGGTCTTGGCTATTATATGATTCGGGTAAAAAATGGGTTTATGCTGGACAAAGTATTCGCCTGCATTCTGGTGATTATCATTTTAAGCCTATTTATGAACGGCATTGTTAAAGTGCTTTCTCTTCTATTTCTTCCTCATGAAAAGAGGGAGAGAAGGGAATCCTAATTTATTAAAATATAGAATTGTAAAAGCAGCAATTGAGGTAGAGTGAAATCTTCCTTGATTCAGGAAAGAATGGAGCAGAAAAAGAATGAAACAAAAAATGAAAACAATCCTAGCCTTAGGGCTGTGCATCTGTCTGGCATTGTCTATGACAGCTTGCGGAAAAAGCAAAGATGATGATCAAAAAAAGCAAGGTGACAGCAAATTGACACCTGTAACGGTTATTTTGGATTATGTGCCCAATACCAACCATACCGGTTTGTATGCGGCTCTGGATTTAGGCTATTATAAAGAGCAAGGTCTTGATGTGAAAATTATTGAACCGGCTGATAGCACGACGCCTACGTTGATTGCCGCGGGAAAGGGCGACTTTGGTATCAGTTACCAAGAGGATGTTACTTATGCATTGACGGCAGAGGAGCCGTTGCCCATTAAAGCCATTGCAACCATTATACAGCATAATACGTCGGGATTTGCTTCTGTAAAAGAGAAGAATATCCTGTCTCCTAAGGATTTTGAAGGAAAAGTATATGCAGGCTGGGGTGCGCCTTCGGAAGAAGCGGTGATCAAAGCGGTTATGACCAGTGTAGGCGCAGATCCTGAAAAAATTTCAATTGTGACTTCTGATGGTTCAGGATACAGTGTGTTAAAAGACAAAGTAGATCTCATGTGGATTTTCTGGGCTTGGGATGGGATCGCATCACAGATGGAAGGCATGGATTTAAACTATACGGAGTTGCGTGAATTGGATCCTCGTTTAGACTATTATACACCTGTTATTATCGCCAACAACGACACCATCGAAAACAATCCGGAGATGGTAAAAAAGTTTATGACAGCAACGAAAAAAGGGTATGAATACGCCATTGCCAATCCACAGGATGCAGCCAAGGTGATTCACAAATACACCCCTGATTATGATATTGAAATGGTGACAAAATCTCAAGAATATTTGAAGGATAAATATAGTGAAGGGACAGAAGTATGGGGCGTCATGAAGGATGAAGTTTGGGATGGCTACACGGAATTTATGGTGGAAAACGGTTTGATTGAAAAGGCAATTCCTGCCAAAGATTGTTACACCAATGCATTTGTAGAATAAAAAAGGTGCCGATGGAGGGCAGAAAATGAAAGTAAAGGTGGATGATTTGGTCTGCTCCTTTAGAGGGCAGTTGGTGCTGAACAAACTGAACATGGAAGTGAAAGAAGGTGAATTTGTCAGTATTCTTGGCCCTTCCGGATGTGGAAAATCTACGTTTTTAAATATTCTCGCAGGCGTTCTTCCACCGGATGGCGGAGAAGTTTTTGTGGAAGATAAACCTGTAGTGGGTCTATCTTCTCATTTTGCATACATGCCCCAACAGGATCTTTTGATGCCATGGAAAACCATTTTAGAAAATGTCAGTTTATATGGTACCATTCATAGAAAAGGAAAGGATTTCAGAGAAAAAGCAAGGGCTAACTTTGAAAAGTTTGGATTGTCAGGTTATGAAGATCGCTATCCTTGTGAACTTTCGGGGGGGATGCGGCAAAGAGCGGCATTTCTCAGAACGGCTTTATGCGGTGCAGATATTATGCTATTAGACGAGCCCTTTGGCGCCTTGGATGTGATTACAAGGGGAGATATGCAGGATTGGTTGCTGAGCATGAGAGCAGAACTTTCAAGAACGACCGTTTTAGTGACCCATGATATAAATGAAGCTATTTATTTGTCCGATCGGGTTTTAATTTTATCCGGTCAGCCGGCTGAATTTCGGAAAGAATTTAAAATACAAGAAAAGAACCGGTCTAGGGAATGGATTTTTGAACAGAAAGCATTGGAAAAAGAAATTTATCATTACTTGAAAGCGGATGGTGAGAACGTTGATGATTGATGCCCATACACATATTGGAAAAGAGGAAGTAGCGTTAGGTATTCTTCCATTTCTTGACAGACATAAAATTTACAGTCTTGCTTGCGGAAGTGACCTTGAAAGCTGTAAATTTATCAGCCAACTTGCAGAGAAAAGCAAGTTTATTTTGCCTACTTTTGGGCTCCATCCTTGGAATGCGTCTACTTGTAGTGTGAATGAAATCCAAGATTATTTGGAAACTTGCACGATCATAGGGGAGATTGGCCTGGACACCCTTTGGTGTCATGTACCTATGGAACAACAAGAAGGGGTGTTTATCCATCAATTGGACATTGCGCAGAGAAGAGGTTGCCCGGTACTTTTACATACCAAAGGAGCCGAAGCGCAGGTGGCGCATCTCATAAAAGAATACACCATGCCTGTTTTAGTTCATTGGTACTCTTGTGAGGATTATTTGGATTTATTTATGGCGAGGGATTGCTATTTTACAGTAGGCCCTGACTTTGCAACCAATAGAGCGGTAAGAGAACTTGTAAAAAGGGTTCCTTTGGAACGATTGTTTGTGGAAACCGATGGGGTATCGGCTTTAAGTTGGGCCTTTTCACGCCAGACAGATTTGGAGGATATCCCCAAAGCCTTACAAGGCAGTATGGCTTATATTGCCCAGGTAAAAAGCTGTTCTGTAGAACGGGTTCAAGGGATTATGGCAGATAATTTGGAGAGATTTTCAGGTGTTTTATAGATGAAAAGTGTAAAAATCAATGGGTTTCTCAAAGAAATGAGTTGAAATGGATTTTCCCTAAAGCCGGTTTAATGGAATTGGCATTTTGGAAAATGGCGTACCTAGAATGATGAATAAATAAGCAGCAATATTTGTTGACATTTGCCATGGAAACCGTTAGAATGAAAGAGTTATGAATATGAAATGGCGTTGAAAGAACCAGTAGTATCCACGGGAGTCTTTACAGAGAAGTTGCAAGTGCTGAGAGCAACAAGGCATGTGTTTATGAATATCAGTCCGGAGCCATCTAGTGTAGTGAGAGGTAGATCCTAAATTTTCCAGAAGAGAAAATGGATTTACAAGTAGGGTGGTACCGCGGTGAAAATCGTCCCTAAGTTCGATAGAGCTTAGGGATTTTATAATGCAGGAAATAGTCCATATAAAGAAGGAGAAAAATATGTTTGAAAAATTATCGGAAAAACCAATTGCGGATTTGCAGAATGAGCAAGCGGACTTATGGAATCAGGAGGATTTGCTTCATAAATGTGTAACCATGAGAAATGGGCAGCCTTCCTTTGTGTTTTATGAGGGGCCACCCACGGCCAATGGAAAGCCGGGCATTCACCATGTGATCGCAAGAACCTTAAAGGATTCAGTGTGTCGTTACAAAACCATGCAAGGTTTCGAAGTGAAAAGAAAAGCAGGATGGGATACCCATGGATTGCCTGTTGAAATCGAAGTGGAAAAACAGCTTGGCATGACGGGAAAACAGGATATTGAGAAGTATGGCATGAAAGAATTTAACTTAAAATGTAAGGAGTCTGTATTCACTTATGAAAAACAGTGGAGAGAGATGACCACGAGAATGGGCTATATTATCGACTTGGATCATCCTTATGTAACGTTGGAAGACAATTACATTGAGACCGGTTGGTGGATTTTAAAGGAATTTTTCAAAGCAGGTCTTATTTATGAAGGTCATAAAATCTTACCATATTGTCCTCGATGTGGGACAGGTCTTGCATCTCATGAAGTAGCCCAAGGTTATAAAGAAGTGAAGACCAACACCATTACGGCTAAGTTTAAAAGAAAGGATGCAGAGGAATATTTTCTGGCTTGGACCACGACTCCGTGGACCTTGGCTTCCAATGTAGCCCTTACGGTGGGTGCAAAGATCGACTATGTAAAGGTGGATCAAAATGGGATTGTTTATTATGTTGCCAAAGCTCTTGCAGACAAAGTACTTTCTCCAAATGGAGAATATCGTGTGCTGGAAGAGATGAAGGGCCAGGATTTAGAGTATGTGGAATACGAGCAATTGATGCCTTTTATTAGTGTTGACAAGAAAGCGTTTTATGTAACCTGTGCGGATTATGTAACCATAGAAGATGGTACCGGTATTGTTCATACGGCACCGGCTTTTGGTGAAGACGACTACAATACAGGAAGAAGATACCATCTTCCTGTGGTGAATCCGGTGGATGAGCAAGGCAAATATACGGATACACCTTGGGTGGGGCGTTTTGTTATGGAAGATGGCCTGGATGTGGATATTATCAAGTATTTGGCAGCAGAGGATAAAATTTATGCAAAGGCCAAGATGGCTCATAATTATCCCCATTGTTGGCGATGTGGGACACCTTTGATTTATTATGCAAAGCCAAGTTGGTATATTGAAATGACCAAGTTGAAAGATCAGTTGGTGGAAAATAATAACAAGGTCAATTGGTTCCCGGACTATATCGGAGAAAAAAGATTTGGAAACTGGCTTGAAAATGTTAACGATTGGGCCATTTCAAGAAACAGATATTGGGGAACGCCCATCAATATTTGGAGATGTGAATGTGGGCATTTGGAATGTGTGGGTTCTAAGGCTGAATTGGTGGAGAAGTCTATAGAAAAAATTGATGAAACCATTGAACTGCACAGACCTTATGTAGATGATGTTCATTTGAAATGTGAAAAATGCGGTGGTACCATGAATCGTATTCCTGAAGTGATGGACTGTTGGTTTGACAGTGGTGCTATGCCTTTTGCCCAGCATCATTATCCATTTGAAAACAAAGAAATCTTTGATGATGAATTGTTTCCGGCAGATTTTATCTGTGAGGGTATTGACCAAACAAGAGGATGGTTTTATTCCTTGTTAGCTATTTCAACCTTTATCAAGGGGACCTCTCCTTACAAAAATGTGTTGGTCAACGATTTAATTTTAGATAAAGAGGGGAAGAAGATGTCCAAGTCAAAGGGAAATACAGTGGATCCCTTTACCTTGTTCAATAAATATGGTGCCGATGCTACCAGATGGTACTTGCTTTATGTGTCACCGGCATGGTCTCCCACAAAGTTTGATGAAGACGGATTGATTGAGGTGCAGAGTAAATTCTTTGGAACGTTGAAAAATGTATATAATTTCTTCGTTTTGTATTCCAATCAAGACGATATAGATCCTACAAAATTGTTTGTGGACTATGAGAAACGACCGGAATTGGATCGATGGATTCTTTCAAAATACAACCAGTTAATCGCTGATGTGACAGAGGAAATGAACCGGTACGACCATATGAAATCGGTGAGAAAAATACAGGAATTTGTAACAGAAGACCTTTCAAATTGGTATATCAGAAGAGCCAGAAGGCGTTTCTGGGGTGAGACTATGACGGAGGACAAGAAATCTGTTTATGCCACCACCTATGAAATTTTAGTAGGTGTTGCACAGCTTTCCGCACCATTTGCACCCTTTATCTCAGATGAAATTTACACCAAACTGACAGGCAAAGAATCTGTACATCTTTCTGACTATCCAAAAGCAAAGGTGCAGTGCATCCACAAAAATGTTGAGGAGAGAATGGACTTGGTTCGCGATCTGGTAGGACTTGGAAGAGGTGTTCGTGAGAAGGCAAGAATAAAGGTAAGACAGCCCTTAAATGAAATTTTAGTGGACGGAAAATATGAATCTTTAATCGGTGACATGACCCCGTTGATTATGGATGAGTTAAATGTGAAAAAGGTAGTGTTTGAAAAGGAACTGGACAAGTTTATGAATTTTGGGTTAAAGCCTAACTTTAAAACGGCCGGTCCCGCTTTAGGAGGTAAAATTAAAGCCTTTGGTGCGGCTATTTCTAAGGAAAATCCGGCTGAAACGGTTGCCACATTGGAAGCAAAGGGTCAGATTATTTTAGATCTAAATGGGGAGGCAACGGTGATTACAAAGGACTTTGTAGATGTGAATATCTCTGCAAAGGAGGGATTTGCAGTAGCCATGGATAACAATGTGTTTACCATCTTAGATACCACCGTTACGCCGGCATTGGAGGCTGAAGGCCTTGCCAGAGAATTGATTTCCAAAGTACAGCAGATGAGAAAGCAAAAAGACTTTGAGATGATGGACAACATTAGAATTTTCTATGAGGCAGACGAGGAAGTTGAAGCGGCTTTGGTCACGTATAGGGCTTATATTATGAAAGAAACTTTGGCTGTGGAGCTGAACAAAGGAACGCAGACTTTAACGGAATATGATCTGAATGGACATAAGACAGGAATTAATGTAGAAAAAATCCAAAAATAAAAGTGGGCATGATGTTCACAGTATAAAATCCAAAAACGAAATAAAATCATGACTGGCCAAACAACCTCCTGATTATATGGGTATATAACCGGGAGGTTGTTTGGGTTCAGGTTTCGTTCTACTGTTCCATAGGAATGCAAAGTACCATGGTTTCCAGTGAGCCACAAAAATCAACGGTAGGATTGGCTTTTTTTAACGCCTCATAGGTTACACCAAAACGGTCTAATACGCGGGCCAACGTATCGCCTTTTTGGGTATGGTAGACCATACCACCGGGGCAGGAACAATCCATATGGTTTCCGCCATTTCCGGGTGTGCTTGGTAGTTCAGGTTTTGGATTTGGCATTTCCGGATTTTCCGGTTTCACAGGAGGTGTTTCCGGTTTTACAAAGATGTTGTCATCTCCCGTAGCGTCTAGGACACCTGTTCCGGGAATGCAAAGGGTCATGCCCACACCAAGGTTATAGGGATCCAAGGTAGGATTTGCCGTAATCAATGCATCCAAAGTAATTTTGTATTTTTTGGCAATCATGTACAGGGTGTCGCCGGTCATGACTTTATAATAGGCACCTTTACATACTGGTGCAGGGCCGTTTGGATCCCTTGATGGGATACAAATTTTTTGTCCCACTCTTAAGTTGTAAGGGTTTAGTATTTTGTTGACTTGCATAAGTACGGGCACGGAGACATGATACTTGTAAGATAACGTGTATAACGTATCTCCTGCTATGACAGTATGAATGTGCGCGCAGGTTGTGGGTATGACACAGGTGGGGGGCGTTGGCCAGCTTGTGCCGGCATCATTTTTAGTCATAATAAAGAACACCTTTCCTTTTTTAATGAATAGAAAGTAGGATTGGATTTTACTTTCTTATTCATAGTATTTAAAAGAACCTACTTTTGTGATAGAATATCCACATTACTTAAAGAAAATTGAGAATCATCGGAGGAATTTTATGAGAATCATCAATTTACAAGCCTTTATTTTATTTGATAATATACGACAAGATGAACTGATACAGCGAGGGGTCAACAGTTTTCGTGGCCTGGAGGAA
>JAVVUJ010000064.1:0-11018 GCA_036653195.1 Anaerovorax sp. | reverse complement strand
AAAAGCATTCCTATTGCAAAAGATCTGTATTGCAGGTAAAATATAAGTGACAATTCCTTTGAAGTTGCAATACAGATGAGTATATTGACGGGTTGTTATAGAGGTGGATTGGCTAGCGCATTAGGGAAATCATGAGGTGGGAAAGTTGAAATTTATTTCATTTGAAAATCAGGTTTGCATTGTGACAGGCGCAGGAAGTGAAAATGGCATTGGGTTTTGTACTGCGGAAATTTTAGGCTCTTTGGGAGGTAGAATTGCATTGATTTCTACAACAGAAAGAATTTTTAATAGGGCTGAAGAACTCCAAGAAAAGGGTATAGAGGCAAAGGGATATATTGCTGATTTAATGGACAGAACGGCAGTTGAACAAGTAATTGAAAAAATTTATGCAGACTTTGGCAGAATTCATGTGCTTATTAATAATGCAGGAATGACCCAGGTAGGAGATGAAGAGGACTTTACGCTGTTTAATGAGTTGTCCTATGACAGTTGGGATCTTTCAATGAATCGTAACTTGAATATCACATTTAACGTCACTCGAAATGTAATCAATAAGATGATAGAAGGAAATTACGGGAGAATTGTCAATGTGTCTTCTGTAACAGGTCCGTGTGTAAGCAACCCGGGCGAAGCGGCGTACAGTGCTGCAAAGGCTGCTATATGCGGCATGAGTCGATCCATTGCTATTGAAGTTGCCAAGCATCATATTATGATCAACAATGTGCTCCCCGGTTGGATTGCAACAGCATCACAGACCACAGAAGAAGCAGCAGGAGGGGAGAACACCCCTACAGGGAGGGGCGGCGATGCAAAAGAGGTTGCCAACGTCATTGTATTTTTTGCATCTAAAGGAGCTTCCTATATTACAGGACAGGATATTGTCGTAGACGGAGGCAATATTATACAGGAATATAAAGGACCATCAAATCTTTACTATTAACAAATATATATCTAAAGGAGAAAGAAGGTTTCAAGATGTTTAGAGAAATGAGAAGAATTGGAAATGCAACTTCAGAAGAGGCAGCTGTTGAGATTTTAAAGAACAATACCAATGGCGTTCTGGCTGTTCATGGAGACGACGGCTATCCTTATGCAGTGCCCCTAAGCTATGCATATCAGGAGGGTAAAATTTATTTCCACGGCGCTGTAGAAGGTTATAAGCTGGAATCCATTAAGAAGAATGAGAAAGTTTCATTCTGCGTTGTTGGTGCAGATGAAATCATTCCGGAAGAATTTAACACCTTATTTAAAAGTGTTATTGTTTTTGGAAAGGCCAAAGTGTTGGATCGTGCCGAAGAAAAGCAGCGGGCGTTGGAAGCCATCATTGATAAATATTCACAGAATTTTAAGGAATCCGGCCGTGCATACATTGAAAAAGAATGGGATCGTTGTGTGGCTATAGAGTTGACTATTGAGCATATGACAGGTAAGGCCGGCGACTGATGCAGATTAAAAAAAAGTTGACTATGGATGACTTTATTGAAATGTATCATTTGGAAAAACAATTTTATGAAGAAGATCACATTACGCCACCGGAGGAAACATACCGGTGGTATTTGTGTTATCCCAATTTTAGCACCGTATTGGAAGACCAAGGGAAAATTATTGGATTTTTAGACATGTTTCCCATTAAAGAGACAATTTTCCAGCAGATTCGAAAAGGGACTTTTAATGACAGCAACCTCACTGCAGAAGGCATTCAAGATATAGGCGAAATGAGAGCGGGAGAAAGGGTTAACATGTTTCTTTGCTGTGTGATTGTAGACAAAGCTTATAGGAAGACCCAAGCGTTACAGATGATGATCAAAGCCCAAGTGGAGTATTATCAGCAGTTTTTAGACAGGGGTATTGAGATAGAGTCTATGATTACCGATAATGTGACGGGATCCGGTGAAAATTTCAGTAAGCGTATGGGCTTTAAAAAGGTGACGGATACCTTGTTCAACTCTGTTATTTATATGCAGAAGTATAAGGATTTTATAAAAAATGCTTTAGGAACTGGGGAGAACAGTGTGCTGACATGAGGATGTTTGGTGAATGAAAAGCAGAGAAATGCTCAAGAAACCACCGAATTACAATAAATTTATTGACATTGGAAGAAGGATGTAATATAATTTCAAAAGCGCTGTGTGTATAAATTCAGCAATTGCTGGAGTGGATACAATAAAAGGTGCAGGCTGGATGACCGGCCGTGGCCGAAAAGTTATTTTGGAAGTACCGAAAACGATTGGAGACAATTCTAGTAGGTAGGAGGTAAAACATGAAATCATTTATTGCAAAACCTCTCGAGGTTGAACACAAGTGGTACATCATTGATGCTGAGGGTAAGACTCTTGGCAGGATGGCGACAGAAGCCGCTTCAATTCTTAGAGGAAAAAGAAAACCTATCTTTACACCGCACGTTGATACAGGAGATTATGTCATCATTATCAATGCCGAAAAGATAGAAGTTACAGGAAAGAAAAGAAAAGAAAAGATCTATAAGAGACATACCGGATATCCGGGTGGACTTCGAGAGCTTACTTTTGAAAAGTTGCAAGCTAAAAATCCGGAAGAAATTATCAGACATGCAATCAAAGGCATGATGCCCAATGGAAAATTAGGCAGAGAAATGTATAAGAAACTGAAAGTTTATGCAGGACCGGAGCATAAGCATGAAGCGCAACAACCAACTATTTGGGAATTTTAAGAAAGGGAGGAATCAAAAATGGCTAAAATGCAGTACCAAGGTACAGGAAGAAGAAAATCATCCATTGCTAGAGTTAGATTAATCCCTGGCAAAGGAACAATAACCGTAAACAAGAAGCCTCTTGAGGACTATTTCGGAATGGAAATCGTCAAGAGAGAAGTAAGAAGACCTTTTGAAATCGCAGGATGCGAAGGAAAATTTGACGTAATGGCTACCGTAACAGGTGGTGGATTTACAGGTCAAGCCGGTGCACTTCGACACGGCATTTCCAGAGCACTTTGTGTAGCGGATAAGGAAGCTTACAGAGCATTATTGAAATCTGCAGGTTTCTTAACCAGAGATTCAAGAATGAAGGAAAGAAAGAAATACGGATTGAAGAAAGCCAGAAAGGCATCTCAGTTCTCAAAACGTTAATCCATGGATTATACGCAATGACAGTATTAAAAAAACGAGCCTATGGGCTCGTTTTTTTAGTTATAGGCTTTAGCGGCGGTTCCCAACGAGTAAGTGAGGAACCGATAACCACCTGCTATGCAGGTGAGGTTAAATTGGTGCCGGTTATAATTTTTGTAAATCCAATTGATCGTAGTCTTTTAAAAAGTTTTTTAAGATGCCGGCGATGATTTCGCAGCCGTGGGGGCTGTTGGATTCCATGTTAAGGGGCATAATAGGGTCGTGGAGGGATTTTCTTAGTAAGCACCATCCATTGCCGTTATCTTTGTCAAAAGCGATTCTGACGCCCTCATAGTTGGGCATGACGACGCGCATACCGGGGCCTACATGTGCAAAAAGCTCTAAGTCTGAAATGACTTTATCGCCGTATTCCGCAAATTGGTCGGTTAAAATGGGGATGCGAATTTCTTTTGATTGAGCAGGTTGTTCTAGATCTTCAATCAAGCGATCCAATGTTTTTCCTTCTAACTTTAATTTGGCGGCCTTGATGACGATTTTTGTGGCTAAATAAGCGCCATCATCTAAAAAATAATTCTCTTTCAGTGCGGCATGACCGCTGGTCTCTATGGCAAGTTGGCTGTCTGTACCTTCTTTATTTAATCGAATGGATTCATTGATCACATTTTTATAGCCTCGTTTGAATCGGTGGTGGACACAGCCCAAATGACCTTCTATGAAGTTGGACAATTGATCCGAGGTGACACTGTCGGTTACGATGGTGGTTCCGGGATGCGTTTCTGCTACCAATGCCGCCGCTAATGCCACGATGGCATTTCGGTTAATTTCATGTCCAAATTTATCTACAGCAGAAGAGCGGTCCACGTCTGTGTCAAAAATCAGGCCAAAATCGGCGTGATGAACTTTCACGGCTTTGGAAATAGAAGCCATGGCTGTTTTATCTTCCGGATTTGGAATATGATTTGGGAAAGTGCCGTCAGGATCTAAAAATTGGCTTCCTGTAATTACAGCACCTAAAGGCTCTAAAACCTGTGTGGCGTAAAAACCACCGGCACCGTTTCCTGCATCCACAATGATCTTTAAACCAAGGAGAGGTTGTTGAAAATGGGTAGGGTGATTTACTTGTGTTTTAATTTTTTCTTTCAAAAAATCAGAATAAGAGGCAATAATATCTGCCTGTATAATTTTTCCTGTTTGTTTTTTAGGAAAACCAACGGCAAGAAAATTTTCCGACAAGGTAATCAGTTGGGAAATATCCCCCTTGTCCAATCCACCGCTTTTATCAAAAAACTTAAAACCATTGCGGTTGAAAGGAAGGTGACTGGCTGTGATCATGATAGCGCCTTGACAAGCAAATTCAGGAAAGATGGTGGACATAAACATGGAGGGGGTAGAGGATAAGCCACAATCGAAAACATGGACACCCATAGATGAAATGCTATCAATTAACGCGTCTTTTAGCTTTGGCGCAGTGATTCTGGAATCATGGCCGATGGCAATGGTCAATTGATTCCAAGGTTTGCCAGTCTTTGTGGAAAGCCAAGAAATAAAAGCGGCACCCATTGCACCGGAGATGGTTTCGTCTAAAGTAATCGGCTCACCGACCACGCCTTCCATGGCGACGCCTCGGATATCGCTTCCGTTTTGTAATTTTTTTAAATTAATCATAGAAATAAAGCTCCTTTGTATATTAAATTCAATCATTAGTATATACGATAGAGAAAAAAAAAGCCACAGGTTGTCGAAAAATGTTGGAAATTGACTAAAAAGTCTAGGAATCCCAAGGGATTTTGAAAAATGTTTGATTTTAGTGGAAAATTCTGAAAAAAAGACTTGCATTTAATCTGAAGTATGTTATAGTAGAGATACGGAATTGAACCGTAGGATTATTATTTTACAACGAACCTCTCTTAAAGATTTTGGAGAAAATGGTTATGAAAAATAGGATCCAATTTGATTAAGGAGGTAAAGAATAATGGAAGACAAAAAATTAATCTGTAAGGATTGCGGAGCTGAATTCACATTCACAGTAGGTGAACAGGAATTTTACAAAGAAAAAGGTTTTGAAAATGAACCACAGAGATGTCCAGATTGCAGAGCTGCAAAGAAAAGACAGAGAAACAATAAATATTAATTGAGAGAAATAGACCTTCGGGTCTATTTTTTTTTAGAAATTTAAAAAATATGCTTGATTATTTTGTCCCAGTGCTTTACTATAGTCTTATTAGCACTCTATATAGGTGAGTGCCAAAATAAATTTAACCATAGAAAACACGTATAAGGGAGGAAATGATATGGCAAAAAAGCAATTTAAAGCAGAATCAAAAAGATTGCTGGACTTGATGATTCATTCAATTTACACACATAAAGAAATATTTCTAAGGGAATTAATTTCTAATGCCAGCGACGCCATCGATAAATTGTATTATCAGATTTTGACAGGAGACACCACGGGGTTAAATCGTGATGATTTCTTTATCAGAATTGAAATCAACAAAGAGGGAAGAACCTTAACCCTATCCGATAATGGGATCGGAATGACGAAAGACGAGTTGGAGTCCAATCTTGGTATCATTGCCAGAAGCGGTTCGTTGGCATTTAAAAAGGATAATGAGGCAAAGGAAGACATTGATATCATCGGGCAGTTTGGTGTTGGTTTTTATTCAGCCTTTATGGTGAGCAGCAATATTCAAGTTTTCTCTAAGGCCTATGGGGAAGAACAAGGTTGGAAATGGGAATCCAATGGTGCAGACGGATACACGGTGGAAGAATATGAGAAGGCTTCCAACGGTACTGAGATTGTTTTGACCATTAAAGAAGACACCGACGAAGAAAAATATGGAGAATTTATAGAACCTTATAGAATAAAGGGTTTGATTAAACGCTATTCCGATTATATTCGCTATCCTATTAAGATGCTCATGGAAAAGAGCAAATTGAAAGAAAAGGCGGAAGATGCGGCAGAAGATGCACAACCTGAATATGAAACGTATTTTGAGGATGAAATTTTAAACAGCATGGTGCCCATTTGGCGTAAGAGTAAAAGTGAGTTGAAGCAAGAGGATTATGTGGAATTCTACAAAGAAAAATTCCACGATTTTGCAGATCCGGCAAAGGTCATTCACACCAATGTAGAGGGCGTAACCACATACAATGCATTGCTATATGTGCCGGGAAAAGCTCCTTATAACTATTATACCAAAGAGTATGAAAAAGGATTGCAGTTGTATTCCAGTGGCGTGCTGATTATGGATAAATGTGCAGAATTGTTACCGGATTGTTTCAGCTTTGTGAAAGGTCTTGTGGATTCTCAGGATTTATCTTTAAATATTTCCAGGGAAATGTTGCAACATGACAGACAGCTAAAGGCCATTGCTTCCAGATTAGAAAAGAAGATCAAGAGTGAGTTGCTGGAAATGCTCAATGTAGAACGAGAAAAATACGATGAATTCTTTAAAGCTTTTGGTCTGCAGATGAAATATGGCGTATATGATAAGTTTGGAGTCAATGCAGAACTTTTAAAGGATTTAATTTTGTTCTACTCTTCCGGTGAGAAAAAAATGGTAACCTTATCTGAGTATGTTTCCAGAATGAAGGAAGATCAAAAATACATTTACTATGCTTGCGGAGAATCTACAGAAAAACTGGATAAGATGCCTCAGACAGAGATGTTGAAGGATAAAGGCTATGAAATTCTTTATTGTACAGATGATATTGATGAATTTGCTTTGAGAATTTTAAACAGCTATGATGAAAAGGAATTCAAATCGGTTTCCAGTGGAGATCTTGGTGTAGAAGAGACCAAAGAAGAAAAAGAGGAACTTGATAAGAAAAGTGAAGACAACAAAGAGTTGGTTGATATGATCAAAGAGGCGTTAAAAGGAAAAGTAGCCAATGTAAGGCTTTCTAAACGTCTAAAGAGCCATCCTGTGTGTTTGACCAGTGAAGGAGAACTTTCTATCGAAATGGAAAAAGTATTGAATACTATGCCTACAGATGAAAAGATGAAAGCTGAAAAAGTATTGGAAATCAACGCCTCACATCCTGTTTTAACAGCATTGCAGAAAGTTTATGAAACAGATAAGGAGAAGGTGGGTGCCTATGCAGAGCTACTGTATAATCAGGCATTGCTCATAGAAGGTATTGAAATTGAAGATCCCGTAGCCTTTTCAAATGCCATCTGTGATTTGATGGTAAAGTAGGAGAAGCTCATGGAATTTAGAATGACACACAGTTGCATTACTGTTAAAAACTTGGATCAATCGTTAAAGTTTTATGAAGAAGCACTGGGTTTAAAGGAAGAACGACGTATTGCGGCCGAGGATGGGTCGTATATGATTGTGTTTTTAGGAGATGGTTTTGGATCGTGCCAGTTGGAGCTAACATGGCTTCGGGATAAAGAAGGCGCTTATGATTTAGGCGACAATGAAATTCATGTTGGGTTCAGAACCGATGATTATGAAGGTGCTTTGAAAAAGCATAAAGAGATGGGTTGCGTGGTTTTTGAAAATCTGGATATGGGCATTTATTTTATTGGCGATCCTGATGGCTATTGGATGGAAGTGGTGCCTGTTAGAAAGCCGGAAGACTGGAAATAGAAGGGCTGAAAAAGACGGAAATGGCAGAATCTACAGCAATCGACATGAAACTTTAAAAAAAAACAAATATTAATTGACAATTCCGACAACTGTGCTATAATAAAGTGAACTTAAGGTTACTTTGCTTTGTCAGAGAGAAGGCTGTCCGAAGAATACGTTGTGGTATTGTTGGGACAGATACTCAGATAGTGAAATATCAGCAGAGAGAAGGAAACGAATTTAATAAATTAGTCACCATTTATAAACTGAATGTTGGGAAAATAAAGAGAAAACGATTTTGTTCGCTTTTTAAGGACCAACACAAAAGGAAAACTTTTGTGTTGGTTTTTTTCATGTTCAGATGTGTGGAATGGATGCTAAAAATGAACAAGGAGGAAGTATGAAAGATCAGATCACAACGACAGCAACAGAAGAATCACAAGAATTAAAAAAAGGAATCAAGGGTTGGCAAGTCGCTATCATCGGAATGGGTGGTGTAATTGGGTCCTGTTATTTTTTAGGCGTCGGCATTACCATTAGGGATATGGGGCCTGCTGTATTACTGGCTTACATATTGGTTGGTTTTGTATTATACGGACTGATGATTGCCTATGCAGAACTGTTGGTTAATTTACCAAGAAAAGGCTCTTTTGTAGCCTATACCAATGAATTTTTGGGCGAAACCTTTTCCGTTGGAATTGGTTGGGCGTTTTGGTGCAATTGGGTTGCTTATGTACCTTCAGAGGCCATTGCAGTCAGTATTGTATTAAACACCTTTATTCCGGGCAATACCTTCCTCTATTCGGTAGGTGCCCTATTACTGCTTACGATTATTAATTTATTGGCAGTTGACATGTTTGCCAAAGTTGAAGCCACATTGGGCTTAATTAAAATGGCCGCTATCTTCGCCTTTATTGTCGCCGGAGTAGGGATTCTATTTGGACTTTGGGGAAATGGAGACGGTGCCATCGGAACATCTGTTTTACTTGGAAATGAAGGCGTTGGCATCTATGACCAATTATTCCCACACGGCGTTTCCGTTATTGTAATTAGCATGGTTGTTGTTTTGGTAACCTTCCAGGGAACGGAAATTGTTGGGTTGGCGGCTGCGGAATCCGAGGATGCGGAGCATGCGGTGCCCAAGGCTTGCAAAAGTGTAACCTATCGTATTATTTGTCTGTATATCATTCCCCTTATCCTGCTTTTATTATTAGTTCCTTATCAAGAAGCAGGAATTGACGGATCTATCTTCAGTTATACCCTTGAAAAATACGGATTGAATCAGTTAGCCGGAATCCTGTCAGTAGTCGTTATGATTGCAGCGTTTAGCTGTGCCAATGCAGGATTTTATGGAACGGTACGTTCTATGTACTCTTTGTCTATAGAAGGCTTGGCACCCAAGGGTTTGTCAAAATTAAATAAAAATGCAAATCCTAAAAATGCCGTTCTATTTACTTTGGCTTGCATGTGGGTTGTATTGATGGTTGGAAATTTGGCAAGTGAGAGCAGCATCTATGAGCATCTGCTAGCTATGTCAGGATTTACAGGCACCATTTGCTGGGTAGGCATTTTGGCTTCTCAGATTATGTTTAGACGCAGACTGAAGAAAAAAGGGTACGACGCAAAGAATTTAAAAGCGAGAGTCAAGCACCAATGGATCCCTGTGGCTGCATTGATTATTCAAGTAGTTGGACTTGTTTGTCTGATATTTGATGCCAGTATGTTGCCTGTATTTATTATGGCTTGCGGTTGCCTGTTTGGACCTATGCTCATTCGTGTGATTGCGAAAAAATTAGGAAAGACCCGGGAGATTACTTCCGGTGCCGGCGAAATTACCTTTGACGAAGCATTTCCTACAGTGGGCAGTCAGTTAGAAGAAAAAACAAAAGAATAAGCAAAAGAGCAATTACTGAAGGGATAGATGATCACTTTTACGTAATAAAAAATAACTTTTATAAAAAAATAACTTGTCAATACTGCTGTGGTGATGGTATAATTCTTATTGTATCACCACCACACATTTGGGCTTATGGCGCAGCTGGGAGCGCGCTTGACTGGCAGTCAAGAGGTCAGGAGTTCGATCCTCCTTAGGTCCACCATTAAAAAACCTTTAAGTTTCAATGCTTAAAGGTTTTTTCGTTGGGGGAAATTTTGGGTTGATTCTGTGGGACAAGTGGCATTGGTTGCACTGCTGTTAGTTTGTTTCGTGGATTGGAAAAGTCAAATTATCAATAAGCCTTGTTTTGCCGATATAGACTGCAATGGGGATCAAAATAGAGGATGTAATAGTGTGCTCTATTTTGGTTAAATTTTCGCTATCCACAATTTCCACATAATCAATTTTTGCTAAAGTTTCTTTATTAATGGTGTCAGTGATGATTTTTTTCAACGAGGCAACATTTCTTTCACCGGAAAAAAGTGCCTTTTCGGCAAGCTGTAAGCTTTTGCTCAGTATTAAAGCTGCTTCCCGTTCTTGGGAAGAGAGATACGTATTGCGGGAGCTTCTTGCTAAACCATCTTCTTCGCGGATAATAGGGCAGGAAACGATTTCTAAATCAATATTTAAGTCTTGTACCATTCGTTTTAAAACAGCCACTTGTTGGGCGTCTTTTTGTCCAAAGTACGCTTTGTCCGGCGTAACAATATGAAATAATTTGGAGACTACCAGACAAACACCATCAAAATATCCGGGTCTTTTGGCGCCGCACAGGATGTCCGTTAAGCCGGAAATGGTAACAGAAGTTGCTTTGTTAGGAAGATACATTTCTTCCGGTGAAGGGTTAAATATAAGATTGGCACCTGTTGTCATGCACAATTGATAATCTTTTTCAATTTCTCGTGGATAGGTGTCATAGTCTTCTTTTGGGCCAAATTGGGTAGGGTTGACAAATACGCTGACAACGGTCTTGTCATTTTCTTTGATAGCACGTTCAATTAAACTTTTGTGTCCTTCGTGGAGTGCGCCCATGGTTGGAACGAAACCGATGGTGTACCCTTGTTTTCTCCATGATTTGATTTGTTCTCTTACGGTTTTTATCTCTTTGCTCAACATGATGTGGTATTCCTTTCTGGAAATCTTGATGATTTAATTTTGACGGCTTTATTATACCAAAAGAGGAGATCTTTCGCTATCTTAATTGCCTAATTCACAGAAAAATATAATATAGGAATGAGAACAAGGTTAAAAAAGCATTCCGTATATTTCAAAGAAGGTACCTTAATATGTTGACCTTTACGGTCAACACCTGTAAATAGAAACCGGTGGTTTCGTCATTTACTCCTTTTTTATAATATAGGAATGAGAACAAGGTTAAAAAAGCATTCCGTATATTTCAAAGAAG
>JAVVUJ010000063.1:0-11196 GCA_036653195.1 Anaerovorax sp. | reverse complement strand
CCACGGAATTTGGCTTTATCGAAATGGACGATGCCTACAGTACAGGTAGCAGCATTATGCCTCAGAAAAAAAATCCGGATATGGCTGAACTTATTCGTGGAAAAACCGGCAGAGTGTACGGTGATTTGTTAAGTTTACTGACCCTTATGAAAGGACTGCCTCTGGCTTACAACAAAGATATGCAAGAGGACAAACTACCGGTCTTTGATGCGGGCGACACCTTAAAAGATTCCTTGGGGATTTTCACAGAAATGATTAAAACCATGACGGTCAACACCAAAGCCATGGAACAGGCCGCAAAATCCGGATTTATGAACGCCACCGATGCCGCCGATTATTTGGTCTCAAAAGGAATTGCTTTTCGAGATTGTCATGAAATTATCGGTAAAATCGTCTTGCATTGTGTCACCGCCGGAAAGGCTATTGAAGAGTTATCTCTAGAAGAGTTGCAAGGTTTTTCCCCAAAATTTGAAGAAGATATTTATGAAAAAATCAGCATTCGTGCATGTATTGCCGCAAAAAAATCAAAAGGCTCCACATCTTTTGAAAGTGTGAAAGCCCAATTGAAACGCTAAAATTCATTGGTACCGGTAATTTGTAACATCACTTCCAGCTTATTGTATATGCTCCTTTCTATGGCGCTATATAATGGCTGGATTTCTTCATTTTTGATGTAAGCTGCAATGGCATTATTATAGTCCGTTTCTTTCATTTGTATGCCCACAGACGGGTACCCGTTTCGAATCAGCGTGTAGTTCATGGCCATTCTGGCTACCGTTTCCGACAGGATTTCAAAGGGGTAAACCTCTATAATTTTATTGTGCAAAATCACCGCCTTTAAAATAGGGTTTTCATCACAACGATCTTTATTATACCAATCTATGACCAATTCCATTTGTTCTTCAATGTCATAGGGGTGGGGCGGATTATAATTAAACGTGCGAAGCACCGGGTTGCTTCTTCTGTATTGGGCGTGATCAGGTGCGGCCAAAGCTTCATAAAATTGAAACAAACATTTGATATTTAGGTCTGTCCCCATGTCTGACATATTATTTGCCAACCGAATGGCCTGTTTAAAACGCTCTACCATCATGTGCTCGTCCAAGGTAGCGTCGATAATCAACTCTCCCTTTAAAATTTTAGATACGGCTTCCCTACTCAAGCTACTGCCATCCAACTTTAAAGAAGAATGAATCCAATCCACCATATTAAATTCTTCCATGTAAGCGAGAATTTCTCTTGTATATGGTTTCCGATTCTCCAATATGATAATCTTTTTTTTAATTTCTCTAAACATCTCACCATCCCTTGCTTTCTACTGAGGGATATTGTATCATAAATGCAAAGCACTTATGATACAATTTGGCGTGTGCCTTTTCAGCCCCAAGGCTGAAATCCTGGCACGCCACTCCAAATGTGCAATTGTATCTCTGTTGAATATTGTACCACAAAATTAGCAAACATTAAATATTTTTTCAGGAGGCGTTTATATGATTCATCTGGTCAGTTCCTATTTAACTGAAATTAATATGGTCTCAATCTCACTCCGTTTGATTCTTGCTGTGTTTTTAAGTGGCATCATTGGTATGGAACGGGGTGCAAACAAGCAGGCCGCCGGATTCAGAACCCACATTTTAGTCTGTGTCGGTGCCACCCTTGCCATGCTTACCAACCAATACATCTTTGAAAACATATCCAGTATGACAGATCCCGCCAGGCTGGGTGCGCAAGTCATTACCGGCGTAGGGTTTTTAGGTGTGGGTACCATTTTAGTCACCGGAAAATACAAAATTAAAGGCCTGACTACAGCAGCCGGCCTTTGGGCCTCGGCTTGCATTGGTCTGGCCATCGGCATCGGTTTTTATGCAGGTGCTATCATCGCCTCCCTGTTGGTGTTTATCAGCTTGAAATTACTGCCCAAATTAGAAAAGCGTGTCTATGATCGTTCCCGTGTTTTAGATTTATATATTGAAATGGATGATATTAGCAAAGTAAAACACTTTAACCTTTATTTGCAGTCCTTGGAAATTAAAATTTTTGAAACAGATCTGAGCAAATCAGAACTGTTGCCCCAAGGCGGCATTGGCTACCACATCTGTATCAGACTACCTAAGACCATCTCTCATGGACAGATTCTTGACTACATCAATGATCAGGATGGGGTTTATTTGGTGGAGCAAATCTGATGCCACCGTTAACCGTTAGCATGTATGTGCTCTCTTCCTTGGCTGACAGATGATGATCGTTTATTTTTTTATGGCAATGGTAACGGTGGTTCCCTGTCCTTCTGTGCTCTCCAATTGAATGCTTCCCCCTATGGTTTTTACAATATGCTTGACGATGGACAACCCTAAGCCTGTGCCTCCAATATTCTTTGATCTTGATTTATCTACACGATAAAATCGTTCAAAAATTCGATCTTTCTCACTCTCAGGGATGCCAATTCCTGTATCTTCCACGGACAATTTGATCACACCTTCTTCGTCCACCACATTGACCTGAACGCTGCCGCCTTTTTTATTATACTTTATACCATTGCTAAGGAGATTGTAAACAAGCTGACTGATCATAGTTGATGAGGCATGATTGATGACAGCCCCTTGCTCTATACCTGACAGTTTGACCCCTACTTTCATTTTTTCAGCTTCACCCTTTAAGCTGTCCACAACTTCTTTGGCCACATCATACACATTTACAATCTGCCAGACTTCCTCCTGTGCTGATTCATCTAACTTGGACAAGGTTAAAATATCTTCCACAAGGATGATCAGCCTTCCACATTCCTTATAAATCTTCCCTATAAATTCATTGGTATTTTCAGCAGGCACCAACCCGTTTAACATCATTTCTGCATATCCCGAAATGGAAGTCAACGGTGTTTTTAATTCATGGGAAACATTAGCTGTAAATTCTCGCCTCCTATCATTTGCCGTCTGCTCTGAAGTCACATCTACTAAAAGCAACATGGCGCCAATATTAACACCCATATTCCTTACACTGCATCCATGTATTTGATAGTATCTTCCATGACATGAAATGCGATCATCCACGGATTCTTCTTCTATGGCACGTTCCGCACAGCGGTTTACAATTTCATTTCTGGTGGCCGCAATTAAATTTTTTCCTATAAATACACCGCCCTTCATCTCTAAAATCCTGATGGCACTATGGTTTACAGACAAAATATTTTTTTGCTGATCCAGTACAATTAATCCCTCTGTCATATGTTCCGTAATGGTACGCACGGTATCTCTGTCCCGTTTTAAATCCCCGATTTGTTTCTTGATTTCCTCTCGCTGTGCATTGATCTTATTTACAAAGGGAACCAATTCCTCATAACCGCACAAAGTAATGCTGTTATAATGGTCTAAATGATCGGTCAATTGTTCTATGGGCTTCACAAAACGCTTGGTTGTCTGCCGTCCTATGATATAGCTGGCTACCACTACCAACAACAATATACCCAAAAGAAGGGGTATAATCTGAAGAAAAATGCCAAATATACTATCTTGTGTATCCGATAATCGAAGTACCGTTCCATCCGCTAATTTAATGGCATAATAGTAGGTGGTTTCCTCTAAAGTTCCTGAATACCTTTTTTCACTACCTTCTCCTGTTTTCATAGCCTCTATAAACTCCGGCCTGTTGCTGTGGTTTTCAAGATTCTTCACCTGATTGTCGTAAATGACCACACCCTTTTTATCTATGAGTGTCAATCTGTAATTGATCCTATGAAAATCCGGAGATTGAATATACCCTTGGTCATCATAGTAGTTCATTGTCCCTGCAATGAGCGCCCCTTCATTTTTCATATTTGAAACGGTACGCTCCTCAACCAAAGAATAGACGCCTATCAGCATCAATCCCGTGGTCAAGACGATAATCACCAATGCCGTTATCAATAGATTCTTAAAAATTTGTTTTTGCAATTGGCACCATCCTATCCTTCTAATCTGGCTACATAACCCACATTTCTTACGGTAACCACATAGTTTCCGCAAGACAATAGCTTCTTACGTAACGATTTAATATGCATATCTACGGTTCTGCTTTCTCCCCCATAAGCGTAATCCCACACACCATGAAGAATTTGATCTCTGGAAAGCACTTTTCCTCGATTTTCAACTAAAAACACCAATAATTCAAATTCTTTATAGGTTAGCGCAATTTCTTTACCTTCTACGGAAACGCGCCTTTGGTCTTTATTGATTTCAAGGTTCCCAAACTCAATTGATTCAGATTCATCCATATCTTTCACTCTGCGCAAGACCACTTTCACTCTGGAAATCAGTTCCATAACAGAAAAAGGCTTCGTTATGTAGTCGTCTGCACCTGTGTCCAAGCCCTTGATTTTATCCAGTTCCGTGGCCTTTGCCGTAAGCATAATGACCGGTATTTCCGCCGTTTTTCTGTTTGCTTTTAGCTTTGATAAAATGGTCATGCCATCCACCACAGGCATCATAATGTCTAAAACAATCAAGTTTGGCGGTGTTTTCAAAACTTGTTCTAAAACTTGAGATCCATCGGGAAATGGGATCACAGAAAAACCGCTGTTTTCTAAGGCATAGGTTAAAAGTTCTCGAATGTTATCATCATCTTCCGCTACGAATATCTTTTTCATATGCCATTTCCTCCAACTCATGAGACAAGTGCTTTCCGGTAATTGAAAATCTGACCCACTCTGCAATGTTGGTGGCGTGATCCCCGATTCTTTCCAAATACTTTGCAACCATAAATAAATCCATGGTTTGTTCCCCTGCAGTGGCATCCTTTCTGATAATTTCTACCAGTTCATTTCGAATGGCTACAAACAGTTCGTCCACCACATCATCATATTTCACCACAGAATCTGCCAATTCCAAATCTTTAGAAACAAAGGCATCAATAGCACCATGCACCATTTTAATGGTGGCTTCTGCCATAATGGTGGTATTCACCATATTTAATTTATATTCTTCATTTTCATATCGTAACGTAATATCCGCAATATCCGCCGCTTGGTCTCCAATGCGTTCCATATCCGTAATCATCTTCAATGCGGTGGAAATCAACCGCAAATCTTTGGCTACCGGCTGCTGCTGCAAAAGAAGTTTTAGACAATGGCTTTCAATTTCTTTCTCCATATTATCCACTTCTTCATCAAACTCTATGGCTTTTCGAGCCAATTCTCCATCTCTGGTTTCCAGTGCTTTTACCGCATTTTGAATAGAATATTCTACCAATGCGCCCATTTTAATTAATTGATTATTTAAATTTTCCAACTCGTTATCAAATCTGTTCCTCATAGGTTCCCCTCCTAACCATTCTTTTCCCTACTCTTTTCATATTTTTTATAAAATCAACCGAATCTTCCCGTAATATAATCCTCTGTTTTTTGATGCTTTGGCATAGAGAAAACTTCTTCTGTATTTCCAAACTCTACCACTTCTCCCAAAAGGAAGAATGCCGTATTATCACTGATTCTAGTCGCCTGCTGCATGTTGTGTGTCACAATAATGATAGTATAATCTTTTTTTAATTCTAACACAAGGTCTTCTATTTTCAAGGTAGAAATGGGATCCAACGCTGAAGTAGGCTCATCCATTAAAATCACATTGGGATTGACTGCCAAAGCCCTGGCAATACAAAGTCTTTGTTGCTGCCCACCGGACATGCCCAATGCAGATTTTTTCAGCCGATCTTTTGCTTCTTCCCAAATGGCCGCACTTTTTAAGCTCTTTTCTACAATTTCATCCAGCTGACTTTTTTTTGTAATACCGTGGGTCTTGGGTCCAAAGGCAATATTATCATAGATACTCATAGGAAAAGGATTGGGTTTTTGAAATACCATGCCCACATTTTTTCTCAACAAATTGGTGTCCATATTCCCATAGATATTTTCTCCATCCATTCGGATTTCTCCTGTAATCTTACAGCCTTCCACTAAATCATTCATCCGATTGAGGGATTTTAACAGTGTAGATTTTCCACAACCGGACGGCCCAATAAATGCGGTGATTTTATTGGCCTTAATTTCAAGATTCACATTTTTTAATGCATGGAACTCACTGTAAAACAGGTTCATGTCTTTTATATCAAATTTATTCATACTCATCTCTCTCCTTTACTATCCCTTTGAAAGTCTCTTTGCCACAACACTGGACAATCCATTGATGAAAACCACTAAAATTAAAAGCACCACGGCTGTTGCATAGGCTTGGTTTGTATAAAGCCCTTCACTTGAAAGAGCATACATATGGACAGAAAGGGTTCTTCCCGATCCCAGAACACTGTCCGGGATTTGTGCAACGGTGCCGGCTGTGTAAATCAAAGCCGCCGTTTCGCCTACAATTCTACCGATGGCTAAAATCATACCCGCCAAAATGCCCGGGACCGCACTGGGTAACACAATTCGAAACACCGTACGCAATTTTCCCGCACCCAATCCGAAACTGGCTTCCCGATACATATCCGGTACCGATTTCAAGGCTTCCTCTGTCGTTCGCATAATCAATGGAAGAATCATGATGGATAAAGTCAGTGCGCCCGATAAGATGGAAAAGCCCATCTTCAAAGTGGTTACAAAAAATAACATTCCGAAAAGTCCATAGACAATGGAGGGAATACCGGAGAGTGTCTCCGCCGTCAGCCTAATCAGGCCTACAAATCGATTGCCTCGATTGGCATATTCCACTAAATAAATGGCTGTGCAAATACCGATTGGCACTGCAATTAACAGTGAAATACCGGTCATCATAATGGTGTTGATAAAACTTGGAAACAAGGATACATTGGTGGTATTGTATTCTAAAGCAAATAGAGATGGTTTTAAATAAGGCACCCCATTTACCAAAATATGCATAATAATATACCCAATCACCCCAAAGGTAACCAACGTAGCAAGGATGACCAATAGGAGGAGAATCAATGATATGGGATTTCTACTGTATTCTTTCATTCTGACTGAAAAAGTTCTTTTATTGATCATATGTGTGACCTCCTTTTTAATAGGGCAAAGGACATATTAATCAGCAGAATAAAGACAAATAGTACAACGCCTGTGGCAATTAACGCCTCTCTATGTAAGTCTGCGGCGTAACCCATTTCTATTACAATATTTGCAGTTAACGTTCTGACTCCTTTGAAAATATCATCAGGCATACTGGCTTGATTTCCGGCCACCATAATGACTGCCATGGTTTCGCCTACGGCTCTCCCGATCCCCAAGACCACAGCAGCTAAAATACCTGATTTTGCCGCCGGAAGCACCGCCGTAAAGATGCTGCGTTCATGTGTTGCCCCCAAGGCCAAGGCACCTTCATAATAATGAAGGGGAACCGCTTTCATAGCCGCTTCACTGATTCCGATAATCGTAGGCAAAATCATAATGCCCAACAATAAGCTGGCTGTTAAAATGCTGGACCCATTTCCCGTAAACAACTGCCTGGTCATGGGTACCAATACCACCAATCCAAAGAAACCATACACCACCGACGGGATACCCGCCAACAGTTCTACAATGGGTTTTAAATAAATATACAATTTTTTAGGGCAGTAAAAGGCCATAAAAACTGCGGTCAAAAGACCGATTGGCACACCAAACAAAATGGCACCTGCTGTAATGTAAATACTCCCCAGTATCATGGGAAGAATTCCAAATGATGGCGGTATATCCGATGGTGACCAATTTTCTCCCAAAAGAAAGTTGAACACACCAATTTTACCAATGGCTGGCAAGCCATTGGCAAAGAGGAAGAGACATATGAGAAATACTGCCAGTATTGATGTGATTGCCGCAATGAAGAATAAAATCTCCATGCCTTTCTCTTTTGTCTTTTGCTTCATACGTTTATATTTCACTCCACATTGTTGTCTCACCGGTAAAGATTGCTTTTACTTGTGCACTGGTCATATCCGTCATAATGTTTTCCTTGTTGACAATCACGCCGATTCCGTCAAGTGCTATAGCCATACTGGTTAAGCTGGATGTTTCACTATCCTTCAGTTCCCGTGATGCCATCCCAATGTCACAGGTTCCATCCATAGTCGCCTGCATGCCCGCTGTTGAATCAGTCATCTGTACTTCTATTTCGGCATTTCCATTCATGGCCTTATAAGCTTCCGCTAATTTTTCCATAATAGGCGTCACAGAGGACGATCCTGCGATGACAATTTTACCCTTTGGTTTATCGCCTGCATACGGTGCCGCTTTATCGTCAATGGCGATGTAACTGTCTGTGACGACGGTCTGCCCATCTGCGCTCATTATAAAGTCAATAAAATCTTTGGCCAACCCTGTGGGCTCTCCTTTGGTGGCAATATTAAAAGGTCTTGCTATTTTATAAGTGCCGTTTTTTACATTTTCTGCAGTCGCTTCTACCCCATCAATTTTCAATGCTTTAATCTGGTCATTTAGTGAACCTAATGAAACATAACCCATTGCATAGGCATCTCCCGCTACATTGGTAAGCATCACGTTTGTCTTTGGTGCAACGGTGGCATCCTTTGTGGTTCTGTCAGTCTTGTTCCCGGCTGCGTCTTTTTCTTCAATCCCAAATAATTCAATAAAGGCACCTCTCGTTCCCGATCCGTCTTCTCTGCTGACGACGGAAATATCATTTGCCGCATCCCAGCCCGCTACTTCTCCGTCTGTACCTGAACCGCCCCCGGCGCATCCTGCAAAGGTGCCCAAAATTAAGGTTGCTAACAACATGATAGATAAAATTTTCTTTTTCATACTCAGTTCCTTTCTTATGTACATGCCCTCATGTACATATACATAAACCCCTGTTTATGCTCTTGCACTTTATTTTTTATTTTGTTTACAACCTGAGTATAACCAAGTATTGTAAATTTCAAATGCGTTCCATTGTAAAGATTGTGTAAAATAAAAAAACGATTGTAAAGATTGTGTAAAATAAAAAAAACGATCATTGTTTGCATGGGAAAATCCGAACGGGTGGAATTCCAAAAGTTGCCAAACAACTCTTGAAATTCGCCGAAACAGAATACCAACAAACGAATCATCGTTTTTAAATGGTTCTAAATTTTAAATTTTTATACGGGATAAACCATATCCTCTTCATTTAATAAGGTGGAATCAATTCCATATTTCTGTGCATTTCTGTATTTAAAGAACTCAACAGCAGGTCCCGGGAACATAGCCTTTGTCAAAACATCCTCATCCTGTTCCACGTATTCCGCCACATCCCTCTTTACATTCTCCAATTCCGGTTCAATTAAATCAGCCGGTCTGCAAGTAATCTGTGGTTCATCACCCAAAACTTTCTTGACGACTTCCGGTTTGATTGGAAGGGTGGTTTTTCCATACATACCCTTTACCACCTGCTTTAACTCATTTGGTATCATCTTATAACGTTCACCCATCACCACATTCAACACAGCTTGCGTTCCGACAATTTGGCTTGAAGGCGTTACAAGTGGTGGGAATCCAAGGTCTTCTCTCACTCTTGGTACTTCACGCAATACCTCGTCAAACTTATCCATGGCATTGGATTGTTTTAATTGAGAAACCAAGTTGGATAGCATACCGCCGGGAACTTGATAAATTAATGTATTAATATCCACACCCATCAACTTTGGATCTAACAATCCACTGGCAATATATTTTTCTCTGATTGGCTTAAAGTGCTCCGCAATTTGATTCAACAGTTTCATATCTAAGCCTGTATCGTAAGGCGTTCCTGCAAATGCGGCAACCATAGGCTCTGTAGGTGGCTGGGAGGTTCCTTCAGCAAAAGGTGAAATGGCTGTATCTATAATATCCACACCGGCTTCCGCTGCTTTCAAATAGGTCATGCTTCCCAGTCCGCTTGTTGCATGAGTATGCAATTCCAGTGGAATCTTAAGCTCTGATTTCAACGCCTTTACCAACTCATACGTATTGTACGGGCTGAGCAATCCTGCCATATCCTTAATACATAAGGAATCCGCACCCATCTGCTCTAATTCTTTTCCCTGTTTAATAAACATTTCGTTGGTATGTACAGGACTGATTGTATAGGAAATAGTCGCTTGTGCATGTCCACCATATTTTTTACAGGCTTTAATGGAACTTTCTAAATTTCTGGTATCATTTAAAGCATCAAAGATCCTGATAATATCAATGCCGTTTGAAATACATTTATTTACAAACTCATCCACCACATCATCTGCATAATGCTTATATCCCAAAAGGTTTTGTCCTCTCAAAAGCATCTGTAACTTTGTCTTCTTTACATGCTTTCTAATGGTTCTAAGTCTTTCCCAAGGATCTTCATTTAAAAATCTCAAACAAGAATCAAAGGTGGCACCACCCCACGCTTCCAACGCATTGTAGCCTACATGATCCATCACTTCTAAAATCGGAAGCATTTCCTCTGTGGTCATTCTCGTTGCAATCAAAGATTGATGTCCATCTCTTAGAACCGTTTCTGTAATTTTTACCTTTGCCATTTTTCCCTCCATATTTCTATTCATTTGCGGGCATACTGCACCATTTTTTATACAATGAGACCGCACACCAGCCAACATCATTATTTCAACAGATTCTGCTAAACATTTTTTGAACCATAGTTCATTATACAGCATGTAACTTTGCTTTTGCAATACTTTAAGTTGTTTGTATACAATATACGTCTTTCTGTATTTCTCCTATTCCCCTAGAAAGAGTCCCGACTTTCCCCCATCTTTTTTCACAAGGCGAATATCTGTAATGCGCATGCCCCGATCTATGGCTTTGCACATGTCATAAATAGTCAGTGCCGCAATGGTCACCCCATGTAGCGACTCCATTTCAATACCGGTTTTACCAATGGTGCTTGTCATAGCCTCAATATGAATGGCTGATTTTTCTTCATCAATGAGAAAATCCATTTCCACACCCGTAATGAAAATATTGTGACACATGGGAATGGCATTGGCCGTATTCTTTGCCGCCATAATACCCGCGGTTTGCGCCACCGACAACACATCACCTTTCTTCAGTTCTCCCCCTATAATCCGCTGTAAAGTTTCCGGATTCATATAGATGCTGCCTTTTGCAACAGCCACTCTGTGTGTATCGGCTTTTTCACCTACATCCACCATCTTCGGCCTTCCATTTTTATCTATATGTGTTAATTCATTCATGATTTTCTCCATTTTACACTTTATCCTCCGATTTTGTTCATGTCTCTACCAATGGGTGCGGCTCCTTCATTTAAATAATGTCTGTCT
>JAVVUJ010000062.1:0-11274 GCA_036653195.1 Anaerovorax sp. | reverse complement strand
AAAGAAAGACAGGCACTAGAAAAAGAAACAAAAAAATAGAAAAGGAAAGAAATTTTTTAGTGACAACTGTTTGAGTTTGTGATATTATTAACATAATGATTGCTGAATTTGAGGATTCGTTCCAAGAACAAAGGGTTTTACAGACTAAAGACATCAAACAGGATACACAGATTAACAATTTGTGAGAATTTATGATGATTATTCATGTAAGCTCCTATGTTTCGGCATAGGAGTTTTTTGTTGTAGGTAGGCCTAGCGGTGGTGTAGGAAGTGGCAGATAAATAAGTAGCTACCGCCTAGCCGATTAAAGAAAACCGCGCCTTTGAAGTGTGGATGTTTTTTTCACCTTTGGGCATGAATTTTTCCCAAAAGGGGAATCTATTGGTACGATAAGAATTAAAAAATAAGGAGGAAAATTATATGGAAACCAGAATTGCACTCATCGGCATTATTGTGGAAGACACAGAGGCCACAGATCAAATCAATCATTTGCTCCACGAATACGGAGAGTTTATCGTGGGCAGGATGGGAATTCCTTATCGGAATAAAGGGGTTTCTATTATCAGCGTGATTATAGATGCCAACAATGATCAAATTAGCGCATTGTCCGGGAAATTGGGCATGATTAAAGGAATCAGTATTAAAACCGTCTATTCTAAGGCTGGAGGCGATCAATGACCCGATTATTTCATGAGGATGGGCTGAAAAAACAGTTGGTGTCCGCTTTAGAAAAGTCGGATTTTTCACCTTATTTTCAGGAAGCTGACCGCTTGCAGCATTTGCATAAACAAGAGGTGGTGGATATTCGGGCGATTTTGGAATTCTCCAATTATTGCAAGAGAGCCTGCCGCTATTGTGGATTAAATTGCCACAATACAAAAGCAGTCCGATATCGAATGGAGGCAAAAGAAATCATTGCACAAAGTCTGAAGGCTGCTGAAGCAGGCTATAAAACCATTGTGCTGCAATCAGGTGAAGATCCTTATTATACAGGGGAAATTGTAGGAGAAATTGTAAAAGAAGTGAAAAAATCAGGGATTCGCATTACCTTGAGTTGTGGGGAACGAACTTTTGAAGACTACGAATATTGGAGAGACTGCGGTGCAGATCGATATCTATTGAAGCATGAGACTGCCGATTCCAAAATTTATGAATCCTTGCATCCTTGTGGAACATTAGAAGCACGAATCCAATGTCTTCGTAACTTAAAGAAGCTAGGTTATGAGACGGGGAGCGGGTTTATGATCGGCCTCCCGGGGCAAACCATGGAAACCATAGGGGAGGATCTCCTTTTATTGAAGGAAATCGGTTGCCATATGGCAGGCATCGGTCCTTTTATCGCTCATCCTGAAACGACACTAAAAGACAGCCCCAACGGTTCTACGGAACTGACAAAAAGAGCGGTGGCATTGGCCAGAATTTTACTGCCGGAGGCCAATTTGCCGGCAACCACCTCTTTGGGGGTTTTGGACTGTGAGGAAAAAAACAACTTGTTTTCCTGTGGGGCTAACGTGATTATGCGAAAGGTAACCCCGGATGCCTATAAAGAATTTTACGAAATTTATCCTGCCCCATTAGGGAAGACCAATTTGATGGAAGAACGAAAAGAATTGGAAGAATTAATTAGAAGTTTGGGAAAAATACCTAGGTAGATTTCAGCAGGAGGGTTTGAAGCAAGAATTGTAAAAAAGTATGCAAACAAATAAAAAATGATAAACGAACAAACCGATAAAAAGTGAGCGCGTTACGTAGTGAAGAGGGCGCAATAGAGAAGGAGAAAATCATGTATAACAGCAAATCAACCGTGGCAACAGAATTTATTGATGATGAAGAAATTTTAAGAACCTTAGCTTATGCAGAAAAAAACAAGAACAACAGAGGTGAAGTTTTAAGAATTTTGGAAAAGGCAAAGGCTTGCAAGGGCATTACCTATGAAGAGGCCTCCGTGCTTTTGGAGTGCGACCAGCAGGATCTCCTTGATAAAATGTTTCAATTGGCAAAAGAGATCAAGAAGAAAATTTACGGAAATCGCATCGTCATGTTTGCACCTTTATATCTTTCCAATTACTGCATAAACGGTTGTGTATATTGCCCTTACCATGCGGGAAATAAGCACATTCACAGAAAAAAATTGTCCCAAGAAGAGATTGTAAAAGAAGTGGTGGCGTTGCAGGATATGGGTCATAAAAGACTTGCGCTGGAAGCGGGAGAAGACCCTGTAGAAAATCCAATTGAATATATTTTAGAATGCATCAATACGGTGTACAGCATCAAACATAAGAACGGAGAAATCCGCAGAGTCAATGTAAATATAGCGGCCACCACTGTGGAAAATTACCGAAAATTACATGAAGCCAATATTGGCACATACATTTTATTCCAAGAGACATATAACAAGAAAGCCTATGAAGAATTGCATCCGTCAGGACCAAAGAGCGATTATGCCTATCATACAGAAGCCATGGATCGAGCCATGGATGGTGGTATTAACGATGTTGGTGTGGGCGTACTCTTTGGATTAAACTTGTATAGGTATGATTTTGTCGGTCTTTTGATGCATGCAAAGCATTTGGAAGATGCAAAAGGAGTGGGTCCCCATACCATTAGTGTGCCAAGAATTTGCCCGGCAGACGATATTGATGTGGGCGATTTTTCCAATGCTGTTCCCGATGAGATTTTCCAGAAAATCGTTGCCATTTTAAGAATTGCAGTACCCTATACAGGGATCATCATATCTACCAGAGAATCTCAGAAGGTGAGAAGCAAAGTGATTGAACTTGGCGTGTCACAAATTAGCGGGGGATCGTCTACCAGTGTGGGAGGTTATGCGGAAAAAGAGTTGCCTGAAGACAATTCGGCGCAATTTGATGTGAGTGATACGAGAACGTTGGACGAAGTGGTCAATTGGCTGTTGACCCTTGGATTCATCCCCAGTTTCTGCACGGCTTGCTATCGGGAAGGACGAACGGGTGACAATTTTATGCGCTTGGCAAAGACGGGACAAATTGCCAAACATTGTCAAGGAAATGCCATTGCCACATTGAGAGAATATTTAAAGGATTATGCGGCACCGGATACCATTGAAAAGGGACTGAAAACCATAGAGAGAGAATTGCAAATGCCCGAAAGTGAAAAGAGGTAATCCATGGGACTCAACGAGACACCGAGAGCCAATCAATTGCATATTACCCTGTTGGGAAAAAGAAACAGTGGAAAATCTTCTTTGATCAATGCCATCACAGGGCAAGACATTGCCCTGGTTTCGCCTCATCCGGGAACGACTGCAGATCCTGTGTATAAATCCATGGAAATCCATCCCTTGGGACCCTGTGTGCTCATTGATACAGCCGGGTTTGACGATGAGGGAGAATTGGGATTTCTTCGTGTTGAAAAGACAAAGGAGACACTGGCGAAGACCGATATTGCGATTCTATTGCTGAGTCCGGGTGGCTTGGATTATGAAAAACGCTGGATTGCGGAATTAAAGAAGAAAAACATTCCTTTTGTGCCGGTAATCAATAAAGGGGATTTAAGCCAAGGGCAGTTGCCAACAATACAGGCAGACGCTTTTGGGGCAGAGTGGAATGCCATAAAAGAACTGTGCGGAAAAGAACCTTTGCAAATCAGCGCAAAGACAGGAAAGGGCATTGAAGATTTAAAAAAAATGTTGATGGAAAGCTTTAAGGGCAGCTTTGAAAAAGAAAGCATTACAGGACATTTGGTGGAAAAAGGCGACTTGGTGCTATTGGTGATGCCTCAGGATTTGCAAGCACCAAAGGGACGTTTAATTTTGCCTCAGGTGCAGACCATCAGAGATCTTTTGGACAGGCAGTGTGTGGTGGTCAGCTGTACCACGCAATTGCTGACGCGAACCTTGGAGACGTTGGCTGAAGAACCCAAACTGATGATTACAGATTCACAAGCTTTCAAAGAAGTATATGAAAAAAAACCGGAAAGCAGCCTGCTCACCTCTTTTTCGGTACTGTTTGCCGAATACAAGGGGGACGTAAAAACGTTTATAGAAGGTGCCGGTGCAATTGACAAATTAACGGAGCAATCCAAAGTGTTAATTGCAGAGGCTTGCACCCATGCGCCTTTATCTGAAGATATTGGCAGGGTAAAAATTCCCGCTATGTTGCGGAAAAAATATGGGGAAAACTTGACCATTGATATGGTCAGTGGCAGTGATTTCCCCAAAGAATTAAAGGGTTATGATTTGATTATCCATTGTGGGGCGTGCATGTTTAATAGGCAGCATGTACTGAGTAGAATTGCAGCCGCAAAAGAACAGGGCATTGCCATTACAAATTATGGCATTGTCATGGCAAAGCTCATGGGGATTTTAGATAAAGTCAGTCTGTAGGCGTTGTGTGTTCTTGTTGCCCTTGTTCTTCCTCTTCCTCATCTAATAGAACGGCGCCTGTGGTAATGGCACCTACTAAAATTAATTTGGCCAATCTCTTTGTACTTCGGACCACTTTTTTGTGGTCCTTTTTTTTCATTCCGTCTACAATTTCACCGCCGCTGTCGGCTACGGTTTTGAAATTATACACAAAATTATGAACCACCTTGCCGCCGGCTTTTTTTAGTTCGGTCTTCCCTTGATTTTTTTGGGTATCGTCTTTTTTTACGGTACCTGCAATCATTTCGGCAGCACCGCTGGCGGCAGTACCGGCAATATTACCTGTTAAAATCGTCGAATCTATAATGCTGGAACCCAATTGATCTACGAATTTTTTGTTGGAAACTTTTCCGATGACGGAAAGGGTTCCGCCGATGGCACCACCGATGACGGCACCACCAATAATGCCTGCTTTTTTTAAAACTTTCATTTTTGACCTCCATTTCCATTGGATTAAAATTGTAAAAGGATCAATCCATAAGGGATTATTCTAGTATACCACTTCCCATCACCTCTAAACTAGTCTATAATAAATAAGCGAAGATGAATTGTCATGAGGATAAAGGAAAGGAACAGACAGGATGGAACAGGTGAACAAAAATATAGGAACTGTGCACTATGAAAAAAAAGGACATATTTGCACCATTACCATAAATAAACCGGAGAACTTAAATATTTTAGATCTCCCTATGATTTCAAATTTGACAAAAGCCATGGAAATGGCTGAGGAAGATTTAGAGATTCGATGTGTGGTTTTAACGGCGGCAGGTGGAAAAATATTTACGGCAGGGGGCGATATCGGTGTAGAGAAAACCCTAAAAGGAGAATCGGCGAAAGCTTTTGCCCAACAAGGAAAAGCTTGTATGGAAGCCATCTATAACCATCGAGTACCGGTGATTTGCGCCGTAGAAGGTCACGGATTGGGGGGTGGATTAGAACTTGTTTTGGTCAGCGATATGACGGTTATTTCCAAAACGTCCAAGTTGGGGGCACCTACTGTTAAACTTGCGGCTACGCCGGGTTGGGGAAGCACACAAACACTGCCTCGTGTGGTGGGCATATCCAGAGCCAAAGAGCTTATGTATACGGGACGGTTAATAGAAGCGGAAGAAGCGTTGCAGTTAGGCCTTGTAGAGTTTGTAACAGATAAGGGCAAGGCATTGGAGAAAGCCTATGAATTAGCGGAACAGATTGCAAAGATGGCACCCATTGCCATGGAAAATATGAAGATTGCCATCAATGGAAGTGATGCATTGAATTTGGAACAGGGATATGAATTGGATACGAATATCTTTGTATCTTGTCACAATACGGAAGATAAGGTGGAGGGCATGTCCGCATTTTTAGAAAAAAGGGAGCCAAAACCCTATAGAAGAAGATAGGGCTTTGAATAGAACCTGTAAAGCAGTGAGGAGAATTGACAGATGAGAACAATTTGGTGGTTTATTTATTTTTGGACCTATTTAATTGGATTGGTACCGAAAATGAAAAGGGATCAGAAATTAAAAGAAGAAGGAAAAGAAGAAGAACTACTTGCCAATGTGAATCAAGTGGTTTACCGTTGGGCATCCAGATTGCTGAAAGTGGCGGGTGTTCAAGTGACGGTCAAGGGGTTGGAAAACATTCCAAAAGAACCGGCACTCTATGTGAGCAATCATCAGGGGAATTTCGACATTCCTATTTTGTTGGCAAAGTTGGACAGTCCAAAGAGTATTGTTGCAAAGGTGCAAATGGAAAAAATGCCATTTATTTCCACTTGGATGAAGCTGTTTGACTGTGTGTTTATAGATCGGGAAAATCCCAGACAGAGTATTAAGGTATTGGGGCAAGCGGAAGAAAACTTAAAACAGGGGAAATCCGTGATCATCTTTCCCGAGGGAACCCGAGGAAAAGGTGGACCTTTGGGCGAGTTTAAGTCCGGTGCATTTAAAATGGCTTTTAAGACGAAAGTGCCTATTATTCCGGTTGTCATTGATGGTTCTTATAAAATTATGGAAGCCAATGGAAATTGGATTAAGCCACAAACTGTGAAATTGACCATTTTACCACCCATATCCACCACAGACATGACAAAAGAGCAGTCCAGAACCATTGGAGAAGAGGTTCGACTGCTGATAGAAAATCAATTGTTGTTGCAAGGTGAAAAGTAAATTGAAAACAGACCAATATGCATGAAACGCAGGCTGAAAGGGATAAAAAGTAGGTTGAAAAATCAAGGGAATGATGCTATTATAGTACTGTTCTTAGAGAAGGAGATGCTATGACGATTTCGTTTGGAGAATTTTTAAGTGAAATGATAATCAATCCCACCCTGATGGTAATTACCGTGTTAACGTTATTGGTGATTATCCTAAATGGGGGAATGGATGCAGGTAGTACCGTTTCTACTTGCGTTTCCACCCATTCCGTAAACCCTAAAAATGCAGTGGTGATGGCGGCAGTTTTCAATTTATTAGGGTTGGTTGCCGTAACTGCAGTGAATATGAAAGTGGCACAGACTATTTATGAGTTGGTGGATTTTAATGGCACCTATCGTCATTCCATCATCGGTTTGTGTTCAGCGTTGCTTGCTATGATGATTTGGACACTCCTCGCCTATCAATATAAAATTCCTACCAGTGAAAGCCATTCTGTAATTGCTGCAATTACGGGAGCGGCTGTTGCTGTCAGTGGGAATATTTTTTGCATAAATTTTGGGCAATGGACGAAGGTTCTTTATGGGATCATTCTCTCATTGGTCATCGCTTTTTTGTGGGGGTGGCTGATCATCAAAGTGACGGCTAAAATTTTTGGGTTTGTGGATCGACGAAAAACATTTGTACATTTTAAACATGGACAAATTGCCAGTGCAGCTGCCTTATCATTTATGCATGGTGCACAAGATGGGCAAAAATTTGTGGGCGTGTTTCTTATTGGGATATTCTTATCTGCAGATCATGTCATGAGTGAGAACTTTTACGTGCCATTATGGCTTGTGGTTTTGTGCGGCGCATTTATGGCAATGGGTACTTTTTACGGCGGGAGAAGAATGCGCAAAGCGGTGGGATTGCTCAGTATTAAGGTGGAAAAATATCAAGGATTTTCTATTGATTTAGGAGCAACACTCTGTTTGTTTGGTGCATCTTTATGGGGGATTCCCATGAGCATGAAACATACGAAAATTTCGGCGTTGCTAGGCGTAGAAGCGGCTAAGGGATTTTATTCTTTGGATTTTAAAGTGTTTCGGGAAATGTTGATTTCTCTCATTTTGGTTTTTCCGGGCTGTGGCATCATCGCCTATGGATTGACTGTATTTTTAATCAATGTGATATGAATAAGGAGGGTGGGCGTATGAACCGCAGAAGACATGTAGATTATTTTCAGGGGTTTGTGGAGTTGGTAGACTATTCTTGTGAAGCGGCGATTTTACTGGATAAAATTTTCCATAAATTTGACACAGAAGAACTGGAAGAAACCATGGATGAAATGCATGCCATAGAGCATGGTGGCGATATTCAAAGAAGCATTCTCATGAACAAGTTGGCTCGGGAATTTATAACACCTATTGAACGACAGGATATTATAGATTTGACAGAGGCCATCGACAATGTGACGGATACGGTAGAAGATGTATTGCTCAGGTTGTATATGTTTAACATTCAATCCATTCGTGGAGAAGGGAAACAGTTTACCCAAGTGGTTGTGAAATGTTGCAACAGCCTAAAACACATGTTGGAAGAATTTCATAACTTTAGAACCTCCCAAAAAATTAACGACCTGATTTTGGAAGTAAATCGGTTGGAAGAGGTGGGAGATGATCTGTTTACAAAGAGTACACGTAGTTTGTATACAGAAAGCAAAGATCCTATTGAGATTTTAGCATGGGATCAGACACTTCATTATTTGGAAAAATGCTGTGATGCGTGTGAAGAAGTATCCAATATCGTAGAAAGTGTCATAATGAAGACAAGCTGATTTAATACAGATAAAGGGAGATATATGAATAGAATAGATGAAAGAAATTTTGATGAAATCAGACCCGTTACCATTACAAACCATTATTTAATGCATCCGGCCGGTTCCGTTCTCATTGAGATGGGCAATACGAAAGTAATTTGCACCGCAACGGTTGAACCGTCTACGGCCAGACATTTAAAGGGAACGGGACAGGGTTGGATTACAGCTGAATATGGCATGTTGCCCGGTTCAACGGGAGACAGAAAAAAGAGGGATTCTTCCAAAGGAAAGATAGATGGAAGAACTATGGAAATACAAAGGCTTATCGGACGATCTTTACGGTCTGTGGTGGATATGAAAAAGCTGGGTGAAAAGACGATTTGGATTGACTGCGATGTGATCCAAGCCGATGGCGGCACACGTACCGCTTCTATTACAGGTGGATTTGTGGCCATGGTAGAAGCCATGAAAAAAATGAAAGAAGCGGGAGAACTGGAAGCTATCCCCGTTAAAAATTACGTGTCGGCAATCAGCGTGGGTGTGGTAGAAAATGAAGTGCTTTTAGATCTTTGTTATGCTGAAGACTCCACGGCTATGGTGGATATGAATATGGTCATGACCGATGCAGGGGACTATATTGAATTGCAGGGCACCGGTGAAGAGGCACCTTTCAACGGCGTAAAATTGGCGGAAATGTTGGCTTTGGCGGCAAAAGGCTGTGAGGTTTTAAATGAAGCACAAAAACGTATAATAGGTGAGGGTTTATGGTAATAATTGTAGCGACACAGAATAAACATAAGATAGAAGAGATTGAATCCATTACAAAGCAATTTGGCATGGAGGTGATATCCAGAGAAGAGGCAGGTATTCCTGATTTTGAGATTGTAGAGGATGGGGATACCTTTGAAGCCAATTCTGAAAAAAAAGCAAGGGTTATTATGGAATATACAGGAAAAACTACCATTGCAGATGATTCCGGCATTGTGGTAGATGCTCTTGACGGGGCACCGGGGGTGTATTCTGCTAGGTTTGCCGGTGTAGAGGGGGAAGGGGCAGATAGAGAAAACAATGGTAAATTAGTCCGGTTATTGAAGGACATACCGGCTGAAGAGCGGACGGCAAAGTTTGTATCTGTCATTACCATGATTTATCCGGACGGTAAAAAAATAGTGGCAAGAGGAGAATGTCCGGGTCGGATTATTGACGAAGAAAGAGGAGATGGCGGTTTTGGATATGATCCTCTTTTTGTTCCTGATGGATTTACAAAGACCTATGCGCAGTTGACGGCAGAAGAAAAAAACAGAGTTAGCCATCGAGGAAAGGCTTTGGAAAAGCTGAGGGAACAGTTGCAATCCATGAAGTAGGGTGCTTTTATAAGTTGCCTGGGATTGGGTTTTAGCATAGAAAGAAGGAGAGGCAAGTTGGGGGAAGCATGAAGAAGAAAAGAATGTTGCATCTATCATTATTGGTAGTAAAGAAGATGATGGATCCTTATTTTCAGGGAGTTGCGGCTGAATTGGCGTATTTCTTTTTGTTGTCCTTGGTGCCCATTGGGATTTTATTGGGACAGATTTTAGGGGTATTTTCTGTTTCGGCAGATGCCATGACCTTGTTTCTGGATGAATATATGTCTTCTGAAGTGACAGAAGTTCTTTCTGAATTGCTGATTTATCGATCTTCTTCCGGCGCGATGAGTATCGCTTTGATTGTTGTGGCACTTTGGGCTGCTTCAAAAGCACAGTTTTCCATGTCGCAGATTGCAAATTATACATTCACGGGAGCGGCTTCAGGAAAGGGATATATTAGAGAGCGGCTGAGAGCCATAAAAAACATTGTATTTACCCTGTTTACCTTGGTGTTCAGTTTGCTGATTTTAGTGTACGGAGAACTAATCATTCATGTGATGACGGCTTATGCAGAGGAATTTTTAGGCATTACCTTTATTCTCGATAGTTTTTGGTATTTGGTCAGATGGCCTATTTCTTTGGCACTTTATTTCTTGATGATCAGTTATAATTACTATTCATTGCCTACTGAAAAAGTGAAATTTAGAGAAATATTGCCAGGCAGCATTTTGGCCTCAGTGGGCATGCTCCTGGCAACGGGTATTTATACGTACTACGTTCGTGTATTTGCCAATTATGACATCCTTTACGGAAGTCTGGCTTCCATTGTAGCGTTGTTATTTTGGTTTTATATATTGGGTTATATTCTTGTGGTGGGCATCCAATTTAATGTGGCTTGGTCAGAGACTAAATAACTCTGGCACTGATAATGCCATCTATGTTCAGTGCTTGTTTCAATGCTTCTTCATTCACAGGCGCGTCTACATCGATTAACGTATACGCTAAATCACCTTTGCTTCTGTTTAGAAGATCGCTGATATTAATATTCATGTCTGCCAATATACCTGTGATTTTACCTAACATGGCAGGTATATTTTTATTGAAAATGGCAATTCTGGCCTGTGTGGAACACACGCCCAAGGAGCAGTCCGGCAAGTTTACTGAATTTGAGATGTTGCCGTTTTCCAAATAGTTCATCAATTGATCTACAGCCATCTTGGCACAATTTTCTTCGGATTCTTTTGTGGAAGCCCCTAAATGAGGGATGCATACCACGTTTTCCGTATTGATAAATTGGTCGGTGGGGAAGTCGGTTACATATTTTCTTACTTTTCCGTCAGTCAATGCTTCCGTTAAGTCTTCGTCTTTTACAATCTGATCCCTGGAAAAATTTAATAGACAAACCTTTTTTTTCATCATAGCAAAGGCCTTTGCGTTAATCAATCCTTTTGTGCTCTCCATAAAAGGAACGTGAATGGTAATATAATCGCATTTGGGCAAAACGGCATCTAATATATCGAAGATTTCCACGCTGCTGGAAAGTTCATGAGCCGATTTTACAGACATGTAAGGGTCGTAGCCCAGGACTTT
>JAVVUJ010000061.1:0-11342 GCA_036653195.1 Anaerovorax sp. | reverse complement strand
TTCCCAAGATTAGCGTAAAAAGAGCGCCAACGATTTGTAAATTTTTCAAATTTACCTCACCTCCTATCATTATCTTATGACAGGAAAGGCGGGACTATGATTTCATTGACAAATTGATCATTTTTCTGTAAAATATAGAGAATGCGATATAGTGTTCTCTATATGAATTTGTGAGGTGAAGAAATGGAACTTTCTGATATATTAAAACAAATGCGAATAGAAATAGGTATGACACAGGTGGAAATTGCTCAGGCAATTCATCTTAGTTTTTCTACTATAAATCGTTGGGAAAACGGGAGAGCGAGGCCAAATCCCTTGGCTTCTGTGACGGTGTTGGCATTGGCGAAAGAAAAGGGCGCTTCTAAAGAGTTGTTAGATGAATTGGAATTTGCTCTGTTTCAAGACAAACAGTACCGGAAGGAAGGTGTTTTGGATGAAAAATAGTAGTCATAATTTGGTTCATGAACAAGGGTTATCCCAACAGGAAGAGCTGAGACTGTGGGATGAATCACGGCTTTATTCCGATATTCTGCGGCGATCCACCAATGGTGTTTATGTGATAGAACAGGAATCCTATGAATTACTGTATGCAAACAACGAAATGGAGCAAATTTTTGCAGACGTGGGCATTCATAACTATCTAAGCAAAAAATGTTATTGTGCCTTAAGGCACTTGGATGGGCCATGTGATAACTGCTTTGCCACCGCAGGAGAAAATACCGGGGAGTCACATGAAGTGTACTTGGATTTCTTGTCAAAATATTATTCCGTCGTTTCTTATTCTATTGAGTGGCAGGGCGTTCCGGCTTATGTTATTTATCTTTCTGATATTTCCGAAGAAAAAAAAGCTGCAAATGAAATTACGCAGATTTACAACAATATCCCCGGTGCCGTTTTCCGGTGCAAATTTGATGACCATTGGACGGTGATTTCTGCCAATGACGGCCTCTTTGAGTTCTTGGGCTATACGAAAGAAGAATTTACCGCCATGGGTAATAAAATGTCTGCTGTGACGCACCCGGAAGACTTATCGGGCATTTTACATACTGTTTCTGCGCAGCTTGTAAAAGGCTCCACATCTGTAGAACACGAACAAAGACTCATTTGTAAAGACGGAACAGTCAAATGGGTTTTAATTCGAGGGCAACTTTTAGAAAATCCGGAAGAAGGGAAGAATTTTTACTGTGTGTTTGTGGATATCAGCGAACAAAAAAAGACTCAATTTGAACTGAGTAAAACACAAAAAAAGTTGGCGGCTGCGATTGACCATGCGGGTCTTGCCTATTGGGAATATGATTTTGCAAACAATAGAGCGTATTTAAATGCTATTTCTACTACCGAATATACGTTAGATGAAGTCATTGAAAATTATCCGGAAAGCCTTTATAGATCGGGCACGATTCATCCGGACAGTATTGAACGGTATGATTTGTTGGTACAGGCAGTGAAAAGAGGAGAGCCTACCGCCAATGCAGATATTAAGACCATTGATGCAAAAGGGGATTTGGTCTGGAAACGAGTTCGTTTCACCACACTGTTTGACGAATATGACAAGCCTTTCTGGGCGGTTGCTACAGCGGAAAGCATTAACGAGTACAAAGAATTGGAAGGTCGTTTTTCTACTGTTTTGGAACAAAATAATATTGATACGTGGATGTACGATCTTCCAAGGCATACCATCATTCAAAATCACAATACGGAAGATATTTATGGGGTACATGCCAGAGAAATTCCCAACATACCGGATAGCCTTATTGAGAAAAAATTGTGTCACCCCGATGATGTGGAACGCTTTCGTGATTTTTATAGAAAGCTTCATAGTGGAGATTCCCAAGTGTCTGTCACAGTACGCCTATGGGACGTTCGCACGCAAAATTATGTTTGGAAGCGTTGTACTTATACGATTGTACCCAATGGAGAGGAAAAACCTATTTATGCATTGGGCAGCGCAGTTGACGTGACAGACCAAATGGAAGCCAAGCGGAAATATGAAGAAGCCATCAAATACCGATACAGCACCTTAGGTGAAAATGTAATTCTTGCGGGGCATTGTAACGTGACACGTAATGTGATTTTGGAAGTGGAAGATAAGACCGGTTTAGATATGGAACATCGCTTTGGCATGGTGCGTGAAGAATTTTTCTGTGGTATTGCTTCTCTGATTCCCAATGAAGAGCAGAAGCATGGTTTCTGCAAAACATTTCTCAATGAAAATATGAAAAACAGTTTTGAATTGGGCATTACACAGCATGACTATGACTGCACTCTCAATCTGGGTGACGGAAAAGGAATCCGTTGGATTTCTGTTCACGTGGATACGGCATTGCAGCCGGAAACCAATGAGCTCATCGGATTCTTGACGATGGCAGACGTTTCAGCAAATAAGATGCAAGAGCAGGTTTTGGATTCAGTCATTCAATTTGACTATGATTTTGTGGCTCATCTTAACCTTCATTGGAATACCACCGTGTTCTATAACAGCAAAAATCAAAGTATGTTACTTAGGGATTATCAATACGGCATTCCCTATTCTTATACAGATGCCATACAGAGCACAACAGAACATTATATTGTAGACCAGGATCGAGATCTTTACGCAGAAAAAATGTCCGTTGAAAATGTAGTACAGCAATTAAAGGATAAAGACAGCTACGAATTCACCTACCATTTACGAGAAGCCAGCGGCGAAATTCGCACCAAACAAACCAGATTTGCCATGCATGATAGAGACGCCGGCATCGTGATTTTTAGCCGTGCGGATGTAACGGATATGCTTGTGCAGCAGGAAAAACAGAAAATTGCATTGTCTGAATCTTTGGCAATTGCGCAACAGGCAAACAGTTCCAAATCAAAATTTCTCTCCTCCATGAGCCATGATATTAGAACGCCCATGAATGCCATCATCGGCATGTGCAACCTTGCCATTGAGGATGAGCGTAATGAACGGCAAGTACATGAAAGTTTGCAGGTGATTCAACAATCTTCGACTTTATTGCTTTCTATGATTACAGATATTTTAGATATGAATCGAATTGAAAGCGGAAAGATGGTTTTAACCAGTGAGTCATTTTTCTTTTCAGAGCAACTGAAACTTGCTGCAAGTAGAGCGCGGGCATTGGCAAGTAAAAAGAATCAAAGCATTACACTATCTCTGGATATTATACATGATTGTTGCGTGGGGGACATTGTGCGGATTCACAGAGTGATTGACAATATTCTTACCAATGCGCTGAAGTTTACCCAGGAGAATGGAAGCATTATCTACCGTCTGACTGAATCTCCATTGGAAAATAAAAATATAGGTCTCTATCGTTTTGAAATCTCGGACAACGGCATAGGAATCAGTCAGGAGCAGCAGCATCATATCTTTGAACCCTTCTATCGTGCACAGAACCCCATGACTTCACAAGTAGAAGGCACTGGGCTAGGTCTTTCCATTGTGAAAAGCATTGTGGATTATATGGGTGGGACAATTTCAGTACATAGCATGCTTCAGGTGGGCACTACTTTCGTAATAGAACTTCCGCTACGCTTCATGCAAGTGCAATCAGATAAAGAAGGTGATGATGAAAAAGTTCCCGGGGATTCGTTGAATTTGTCAGGTGTCCATGTGTTGCTTTGCGAAGATCATCCTATGAACCAATTGGTAGCAAGGAGAATTTTAGAAAAAGAAGGAGTCCTTGTGACCGTGGCCGATAACGGACAAATCGGTTATGAAGCATTTTTACAAAGTGAGGAGGGCACATTTCATGCTATTTTAATGGATGTTCAAATGCCCGTGATGAATGGATATGAAGCGACCCAAGCCATTCGGAAATGTAAGCATCCCCAAGCAAAAAAAATTCCCATTATTGCCATGACAGCCAATGCATTTCCAGAGGATGTTCAAAAAAGTATGGATGCCGGTATGAACGATCATTTGACAAAACCTATAGAGACAGAACAATTATATGAGATGCTGGAAATATTTATTGGTTGAGAACATAAGACTTTTGGTTATTTCATTGACTTTATTTTGATCAGTGCTTATAATTTAAGTGTTAGCATACTTATAAAAAGGAAAAACATGGGAAATAAAGTAGAAAAATTCAAAATATTTTTTAAATAGGGAAGTAAAGAACTAGTTGGGTTTTGTTTGAAAACATTGACTGTGAAGGCCAATAAATCAAGGATTTTCTTTGAAATACACGGAACTGCCATCTGAAACAATCTAACAATAGTTCCTATATGATAAAGAAGAAATCACATGGAGGAATCCTTAATCTGGAATATCATACATTGGTTAAAAGGGTGTGTAGGATGCCAGATTGTTCCATTGTAAGGAGGAGACACTATGAACAGCAGAAATCGAAATCAGGTGAAAGCAAACCTTAAAATCACGTGTGTATTTATAAAAAAAATTACAATGGGGGTATTCGCATGCCTTCTTTAAAAACTATTTTGGTAGTTGATGATCATGTTGTCAATAGAACCATTCTTGCAAAGATAGTATCTGAAGAATACACCGTACTTCAAGCTGAAAACGGACAAGTTGCGTTAAATTTGTTAGAAGAACATGCTGACGAAGTTTCCGCCATTATGCTTGATCTTGCTATGCCTGTTATGGATGGGTATAGCTTTTTAGAATTTGTTGGAAAACAGGTTCGCTACGGTAATTTGCCAGTCATTGTGACTACAGATAAAAGCAATAATGAGAGCGAAATAAAAGCGTTGGCTCTTGGCGCATGGGATTTTGTTTCAAAACCATATAATGCGAAAATTATTATGTTTCGGTTGAAAAATGCAATTGACAGAAGTCAGCTTTCTGCACTGAAACAACTAAAATATTTATCGGAATATGATGCCTTAACCGGTATTTATAATAAGCCGAAATTTTTTTCCGCCACTCGTGAAATGCTTGACGGGAATCGTGGGGAGTGTTTTGTCTTTCTTCGTTTTGATGTAGATCGCTTCCAACTGATCAACTCTTTTTTTGGCGTTGCAGAGGGAGACAAGTTGCTGATTTATATTGCAAGGTGCCTAGCGGAGGATGCAAAGACGTGTGAAAAAGCAACTTATGGAAGAATTGAATCTGATATTGTTGGGCTATGTATACCTTATGAAAAAATAAATGTGGAAAATATGGTCCTACAATCTAAGAAAACTCTTGCGAAGTACAATCCGAATTATGATATTGTGCCATCCATTGGGCTATACGTTATAGAGGATCCTACAATTTCTATTGAGGAAATGTACAATAGAGCGACTCTTGCTGCAAAAATTTGCAAGGGAAATTATGTTGATTTTTACGCTTATTATAACGCGAGCATGAGTGTGGCATTAACCACAGAGCAAGAGATCACCAATGACATGAATTTTGCATTGAAAAATGAAGAATTTGAAGTTTACCTACAACCTCAATATAATATTCACACCAATTTACCTTGTGGAGGAGAAGCGTTGGTTCGATGGAAACATCCGAAGAAGGGAATGATCTCTCCCGGTGAGTTTATACCTATCTTTGAACGCAATGGTTTTATTACGAAGCTTGATTATTATGTGTGGGAACAGGTGTGTAAATATCTTCATAATTGGCGATCTCAAGGAATGAAACCTTATCCTATTTCGGTGAATGTTTCTCGCGTAAATGTTTATAATCCCAACTTGGTAGAAATGTTGTTGGAACTGGTTAGACGATACGAACTTGAACCCACCTTGCTAAAGCTGGAACTAACCGAAAGCGCTTATACGGACAATCCCATTGCCATGAAAAAAACCATGACACAGTTGCAAAATCACGGCTTCACCATTATGATGGATGATTTTGGAAGCGGATATTCGTCACTTAGCTTATTAAAGGATATCCTCATTGATGTTTTAAAAATTGATATGCAGTTTTTATCTGAAACGGAAGTGCGCGGGCGGGGGGAGAACATTATTGCTTCCGTCATTCGCATGGCAAAATGGCTCAATATTCCCGTCATTGCTGAAGGCGCAGAGACGGCGGAACAGGTGGATTTTTTAAGAAGTGTGGGTTGCGATTATGTGCAAGGTTATTATTATGCGCGCCCTATGCCTGTTCAGGAGTATGAGACACTTTGTTGCCACGTATCTCGGGGCACTGAAATGCTTACCCGCCCAAATAGTGACAATGACTACTACGATAATTTGTTTTCATTTAATCATGAGATGAAACTGTTATTTAGCAATGCCTTGCAGGCAGCTGTTATTTATGAATTTATGGATGATCAGATTGAAATCATCCGGGTCAATGAAGCCTATTATGCACTGCTGGGGCATGATGATATACTGGCAATAGCAACCAACATTTTAAGTGTGGTTGACGAAGGATATCGCATGCCCTTGTTAAATGCTTTCCGGACCTGCGTGGAAACGCAGGGAATGGTAGAATGCGAATACATGCGTCACCATGTAAGCGGTACGCCTGTATGGATTTATGTTAAATTGCGGTATGTTTCTATGGTGGGTAATCGACATATTTTAATTGGAGAATTGTCTGATATTACCATGCGTAAAGAGCTTGACTGTGAGCTTCAAAAATATCGGGTGTCTTTATTGGCCAATAACCACAATCACTGCACAGTATTGATTGTAGATGATGTAGCCATTAATCGCATGGTTCTAAAGAAAATATTAAAAGATACGTTTGTTTTTTTAGAAGCAGAAAACGGTGCAGAGGCAATGGAAATCTTACAAGACAAACAAAATCAAATTGATTTGATTTTATTGGATATCAGCATGCCTGTTATGGACGGGAAAGAATTTTTAAAAAATAAAAAAAGCGTACCCCAATTGGATGGTATTCCTGTTATTATGATCACTGCCGATGACAGCCCTGAGCAACAGATTAGCACTTTTTCTCTAGGTGCAAACGATTATATTGTGAAACCTTTTATTTCAGCAGTGGTTACACGCCGTGTGCAAAATGTGCTGGAGTCCAATCATCGTTTTAAGGAAATGGTGAAAGAATACAACACCATGTCAGAGCAGGTAAAAACAGACCTAATGACAGGACTCATCAATCGAGTCAGTGCCGAAGGGATGATTATACAGTGTTTAGAGGGAACGGTAGGCACTTGTGCAATGATGATGCTGGATATTGATAATTTTAAAAAAATTAACGATTCCTGCGGACATGATTATGGTGATAAAGTAATCTGTGCAGTTGCCCAAAAGCTTCGCTCGTTTTTTAGGAAGGAAGATATTGTTGTGCGTATGGGCGGAGATGAATTTGCCGTATTTATTGAAGATATTCCCAATGTGGAATTGATTGAGAATAAAGCGCATCAGCTTTGTGAGCGTATGTCCGATATTGAGATTGATGGAAAAAATATAGACATTACTTGCTCGGTAGGCATTGCCGTTTCTTCTCAGCAAGCGCATTCTTTTGAGATGCTTTATCAAAATTCAGATAAGGCTTTATATAATGCCAAATGCCGTGGCAGAAATAAGGTTTCCGTATATGGGGAAGAGTCGGCATCTACCTCTATTACCAGATGGATTAACGATGCAGAGAGTGTTTTGGATGCCATTAACGACAGCATTTATGCTTGTGATAAAGATACCTATGAACTGATTTATGCAAATGAAAGCCTTTGTAAATTTGCAGGCGTAACCCGGGATGCATGTAAGGGTAGAAAATGTTATGAGATTTTAATGCACAAGACGGCACCCTGTGCTTTTTGTTCTTTGCCCAAAATGTCGGAAGACAAAGTATACACACGGTTGTTTCATGTGCCAAACACAGCAACGATTCTTTTAATGCGTGGAAAAAATATAAACCGTAACGGAACCATTGTCCACTTGGAGGTTGCGGTAGATGTAACGGAAGTTGAAAATATAAATACATTTGGAGAAGAAGTATGAAAAAATTTTCGGAAATAAAAGAGGGTTTAATGGATCTTTCTCTCCCAATCGGACTGATTATTGTGACTGCGTATCCGGATTATCGTATTGTTTTTGCCAATGCAAAATTTTGCGAAATGTTGGGATTTGTGGGTAAAGAGGAATCCAGTCAGATATTGCAGAAGTCTGCATGGGATTATATCTATTCCCAAGATATGGGTTGGCTAAAGGAGTTGGCCGCTAAGAGAAAGGGTGATTCCACATTTTATGAAGCTGTTTATCGCATGAACAAAAAGGACGGAAATTTTATTTGGATCAATCAGTGTTCACAGCATATGGTGAATGAAAAGGGCGATGAGTTGGTTTATGCGTACTACACAGATATTACGGCACAAAAGGAGATGGAAGAGGCTGTTTGTACCGGCGCAAAGAAGTATGAAATTTTGGTCAATTCCATTCCCGGAGGTGTGGGTATGTATCGATGGGACGAAAAAATCACACCTATTTTTATCAGTGATGGCGTGTACGTGCTTTGTGGAATGACAAAATCCGAATATGGTCAGGTAACTAGCAAATCTACCTTTGATATCTTTCATCCCCATGACAGGCAAGGCTTAAGGGAGGCTGTTGAAACTGCCTATGCAGAAAAGCACAAATTTAATTATATTCATCGTGTTCTGCAAAAGAACGGTAGTTATCGTTGGATTAATGTATCTGGACAGCTGATGGAGGTAGAAGGCGAACCACCTGTTCTATATACGGTTTTTACCGATGTTCATGAACAGATGAAGGCGGAGCAGGCACTTCGTGAAAGCGAATTGCGTTATGCTGCTGCCATAAAATCTTCTAATATCAATATTTGGGAGTATGATTACAGTGCAGATACCATGACTATTTTTTCCACATCTCCAAAAGCAAATCCTAAAAATCCTGTTATTACGGATTATTTGCATTCAGTTGTTGCAGAAGGGCACATTCGCGAAGACAGCGCGCCTTTATTTTTTGATATGATAGAGAAGTTGAAGAATGGAGAGCAGGAAATGACTGCCGATCTCTGGATTCGTGACAAAAAAGATGATGAATTTTGGTGTGAGCGGGTGATTTATACCAATATTTTTGGTGTGGATGGAAAGCCGGTTAAGGCATACTGTGTAGGGCATGATGTGACAAAAGAAAAAGAGGCTGAAAAGAGATATCAGGAGGAATTGTCTTATCGAGAAGCGATGCAAAAGGCGACGATGGCTTCTATTAATGTAAATTTGACAAAAAACACCATCTTAGATTATAAGAGTAATTTTTCGAAAGTTGAAAAAAATATGGGGGCTGCTAAGACGGCGCAGGATTATTTTGACCAAGTATATAGGGAGCTTGCAACGGAGGAGATGCAAGAGCGATATACCAGGATTTTTAGCCGTGAGGTGCTTTTGCGCTATTTTGCCGATGGAGAAACTACACTGTCTATGGAACTTACACGAGAGATTGAAGGACGCAGTTATTGGACTGTTGTGACTGTACACATGATGAAGAGGCGAGAGGATCAGGACATTGTTGCATTTTTGTATTCTACAAATATCACCAATGAAAGAATCATGCAAAATGTGATGAACGCCATTGTAAAAACGGATTACGATTTTTTGGTGGTGGTAGATGCCCGAAGAAATTCTGCCATTCGTTACAGCGAAAAAGATCTGGGGAATGCCTATGCTTACGAAAGTGAGTGTTTTGAACCGGAGACACAGGCCTATGTACGACGCTATATTTGTTCGGAAGATATGGCTCGCGTTGGTAAGGAAATCATGATTGAAAGGGTTTTATCCCAATTGGATACCAATGAAACCTATAGCATTTTTTATGGAATGCCCAATCTTCAAGGTGGTGTTAATAAAAAGCAGTTGCGTTTCAGTTATATCAATCGTGAATTTAAAATATTTTTAATGACAAGGATTGATATTACAGGGGCGGTTGAAGAACAGGAAAAGAAGAACCGAGAGTTGGTTGCTGCTGTAGAAATGGCGGAACGGGCCAATGCTGCAAAATCGGAATTCCTTTCCAGAATCAGCCATGAAATCAGAACGCCTATGAATGCCATTATGGGAATGGATCAGCTTGCTTCCCAACACTTAAATGACCAAGCGTTCGTTATGGACTGTATTGAAAAATCACAATATGCTTCCAAATATTTGCTATTGCTTCTCAATGATATTTTGGATATGTCAAGAATTGAAAGTGGGAAAGTGACGTTGAAAAATGAAGTCATTGTTTGTCAGCAACTGGTGGATGCCATTGACACCATCATTGGCACCCAGGCGGCTACGAAAGGTGTATCGTATATTGTGACAAAATTTGAAGGTTGTAAAGGCAATTATTTAGGTGACAGTGTAAGGTTGCAGCAAATTTTAATCAACATTCTTTCTAATGCCGTTAAATTTACACCACAAGGGGGAACGGTTGGCCTTGATATTTCTCAAATAAATGGAGATGAAAAAAAGGCAAAGCTATGCTTTAAAATCAGCGATACGGGCATTGGAATCGGTGAAGGATTTTTACCTAATATTTTTAAACCTTTTTCACAGGAACACAGCGGCTCCACTTCCAACTACGGCGGTAGTGGCTTAGGGTTGGCAATCTCAAAAAACCTTGCAAGGCTTATGGGTGGAGATATTTTTGTCGAAAGTACGTTAGGCAAAGGAACTGTTTTTAAGATTGAAATTCCCTTTGGAATTCCGGAGCATGACAAGAATCGTTATTCCCACCCTGTCGTTTCGAAACAACAGGGAAACTATGATTTTAGTGGAAAGAAAATCCTGTTGGTGGAAGATCACCAGTTAAATATCATGGTGGCGAAAAAGCTATTGGAATTTAAAAATGCAAGTGTGGATGTGGCTGAAAACGGACAAAGAGGACTTTCCATGTTTGCTGCCGCAAAGGAACATTTCTATGATGGGATCTTAATGGATATTCAAATGCCGGTGATGGACGGACTGGAGGCGGCTCAGGGCATTCGTAACCTAGACAGCAGTTGGGCAAAGAAAGTACCTATTATTGCAATGTCAGCCAACGCTTTTGATGAGGACATTACGAAATCAAAAAATGCGGGAATGGATGTGCATTTGGCCAAACCCATAGATTCAGAGCAGCTTTACCAAGTGTTGTCTCATTTTTTCTCCAAGGCTGATGAGGAAAAGAAGAAAGAGGTTTAACAAGAAAAAACTTTAGTTACGCTCATTTTGCACCGGACGGTTGTCTTCGGTAATGGTTTTAATGATTCCGTCATTGACCAAACGAATCAACTGGGATGCAATTTTAGGGTCAAATTGCTTGTAAGATTCTTCATTAAGCACATTCAGTGCAAAATTGATTTGGCAAGGTTTCTTGTAAGAACGTTTGGAAATCATAGCATCAAAAGAATCCGCCACGCAAAGAATACGAGCCATAATAGGAATTTCTTCTCCAACCAACCCACGTGGGTAGCCATTTCCGTCATATCGTTCGTGATG
>JAVVUJ010000060.1:0-11497 GCA_036653195.1 Anaerovorax sp. | reverse complement strand
CGTGTTCTATAAGACCATCGGTATTTTCGTTGCTGACGAATGCTCTCCAAGATTTGACAATGTGAACAAGGAAGGCTTGCCATGGGTTGGGTTTAAAAACATGGAGCAAATTTCAGATAAGCCAACAGAACTAAACTTTGAAAATATGTTTAAATTAAAGAGAGATTATCCTGACAAGATTATGGTTGCTTCTATTATGGGAAGTAATGATGATGAATGGAAACAGTTGGCGAAGATGTGTGACCAGGCAGGTGTAGACCTGATTGAAGGAAACTTCTCTTGTCCTCAGATGACCAGTCATGCTATGGGTTCGGATGTAGGTTCTTCACCGGATTTAGTACGAGCCTATTCAAAAGCGGTTTCAGAGGTGACAAAGATTCCGTTTATCGCAAAGATGACACCCAATATTACCACCATGGATATTCCGGCTATCGCTGCCATCGAAGGTGGAGCAAAGGGTATTTCTGCAATCAACACCATTAAATCCATTACCAATATTGATTTGGAAAACATGACGGCAATGCCTGTTGTCAATGGAAAATCTTCCATCTCCGGTTATTCAGGAGCAGCTTGTAAACCGGTGGCTTTAAGATTTATTGCACAGATGCTTCAAAATGAAAAGTTAAAGAATATTCCAATGTCTGGCATCGGCGGTATTGAAACTTGGAGAGATGCACTGGAATTCTTGTTATTAGGATGCAGAAACATACAGGTTACCACAGGAATCATGCAGTACGGATATAGAATTGTAGAAGACATGTCCAATGGATTAATGCATTGGATGGATGAAAAGGGCTATAATCACCTAGATGAATTTGTAGGAAAGGCGCTTGGAAACATTGTTCCGGCAGAAGATTTAAACAGAGACTTTAAGGTTCTTCCTGCATTTGATGACGAGAAATGTATCGGCTGCGGCAGATGCTATGTATCTTGTTATGATGGTGCACATCAGGCTATCGACTGGAATGAAGAGAAGAGAAGACCTGAATTAAACGACAACTGTGTTGGCTGCCATCTTTGCTTAAATGTTTGTCCTGTTGCAAATTGTATTACACCGGGAGAAATTAAGTGGAAAGAAGGAAGACAAAAAGTAGACGTTGCACTAAAACATATCTATGAATAAAATGAGAATAGGATTTGAGATTCTTTAGAAACAAAGAAACTCAATGAATTCAATGTAAATGATTATTTCAAATGGAAATGCAAATAAACCTCAATAAAAAATAAAACACCCCCTGCGGATTAAGTTAAAGTGATCCGCAGGGGGTGTTTTGTGGTTGTGGTTCCGTCAAATCCTGTCATTTGCAGCTTTAATAGATCAGGACGGTTACGATACCTGTAAATAGTTGTAATGTATGAAAAGGTTGGATTTTTGTAATATCTCCGAATCTAGGGAATAAGATAGTAAAAACTTTTAGATACGGGGGGACAAAGATATGGGTGTCTATATTTACAAAAGGGGCATAAAAAAAATAGCCGTGGTATTAGGCGGAATAATGGTGTGCGCATTGATATTGAATGTGACTATTTTTAATGAAGAATTTAGCATGGCAACCGTTACAGGGGCAGATCGAAAATTGCCCATTTATTGTGTGGACGTTACAGAAAAAAAAATAGCCATTAGTTTTGACGCCGCTTGGGGCAATGAGCACACCAAACCAATTCTTGATATTTTGGATAAATATGAAGTAAAAACCACTTTTTTTCTTGTAGAATTTTGGGTGGATAAATTTCCGGAAGAGGTGAGAGAAATCAGTAAGAGAGGCCATGAACTTGGAAATCATTCCTCTACCCATCCCAATATGCCGGAACTTTCTGCCCATAAAATGCAGCAGGAACTGAAAGGTGTTGAGGGAAAAATTGTGACGTTGACAGGAAAAAAACCCACCGTATTCAGGCCGCCTTTTGGGGCCTATGATAATCAGTTGATGGAAGTTGCCAAAACCAATGGCTATCAGGTGATTCAATGGAGTGTGGATAGTTTGGATTGGAAAAAAATCAGCAGTGAACAAATCGTGGAACGTGTTTGTCGAAATGTAAGACCCGGATCCATCGTTCTGTTTCATAACAATGCAGAACATGTTGAACGATATTTACCGTTGATATTGGAAACTTTGAAAGCAGATGGGTATTCCATTGTGCCTGTGGGGGAACTTATTTTGAAAAAAAATTATCATATGGATAGTGCAGGGAAACAAATTGCAAATTAAAGTTTGTTGCATTTGTGGGCCTTATATACAAATGTAGATACAGGAAAAGATGGAGGGGAAAATGGAGAGCATAAGAGAAAATGAACTAGACACAAACAGGGCGGTATTAAGTGGGGTATCCATGTCTATACCCGTATTTAGCCATAAGTCTTATGGGGAAACTTTTTTTAAATTTACCTTAGGCATTGAGAGGAAAAGTCAGTACTTAGATCAGATTCAGGTGGTTTTTTCAGAAAGATTGATTAGTGAAACAGATCTGGAAGAAGGAAGCAAAGTGAAGATTTCCGGCCAAATCAGAACCTACAATGAATTGTGCGAAGGAAAGAACAAGCTGATTATTGTGGTGTTTGCAAGGGAAGTGGAAATTTTTAGTGAGGATGAGGAATTGAAATTTGAAAATGAAATAAAATTAGAAGGATACCTTTGCAAAAGCCCTATGAAGCGTGTTTCCCCTTTAGGGAGAGAACTTTGTGATGTGATGCTGGCAGTAAACAGAATGTATAACAAGTCGGATTACATACCTTGTATTGCTTGGGGAAGAAATGCAGGGTACACAGCTACATTACAAGTGGGGGATAAGCTATCTGTTTTGGGGAGATTGCAAAGCCGGGAATACAGAAAAAAAGATGGAGAGGAAAATATTATGATAAAGGTTGCTTATGAAGTTTCCATTCTTAGACTGGGAGACGATGGATTTGTTGTATGATTTATGGTATCAATGGCATACCAAACAGGGATGCCCCTTCAATGAAGAATTGAAGGGGCATCGTTGTTTCAGGTTGTCCTTTGTTAAAGTAAGAGGACATTTATGTTGCGCATATAATTTTTTTAAAAGTTCAAAATAAGAATATTGAAAATTAGGTTCAAAGAGTTCACACACCTGCCATTTCTAAAATCATTGCGTAACCAAGGGAAAAATGAAATATATGACGGATTTTCATATTGATTGCAATTCGTATAAGAACATAGTATAATAAACTCTATGAGTTTATTATACAGTTTGAAGTGGCGTTCCGGAACTTCAGTATCCGGCGTCTTTTCGTTGCATAAAAAAATCCGACGCTTCAAAACAATGGGAGAAAATAAATAATGAAAATCGTGTTAGATGGGATGGGCGGAGACAATGCGCCTTTTGAAATCGTTAAAGGTGCAGTGGCAGCCAGTAAAGAAATAACGGAAGAAATTATCATTGTAGGACAAGAAGATCAAATTGCTGCAGAATTAAAAAAATATAAATATGACAAGAAAAGAATTACCATACATCATGCAAGTCAGGTCATTTCAAACGAAGATGCACCTGTAAAAGCAGTGCGGACAAAGAAAGATTCTTCTATGGTGGTGGGTATTAATATGGTTAAAAAAGGCGAAGGAGACTTGTTTATTTCAGCGGGAAATACAGGTGCCATTATGTCCGGCGGTCTTTTTATTCTAGGCAGAATACCGGGAATTGACAGACCGGCCATTGCTAGCACATACCCTATTTTAGGCAAGGGCGTTTCTTTGTTGGTGGATTCAGGCGCAAACTCTGAATGCAAGCCAAACAATCTTTTGGAATTTGCCACCATGGGAAGCATTTATATGGAAAAGGTATTGGGTGTTACCAATCCCAAAGTTGGGTTGGTCAATATGGGTATTGAGGAAACAAAGGGAACAACAGTGGTGAAATCCGCTTATGAAATGTTAGATAAAAGCACATCTATTAATTTTACGGGAAATTTGGAAGCCAGGGATGTTCCAGAGGGCATTTGTGATGTTATGGTATGCGATGGATTTGTGGGAAATGTAATTTTAAAACTGACAGAAGGGTTGGCGGGCAGTATTTTAGCATTGTTGAAGGCTAAATTTACAGCAGGGACCATTCCAAAGATGGGGGCAATGTTGCTTCGTGGGAAGTTCAAAGAATTGAAGAAAGAATTTGACTACTCAGAGTATGGTGGCGCACCCATTTTAGGCGTAAAAGGCGCTTTGATTAAGATGCATGGATCTTCCAACGCAAATGCTGTAAAAAACACCATTGTTAAGGGCATTCCATATGCCGCAAATAAAGTGGTTCAGACCATAGAAAACTCAGTGCTTGAATTGGAGGAAATTTCAATAAGTGAATAGCAGAGAATTTGAAAGCATCATTGAATATGAATTTAAAGACAGAGGATTACTTGAAAATGCACTTACCCACAGTTCCTATGTAAATGAAAAAGCATGGTTAAAAAGCAATGAACGGGCAGAGTTTTTAGGTGATGCTATTTTTGACGTGATTATCAGCGAATACCTTTACAAAAAATTTGAAAACTTAGAAGAAGGAAAGCTTACAAAAATGAGAGCGACCATTGTGTGTGAATCCTCCCTTGCCAATTGTGGGCGAAAGTTGGGCGTTCAAAATTATTTAAAATTGGGTAAAGGGGAAGAGCTGACTGGAGGACGACAGCGAAACTCTATTATTGCGGATGCTATGGAAGCAGTGATCGGTGCCATTTACCTAGATGGAGGATTAGAAGCCGCCCGTGTCTTTGTATTGAAGACCTTTGAAAAACTTTTAAAAAGTGTGAATACGGAAAAGCTAAATTTTGATTACAAAACACATCTTCAGGAAGTTTTGCAGAAAAATGGAGAGGTGGATATTTCGTATGTCCTTGACCATGAAGTAGGCCCAGATCATGAAAAAACCTTCTATGTAAATTTATTTTTTAATGGAAGTTTAATTGGACAAGGTAGTGGGAAAAGCAAAAAATCAGCGGAGCAGAAGGCAGCAAAAAAAGCGCTGGAAGGAGGGCTCTAATATTGTATTTCAAGCGAATTGATATGAATGGATTCAAATCTTTTGCAGAGCCTGTTACCATAGAATTTCATGAAGGCATTACCTGTATTGTAGGACCAAATGGCAGTGGAAAGAGCAATATTTCCGATGCCATCAGATGGGTTTTGGGAGAACAAAGTCCGAAAATCCTTCGAGGTGGAAAAATGGAGGAAGTCATTTTTGCAGGAACCGCCAATCGCAAATCCAAGGGGATGGCGGAAGTCACCCTGGTGATAGACAATAGTAAAAACATATTACCCATTGATTATGGAGAAGTGGCCATTACGAGGCGTATGTACCGATCGGGTGAAAGTGAATACTCTATTAATAAAAATCAATGCAGATTGAAAGATGTCCGAGAATTGATTATGGATACGGGCATCGGCGTAGATGGCTATTCTTTAATCGGCCAGGGAAAGATTGCAGATATTGTCAGCAATAAGACGGAGAGCAGAAGAGAAATCTTTGAGGAAGCTGCCGGCATTGTAAAATATAGAAGCAAGAAGGCAGAATCTGAGCGAAAATTGGTGGCTTCAAGGGCAAATTTGGAGCGTGTCAACGATATTGTGGCAGAAATTGAAGGAAGAATTGGTGGATTGAAGGAAGACAGTCAAAAAGCCACCGAATATTTGTCGTTGCGTGAACGTTACAGAGAATTAGAGATCAATGTTACTTTAAAGAACATTGAAAATGTAGAGTCGAAATCCAACTATTTAAAAGAGGATTTGGCAGAAATGGGTGGTCGTTTAGACAGTTTAAAGGAAGAAAAGAAAAATCTTGACCTTCATGTCCATACCAATCGAATGAGAAATGAGGAATTGGACACCCGATCCAACAATATGCGAGATCAACTTCTTGAAAGTACGGCAGAAATCAGCAACCTCATCAACAGAGCCCAGTTAAACAAAGAAAAATTAATCACCATGAGCAGGGAAAAGGATCGGTTGCGTGGGGAAATACAAAGTTTAGAAGAGAAGATTGAGAAGGAAGAGATGGGTTCCAGAGAAATCTTCGGGAATAAAGAAAAAATAGAGGCAGAATTAATTGGGTTAGAGCAAGTTTTGAGAGATAAACGCAATTTTTATACGGAGAAAACCGGTGCCTTAAGCAGAAGTGCGGTGGATATTGACTTGTCAAAAAACAGCGTATATGAACTTTATACGTCTGTAAGCAATAAAAACAGTGAAATCAACAGCTTGACCGGCTTACAAAATACGTTAAACAAGAGAAAAGCGCAGATTTTAGCTGAAAAAGAAATGGCTCATATTCAATATAGGCAGATGGATCAAAGTCTGGAAGATGCGCAAGAAGAAAATAGGGTTCTTTTGGAAAAAATAGCTTTTCTTTCGGAGAAGGGGCGTAAAGAGACTATCATTTATAATGAATCTGTGACCAAAGAAAGAAGGGTAGCCAAGGAAGTAGAAGCGTGTAACGTGGAAATAGGACAGGTTTCTACGAGAAAAAAAATGATTGAAGAGATGGAAAGCAATTATGAAGGGTATAATCATGCTGTCAAGTTTATTATGAAATCCAATCTTTCTAAGATCAATGGTGTTGTGGCGGAATTGATTCACGTGCCCCATGGGTTTGAAACGGCTATGGAGACGGCATTAGGCGCGGCTATGCAAAATATTGTCTGCGAGGATGATCAAAGTGCCCAGGCGGCCGTATCTCTTTTGAAGGCAAAAAAGGCCGGAAGATTGACGTTTTTGCCCATCACCAGCATTAAATCTTTTGGACAAAAACAAAATGACTCTTTGCGAGACGCAGTGGGGTTCAAAGGATTTGGCGTAGAGTGTATAGAATTTCAACCCAAATACAAAGGGGTTATGGATTATCTTTTGGGAAGGGTTGTGGTGGTAGACAAACTGGAAAACGCTGTAAAACTTTCAAAGAAGACCGGCGGCGGGTTAAGATTTGTTACCCTAGAAGGGGAAGTCATCAATGCAGGCGGTGCCATTACCGGTGGTGCTTACAGACATGATACGGCCAATCTGTTGGGGCGAAAAGCTGAAATTGGTACGCTGTCAGATGGGTTACAGGCTATGCAAAAAAAACAGGAGGAGAACAAAGAACAGCTGAATAACTTGAGGGCGGCTATTGGGCAAGGTGCCGTACTGATTCAGGATATTGAGCGGTCACATCGCGCTTGCGAGTTAGAACTTGTGAATTTAACAAATCATATAAAAAGCCTGGAGAACCAAAGGACTGAAATCCAGGGAAAAGAAGAAAAATGGCAAAAAGAGTTGGATTCTATCCGGGAAGAAAGCCTATCATCCAATGAAATGATTGCAGAAATAAAGTCGTCTATTGCCCAAGCGCAAGATGAAATAAGGGCAGTTGAGAAAAATATAGAGGCTCAATTGTCCCACTATGACGGTGAAAAAAACAGGTTGGAAAGTGTCAACGATGAGATTGTGAAGGCGCGGCTTGCAGTGAATTCAGCAGAGCATGAAAAGAACAATTTGGATCAGATGACCCAAAGGGCAGAGGCGCATATGGCTGAATTGGAAGCAGAAATACAAAAAAAGAGACTTTCTTTAGAACGATTGGAAGAAGAGAAAATAAAGCTTTGTTCAGGAGATGTAAACTTAGAAGAAATGGTTGGTGTAAAGGAAGAAGAAAAAGCGGCTTTGGAAAGTCAGTTGGTACAATTGGCAGAAGAAAAGGCGGTGGTCATGAAAGCTGCCAATGAACTGATGAAGGAAAAAGAAGAGCTGGAAGGAAGGGTAACCACTTTACAGGGTCAAAAATATGAGTTGGAAGTGAAGCAAGCTAAGAATGAGACGCAGTTGGAGAATTACAAGAACAAATTGTGGGATGAATTTGAGGTTTCCTATGTACAAGCCATAGACTTTAAGAAGAAAGCCTTTAATATGAGTGATGCTGTTGCAGAAAACAGGAAAATCAAGAGCAGGATTAAAGAGCTGGGCGACGTGAACGTGGGCTCCATTAAGGAATATGAAGCGGTTAGTGAACGGTATTTGTTCCTCACCGACCAGAGAGCAGATTTGTTACAGGCCATGACCACCTTAAGCCGCATTATTGAAGATATGGATCACACCATAAAAGCAAATTTTAAGGAGAGTTTTGATAAAATTGCAGTGAATTTTGAAGAATCTTTCCAAAAACTTTTTGGCGGTGGTACGGCAATGTTGACATTGGAAGATGAGCGTAAACCTTTGGAAAGTGGCATTGAAATTGTAGCACAGCCACCGGGGAAAAAATTGCAAAATCTCAACTTGATGTCCGGTGGTGAAAAAACAATGACGGCCATTGCCTTAATGTTTGCCGTATTAAAGGCAAAACCCACACCCTTTTGTATTTTGGATGAAGTGGAAGCGGCGCTGGATGATGGGAATATAGAACGATTTGCCAAATACCTGACTACCTTTCAGGAAATTCAATTTGCATTGGTGACCCATCAGAAGGCTACCATGGAATATGCAGATGTTCTGTATGGGGTGACCATGCCGGAACAGGGAGTCTCGAAAGTTATTTCACTGAAATTGGGAGATGAGATAGGAGTATAGTATGGCTTTTGGAATAAAAAAATCTTTTTTTGGAAAATTACAAGAAAAGGTAGAACATATCCTTTTTGCTAAGGCAGAAGTGGATGAAGAAATGCTGGAAGAATTGGAGGAAGCACTGATTACTTCCGACATTGGTATGGAAACCACCATGAAAATCACAGAACAGTTGAGAACAGACATTAAGAACATGGGAATTAAAGACCCCAATGTGGTCAAGAGGCAGATTGGATATATTGTTGAACAAATTATTGACAAGGGTGAAGCCCATAAACTTTGCAAGGAAACGCCTTTGATTATTCTCATGATCGGCGTAAACGGTGGGGGAAAGACAACCTCCATTGCCAAAATTGCAAATAAATGTAAGAATGAAGGAAAAACCGTATTGCTTGCTGCGGCAGATACCTTTCGTGCGGCGGCCAGTGAACAGTTGGAAATCTGGGGGGAACGAGTGGGCGTCGGTGTTGTGCGTCATCAAGAAGGGGCAGATCCGTCGGCTGTCATCTATGATGCCATTCAATCTGCCAAAGCAAAGAACATGGATGTTTTGATTTGCGATACAGCAGGACGGTTACAGACTAAAAAAAATCTCATGACAGAGTTGGAAAAAATGAATAAAATTATAGACAGAGAATACCCGGAGGCGCATAGAGAAACCTTGTTGGTTTTAGATGCTGCTACCGGAAAAAATGCACTTTCTCAAGCCAAGGAATTTGGAGAGATTACTGACATTACAGGAATTGTGCTGACAAAATTGGATGGAACTGCGAAAGGTGGAATCGTGATTACGATTTCTGATGAATTCCAAATGCCCGTTAAATTTATAGGTGTAGGAGAAGGAATGGACGATTTGAAAGAATTTGACCCGGCTGAATTTGCAGGCGGACTTTTTTCATAGAGACATCTTTTTACATGAATAGGAGAACAAATGAGTAAACCCATAGTAGCCGTAGTAGGCAGACCCAACGTAGGAAAATCTACCTTTTTTAATAAAATTATAGGCAGAAGAATTTCCATAGTAGAAGATACGCCGGGGGTAACGAGAGACAGAATTTATGCAGAAGCAGAATGGAACAATGTACATTTTGCGTTAATTGATACAGGTGGTATAGAACCGGATACGGAAGATGTCATCTTGGCGCAAATGCGAGCCCAGGCGGAAATTGCCATGGATATGGCGGATGTGATTCTATTTATGGTAGATGGAAGAGATGGTGTGACTTCTTCAGACAGAGAAGTTGCGAATATGCTGATGAGAACGGGCAAAGATGTGCTGCTCATTGCCAATAAAATTGATACATCTACACTGCCGCCGGATTTTTATGATTTTTATGAATTGGGATTAGGGGAACCCATCCCCATTTCAGCCGCAAATATGTTGAATTTGGGAGATGTTTTAGACCTGATTGTGGCAAAGTTTCCGCCCCTTGAGAAAGAAGATGAAGACGAGACGATTAAGATTGCAGTGATTGGAAAACCAAATGTAGGAAAATCTTCGCTGATTAACGAACTTTTAGGAGAAGAAAGAGTCATCGTTTCACCCATTGCGGGAACCACGAGAGATTCTATCGATACGCCTTTTTCATTGGGAGATGATAAATTTATCTTGATTGATACAGCCGGTATCAGACGAAGAAGCAAAGTGTATGGAGATATTGAAAAATACAGTGTATTCAGAGCCATTGCGTCCATTGAGCGATGCGATGTTTGTCTGTTAATGATAGATGCGGAAGAAGGGGTAACCGATCAGGATAAAAAAATTGCGGGAATTGCCCACGAAGCGGGTAAAGGAATCATTGTCGTGGTCAATAAGTGGGATTTAATACAAAAAGAAACCAATACCATGAATGAATTCCGAAAAGAGATTGCCAAGGAATTGGTATTCATGGCCTATGCGCCTTCTGTATTTATCTCAGTACTTGAAAAACAAAGAATTAAAAATGTAATAGAAATGGCAAAAATGGTTGCGGAAAAGCGGGCCATGAGGGTTTCTACAGGGCAGCTGAACAGCTTAATTGCAGATGCCGTGATGATGAATCCAACGCCATCGGATAAAGGAAAGCATTTGAAAATTTACTATTGTACACAGGTTGGTATCAAACCGCCCCTGTTCTCCTTTAAAATCAATAGCAGAGAGCTTATGCATTTTTCTTATGCAAGATATTTGGAAAACAAGATTCGGGATAGCTTTGGATTTGAAGGAACTTCTATTAAATTTGTGTTTAGAGAAAAGGGAGAGGAAACCTATGTTTAGTATTGCATTGTTCACGTCTATGGAGTGGTGGGCGGTTGTCTGCTTCCTCATAACCGTGGTGGTGTCATATTTTTTAGGCAACATTTCACCTGCAATTTTAATTGGCAGGATGAAGGGCATTGACATTAAAAAAGAAGGCAGTGGAAATGCGGGAACTACCAACGTGTTGCGTGTTTTAGGAAAACAGGCAGCAGCAGCCACCTTGATCATTGATATTTTAAAAGGTGTGGTGGCTGTGTTGTTGGGAAGAGCGGTGGGCCTCTACTTTTTAGCACCCCAGTATGGGATTCTGTTGGTTATGGCGTGTGGATTGGCTGCATTTTTAGGGCATATCTGGCCTCTTGCCTTTGGATTTAAAGGAGGGAAAGGCGTTGCCACCGGCATTGGCATTCTTTTGGCAGTCAAACCTATGTTAGGGGTGATGGTATCGGTTATTGCTTTGCTTGTGGTCGTGTTCACCAAGCGGGTTTCGGCAGGTTCTGTGGTAGGTGCCATTCTATGCCCGGTGATGGCAGGCTTTCTGTATCCTGAATATTTTTGGTGGTCTTTGGCCATGGCCATTGTGGTCATCATCAAGCATAGAGAAAATATAAGAAGATTATTAAAAGGAGAAGAACCCAAGTTCAGTTTAAAAAAATAGAACCACACAGCGAGTCGGCATGGGTCTGCAATGGTTCCGTTGTTTAGGAGAAGCACGCCCCGTTAAAGG
>JAVVUJ010000059.1:9261-11733 GCA_036653195.1 Anaerovorax sp. | reverse complement strand
CCCACTTTCCGGTCTGGCTCCATGGGCAGAAATGCCCTGTACTGTAAGTTCCAAACTTTTTCCAATGCCTTTTTCCTTGATTTCATACCCTGTCTCTTTGCGAAATGCCTGCAACGCCTCTTTTACAGCCTGATAAGAGGGTCCTCTCAGTACCGCTCTCGCCTGATCGGCCACCATATTGGCTGCATTACCGCCGGTTACCGTGCGAAGGGTCAGCCCCTTTGTCTGGTTTTTCCCCAGTTTCTTTGCCAGTTCAAAGATCATGATGCCCATTTCTCCATGAATGACAGGAAAGTCTCCATCAGGCGTAAATGCCATTTCAGGTGCTTTTACTTTGGCTAAATACCGATCCATACCCATCCAGTTGGTCTCTTCATCTAAGCCTAAAATCAATCTAACTTTCTTTTCGGGAACGAACCCCGCTTCTTTTAGCCCTTTCATGGCATAAAAAGCCGCCACTACAGGGCCTTTATCATCGGCAGCGCCCCTTCCGTAAACCTTTCCATCTGAAATTTCTCCACCAAAAGGTGGAAAATCCCAATTTCCGCCTACGGGCACCACATCCAAGTGGCCTAAAATGCCCACGGCTTCCTCACAGGTGCCCACCACCGCACCATGCGCATCTAAGGTATATCCTCCAAATTCAATGTGTCCCCCGTAATTGTCCACATTTTCCACATGAAACCCTTCGTCTTCGCCTTTTTTCAACATATACAAAAATGCATCTGCTACACCTCTGCCAAAAGGCGCGTCCGGCTCCGCCTGAGATTCTACGCTGGGAATGGCAATGAGTTCTTGCAACATGGTCACCATATCATCCTTGTACTCGTCAATCCGCTTTAAATAATCCATCATCAATTTCCTTTCACGTAATTTTCGCCCATCCTATTTTGAATATCTGCAAGAGCTTGGCGCGCTCTGGCCAGATGACCGGAAATTTGAATGTCCGGATTTTCTGCTAAGTTACTGTCTAAGGGAACCACTGTATACACGGTTTTCCCCTGATTGTATCTGTCTACCCAAAGAGGAACCGCGTGCATTTCCATGGCTAGGATTTCTCCCGTGCTCTTCATATACTCAAAGTCCACTTCTGCAATAATGCCTTGCTCGGTATCCTTGCTGTTGGGTAGATCCAAGGTTTCGGATCTTTGGTTTGAAATGAAATTTCCCATGGAATAAAACACGGGGACTTCTTTCCCCGTTGCCGAAACTTTTATCATTTCCATGGGCTGCAGCACGTGGGGATGTGAGGCAAAGATAATATCTGCACCCATAGCGGCTACCTCTTGCGCCATTTGCTTCTGATATTCGTTGGGCATAGTTTGGTACTCTGTCCCCCAATGAAAGTAACAGACGACCACATCCGCCTTTTCTCCCCTGGCCTGATCAATGAGTCCCCCTATTTCCCCTAAATCTGTATCCAACGTCCCATAATCAAAACTGTTAATCTGGGGTTCCAATGGAAGGGGAACAGGCGTGCTGTTGATTCTCACTCTACCATCTGTACTGGGTGTCTCATAGGTATACGCAATGATGGCAATGTTCACCCCTTTTATGCTGACCATGGTGTACGGTTTCTCTCCCAAATACTGTGTTCCCACCGTTGCCAGACCGGCTTTTCTCAGGGTAGCTAAGGTTCCGTTGACGCCCGCCTCTCCGGTATCCATATTATGGTTATTGGCGGTAATTGCCACATCCCATCCTGCCTCCCTCACCGCTGTCGCCAGCGATTCCGGCGAATTAAAAGAAGGATAACCGGAATAACCGCGGCTTTCTCCTCCAAAGGTGGTTTCCATATTACACAACGCCAAATCCGCCTCACGAATATAAGGCGCCACATATTGAAAATTATTTGAAAAATCGTAAGTATTGGTTTCTTCCCGATATTGTGCAGGAATTTGCGGTGAATGTACCATAATATCTCCCACACAGGAAATAGATAAAGAAATAGGTTTTTCATGAGATAAATGCTTCTCTGTCCTTTGATCCCCTCCTTCGCCCAAGGTGTTTTTACCCTGACCAAAAAAGAATGGGACGGCAATAAAAATTACCAGTATTACCGCCGCCATTGTAAGAAGTATCCTATATTTTTTTCTTTTGTTTTGATTTGTATGCTTCTTCATTCTTTTTAATTCTTTCCCGTAGAATATAAATTTTATACAGATTCAACGCCTGCAATTTCAGGGTATTGCTCCTTTAAAATTTTCTCAACTACGCCTTTTAGCGTCATCTGTGCACCTGGGCATCCATGACAAGCTCCTCTGAGTTTTACTTTGACTATTTTATCATCTGTATATTCAACAAACTCTAAATCTCCCCCATCTCTCTGTAAAAACGGTCTGATTGTGTCAATGGCTGCTTTAATGTTATCTTCCATGTTTTTTCTCCTTTTCATTTCTTGTATATTAATTTAATGAGTTAACCTTTTACAATGCCCCATCTCTGATACCATGCAGTGATGGCATTTTTTAG
>JAVVUJ010000059.1:0-9251 GCA_036653195.1 Anaerovorax sp. | reverse complement strand
TCTGAGGTGTATGCGTGTATGAATTTACCATCTTTAATTTCTTTGATGAACACCGATTTCACAGGATCTCCCGTAGGGTCAAAGGTAATATTTCCCGAAGCCCCTTCAAATTGTTTCGTCTTCTTCAGCTTGTCCTTCACAGCTTCTCCGTCTATGGCTGTTCCCGCCTGATTAATGGCATCAATGGCCATTAGATACGCATCAAAAGCCAACACAGTGGCAGCCTCCGGCACTTTTTTCCCTCCATACTTTTCATGAAACGCTTTTAAAAACAAGTCCGTAGTTTTATTGGTATCTCCATTGGAATCAAAATAAGTGGAAAAGCAGGCTCCTTCTACGGCTTTACCGCCCAGTTCCACCAGCTTTTTATCTTCCCACTCGTCAATTCCTAAAAAAACAATATCCAAGTTTATCTCCTTAGCCTGTTTCATAATCTTAGCGGTATCTTCCACACTGCCGGGAAGAAAAAGCACTTGGGCTTTAGAATTTTTTATGGCTTGTAACTGACTTTTGAAATCCTTACTGCCCGTTGTATATTCCGTCTCATTGACGATACTCCATTGATTGGTAAGGGATTGAAATTTTGAAGCAAATACTTTTGCCACTTCTGTAGCGTAATCATTTTCTGTTTCCTTTAATATAGCCGCTTTCTGCGCCTTTAAAACATCCACTGCATATTTTGCTGTAGCTGTGGCTTGAAAAGATTCTACATAGCAAGCTCTAAAATAATATTCACTGCTGCTTGTCACCAATGGGTTTGAGCAGGTGATGGCAATAGCCGGTATGGTGGCGGCTTTAAATACATCGCTGCCCATGAGCGTCAATGCATTGCCATAGCTTCCCAAAACTACTGCAGGTTTCCGCTTTGCAAGATCTTTGGCCACATCCTCCGCCGCAAGACTATCCGATTTATTATCCGCATAAATCAACTCTACTTTTTTTCCCAAAACTTCCGGATATAAGTCATGAGCCAATTCAATGCCCATCTTCTCAAGTTCCCCCCCCTCCTTATCGCTACCGGAAAGGGGTTCAAAAACACCAATTCTTACAGTTTCCTGTGTCTCTCCTTCATGCTCCACAAAGCTTGCTTTGAAGTTATCATAAGTTTCACAACCCGTCAAGGCAGTACTCATCACCAGTAGGATTAAAATAATAAAAATCCATTGTCGTTTATATTTATTCATTTAAAATTCTCCTTCCTGTCCTGGTCTTCCAAGGGTGTCCCACCGGCTTTCCTGGTTCAGGAATATTAAAATGGTTCCACAAACGACTTGTAAACAAATTTTCCCCCTTCAATTCCTTTCAATACAGCTGGTTTGATGGCATCGCCATTTTCATCAAGTGTAATAAATCCCGTGGCACCTTCAAAATTTTCCGTCTTGGCTAACGTATCTCTCAATGTGGGTCCATCCACGGTACCTGCCTTTTCTATGGTTTGTATGGCAAGTAAATACGCATCGAAACCACAAGCCGTAACGCCGGCAGCCAATTCTTCTTTTCCGTATTTAGCAGCAAATGCATCTAAAAATGTAGCGGTCATTTCTGTTAAAGGTGCTTGGGGATCATAGAAACTGGAATACACTGCGCCCTCTGCTGCCAATCCGGCAACTTCAATGACTGTGGGCGTTTCCCAGGTGTCAGTTCCTAAAAATGGAATTCTAATGCCCAGTTCTCTGGCTTGCTTCATAATCAATGCACTCTCTGTAAAATCTCCCGGGCAAAAAATAGCTTCTGCGCCGCTATTTCTGATAGCAAGAAGCTGTGCACGAAAGTCTTGATCCCCTCCGTTGTAATTTTCAACGCTTGTAATACAGTCCTCATTTTGCGTCAGCTTTTTAAATGTGTCAGAAAAAACCTCTGCCAAGGGTACAGAATAGGCACTTGCTGTTTCCTGTATGATTCCAATTTTTTGATATTTTCCTTCCTGAAAGGCATAATTTGCCATGACTGCACCTTGAAAAGAATCCACAAAGCAAACTCTGAAATAGTAGTCATTTCCAAGGGTAACCAGGGAATTTGTACAAGATGCGCCGATGGCCGGAACTTCTGCTTCTCTAAATACAGCCCCCGCCGCTATAGAATTTGCGCTTCCCCAACTGCCGATTACCATATCCGCCTTATATTTATTTACAAGGCTTTTAGCCCCATTGACAGATTCTTGTTTGTCAGATTTATTGTCCGCATATTCAAGCTCGATGGGGATTTTCTTTCCATCAATGGTCACCGTGGGGTACAATTCGTGCGCAAGATCAATGCCCATTTTTTCCAGTTCGCCGCCGGCTGCATCGGCACCGGTAAGGGGTTCTAACACACCGATTTTAATCACCTTGGGCGAATTTACAGCTACAGGTTTTTCTTCATCACTGCAACCGGTCAATAGCAATGATAGCATCATTATCACTACCAATCCTATGGAGATTTTTTTCATAATATCTATTATCCTTTCCTTATCTATCTAATGTAATACAAACAGTCTTATATATTATATCAATTTTTAAGGGAATGTAAATACTTTGGTCTGTTTTACTGAGAAACTTTAGTCTAAGAAATATGCATTTCATTATTGACATATGTCCAAAAAATGATATGATAGAACTTGTTTCGAACATATGTCCGAAACTTACCTGTTCTCAAAAAGGAGGTTTTTATGTCTAGACCTCGAAAATTTCGGCGCGTTTGTGGCATGCCTATTGCGGAGTTTTTTGGTCCCATGGGTGCGCAATCAACTTTAGATTGCAAAATCGTACTCATGTCAGTAGATGAATATGAAACCATTCGACTCATCGATTTTACAGGCTGTACCCAAGAAGAATGCGCCCTACAAATGGACATTGCCCGTACAACTGTACAACGCATTTACAATGATGCGCGAAAAAAGTTGGCCGACACTTTGGTAAACGGAAAACTGCTTACCATTGCCGGCGGTGATTACAGGCTATGCGAGAATTTTAAAGACAGCTGCAAATGCGGCTGTACAAACAGATGTCATAAAGAAATAATGGAGGAAACCAATGAGTGATTGTTCAAACGAATGTAGCAGCTGCGGCACAGAATGTGGTGATAGAACCGAACCACAAAGTCTCATTGCAGAAGCAAACAAATTAAGTCATGTAAAAAAAGTGATCGGCATTGTCAGCGGAAAAGGTGGTGTAGGAAAATCAATGATTACCGCCTTGCTTGCCGTTGCCATGAACCGAAAGGATTATAAAACAGCGATTCTTGATGCCGATATTACAGGCCCATCTATTCCCAAGGCTTTTGGTCTTACAGAAAAGGCGTTGGGTACTGAAGAGGGCATTCTGCCCGTCAACACCCACACAGGAATTAAAACCATGTCTGTAAATGCGCTATTGGAAAATGATACCGACCCCGTCATTTGGAGAGGTCCCATTATCGCAGGAACTGTCAAGCAGTTTTGGACAGATGTTATTTGGGGCGATGTGGATTTCATGTTTATAGATATGCCACCGGGAACGGGAGATGTTCCCCTTACGGTGTTCCAATCTCTTCCCGTCGATGGGATTGTCATCGTCACTTCACCCCAGGAATTGGTTTCTATGATTGTGGGAAAAGCGGTAAAGATGGCGCAGCTAATGAATGTTCCTATCCTTGGAATTGTTGAAAACATGTCCTATTTCATCTGTCCTGACTGCGGAAAGGAATATCCGGTGTTTGGGCAAAGCCATATTGAAGAAATTGCTGAGCAACACGGTATTAAAAACATTGCCAGAATTCCTATTCACCCCAAGCTTGCGGCCGCCGTTGACCATGGTATGATTGAATTATTTGAAGGCACTTGGCTAGATCGTTTGGTAGACTTCATCGAAGGCAATGCCCATAGAAAAATTGCAGTACCCTATGAGCATGGCGAGATTTTCCAACATTTTGGCCATGCGGAACAATTCAAATTATTTGAAATTGAAGGTGGAAAAGTCACCAATACCCAACTCATTTCTTCCGATTGTGGCGGCCATGGTGCGTTAGCCGGATTCTTGGAAAATAATGGTGTCTCCGTTTTAATATGCGGCGGTATCGGTGGTGGTGCCAAAGTTGCTTTATCCCAGGCAAACATTACTGTCTTAGCCGGCGTTTCAGGAAATGCAGATGAACAGGTGAACATCTACCTTGATGGAAATCTTGCATTTAATGCCAATGCCACTTGTGATCATCACGAGGAAGAACATGGCGAAGGCGGCACCTGTGGAAATCATGGCGGTAGCTGCGGTGGCGGCTGTCACTAATATCTCAGTCAACGGAGATTCAAAGATTCACCTTTTTCCCCATCCGGTTTGACTTTTACAGATGATTTCATTTTATTGAGATGGAATCCCATTATAAAAACACGTTTGCTATGTTTACAATTTTTTTGTTGTGGTATATATACCTTACAGACCGAGAGTAGCTTATGATTTTCGGCAAACAAAATTGTTTTTATATTTATTTGAGAGAGATTTAAAATTTAGGAGGATTTGATTATGAAATGGACTTGTTCAGTATGCGGTTATACTCACGAAGGCGCAGAGCCACCGGCACAGTGCCCACAATGTAAGGTTTCTTCAGAAAAATTTATTAAAGCTGAAGAGGGAAAAAAAGAATGGGCTGACCAACATGTCGTTGGCGTAGCGCAAGGCGTAGATCCTGAAATCGTTCAAGGTCTTAGAGACAACTTTATGGGTGAATGCACCGAGGTTGGTATGTATTTGGCGATGGCAAGAGTGGCTGAGAGAGAAGGCTATCCTGAAATCGGTGCTTTCTACAAGCTATCTGCATTTGAAGAAGCAGAACATGCCGCAAAGTTTGCGGAGTTGCTTGGTGAAGTGGTTACGGATTCTACAAAGAAGAACTTACAGCTTCGTATTGATGCTGAGAATGGTGCTTGTGCAGGTAAAAAGGCATTGGCTACTATGGCAAAGCAACAGAATCTTGATGCCATTCATGACACAGTACATGAAATGGCAAAAGATGAAGCAAGACATGGTTGCGGATTCGAAGGACTGTTAAAGAGATATTTCAACGCTTAAATTTAATTGAAAATACGCATTTAGGAAAAACCGGCACGTTCAAAAGTGCCGGTTTTTATTTTAAATTTTCTCCCTTATCCTCTTGTGACGGGAAAAATATTCAAAAATATCTATTCTTATTTTGCTGCAAATTTTTAAAAAATGAATTTTAATTTTTTTCTTGGCCATACTACTATTGATAATACAAAATCTTATTTTAAAATTCCGACAGACAGTTTACTGATTTTGCCGGAAAAAAAGGAGAAGGAAAAGATTATGAATTCAAAAGATGGAAACCCAAGCATCAAATGTATGGTACCCCAATGCTCCTATCATTGCAACAGTGCAGACTATTGTTCTTTAGCTTCGATTCAAGTTGGTACACATGAAGCAAATCCCAGCATGGATCAATGCACAGATTGTCAATCTTTCAAGGCAAAGAGCTAAAATTCCAATTCAATTGTTTGGGACTTAGAGGAAAAACGTAAAGTAGGCTTGGTCATAAGACCAAGCCTACTTTACGTTTCCCTACAAATCTACAGCCTTCCTTATTTTTTTTTTAAAATTTACATTTTTTTCTTGCTATCCTTTGTTTTTTTTTGTATATTAAATAGTGTGAATTTTAAAGGGTGAAAGTAGTTACACCCCTTTTACAAAAACTTTTATTTAAACAGAGGGAGAGAGATTGTTAGAATTTTTAAACATGCTGGACGAATTATCAGAGCTAGTTTATGTGGTGGATTTAGAGACCTATGATTTATTATTTATGAACACCACCGGGCAAAAAAACTTTGGAATTTCCAATGTGAAAGGTCATAAATGTTACCGAATGCTCCATGGCAAAGAGTCGCCCTGCGAATTTTGCACCAATCCTTTTTTAAGCTTCGATACCTTCTATACATGGGAAATTACCAACGAAACCGTACACCGCCATTATTTGCTTAAGGATAAATTAATTCAATGGCATGGGCGCACAGCACGCCTTGAAATTGCCTTTGATACCACGGAACAAGAGCTGCAAAAAAAAGTTTTGCAAAACACGTTGATGCGCGAGACCTTTATCTTAGATTGCCTGAAAATACTTTGTGGAAAAAGGGATTTTTCACATGCGCTCAACCAAGTTTTGAAAATTGCAGGGGAATTTTTCGGCTCGGATCGTACTTATATTTTTGAAACCTGTAAAACAGGGATCGCCTACACTTATGAATGGTGCGCAGAGGGCATCTCATCGCAAATTTGCACCCACCCATTAATTCCGCAAGAATGGCCCCATCTTTTCGCACCACATGAGTGCATCGTTCTTGAGGAAAACAAGGGAATTTGCTACAACAATCCAAAAATATATGAAGCTTTAAAAGAAGCAAAGGTGCAACGTGCCATCCTTGCACCTTTACTGTCCGACGGAGTCTTTATGGGCTATGTGGGCACCGACAATCCACCGGCTGAAAATGTAGAGACTGCCAAATTACAGTTGGAAACCTTAGGCTATTTTATTTCTGCCGGATTACAGCGTCAACGAGACAAGACGCTGCTTGAAACATTAAGCTACTGCGACACCTTAACCCATACGCTCAATTGGAATGCCTATATGCGCGACCTGGACAATCTGAAATCCCAATCTCATTCTTCTATCGGCTTCATCCATTTAGATATCAATGGCATGAAGGAAATCAACGATTTTTGGGGACATCAATATGGGGACGAGATTTTAGTAAAAACAGCACACACCATACAATCTGTTTTTACATCCAAGGAAATTTATCGAATCAGCGGTGATGAATTTAGCATTATCTGCCCCGATCTTTCCATGGAGGATTTCCATTTACGCATACGCACTCTGCGCGATTCCTTTTCTAAAAATGAAGAGTTCTATATTTCTCTTGGGTATGGGTGGACTGCCCGATATGATCACTTGCAGGCGACCATCGCCGACACCGATCGAATGCTCTATGAAGAGAAAAAGAAATTTTATCGGAACAAAGCGGTTTCCAAACGTTACAGGCATGAAAATGATGATATTTTAGGGCTTACGAAACCCAATGCCTTGCATGATTTGTTACATAAGGGTAACTTTGTCGTTTACTTTCAGCCCAAATTTTCCGTGGAAAATCGCAATCTTGTAGGTGCAGAAGCCTTGGTGCGCTATGTTTCTCCCCAAAACGCCCTCATCATGCCTGACCAATTTATTCCGATTTTGGAAAGTGCAAGAATCATTCACGAGATTGATTTTTATGTTTTCGACTATGCTTGCAAAACCATTGCCCGTTGGATTGCCGCAGGAAAAACGCCTACGCCTATTTCCGTAAACTTTTCTCGCTACTCTCTCCCTAAAAAACAATTTCGGGAACAGCTTACTTGTATCTGGCAAAAATATAAAATACCCCAAAATTTAATTGAAATTGAAATTACAGAAAGCATGGATGAATATGAAAATGATCTTTTTCTTTCTGCTGTGAAAGACATTCGCAAGATGGGATTTTCTATTGCCATTGACGACTTTGGTGTAAAGCATGCTAACTTTTCCTTATTCACTACCCTTAAATTTGATGTGTTGAAAATCGACAAGTTGTTTGCAAAAAATCTTCATTATGATCAAACTGTGCAAATTGTTTTACGTTCCATTGCCCATGTATGCCGTGAAATGAACATACATATGATTGCGGAAGGAATTGAAACAGAAGCACAATTTCAAGTCTTGCGCCAAATCGGCTGTGAGTGGGCACAAGGGTATTTATTTGATAAACCCCTACCCCTTCCTGAATTTGAAAAAAAATATATAGTTTCCACGTAGAAACAAAAAAATGAGCTTACGTTCATCCCCAAGCTCATTTTTTTTACAAGGTATTTCTTTTTTATTGAAGGCCTCTTCAATTGATTTTCAGGCTTCCTCTATTTGATTACCATCTTCACATTAGGTGAATGGGTTGCAAATACAAGGCTCTCATAACATAAGTAGAATTCCACAAGGTCTCCTACTTTCAGCGGTATTTTACAATCTTCTACATCTACAATCCAGTGGTCACTGCTTGCGCCAACCACTTGAATATGATCATTTACCGGAATGAGCGATGCTGTTGAAGGTACATCCACTCTCCCCAGTGCCAACAAAGCTCTCTTTCTCATCCCTCTATCCACATAGGTGCCTACGTGTCCAAAGGCATCAAAGGTCAATTCTCCCACAGGGTAGCTGGGTTTCACTTTCAACTCAATCACTTCTGCTTTTAAAATAAAAACATCTTGGTTCATAAAACTCATATCATAACCGTATAAATCCACCAAATCTTTTGCCAATAGGATGGTTTCGCCCAGCCGTACGTTATTAATCCGCGCCGGCATTTTTCCATTCATCACTAATGGAAAGGAAGTGGTAGCACCACCGGAAATCATCTCTAAAGGTCTTCCGATTTTTGACTCAACAGCCTCTGCATGCAAGATTAATTCATTCATTTTTTCAGGTGTTGCCGCGACAGACCCGTAACAGCCTAAGTTAGTGCCCACGCCAAAAAGCGTCAATCCATCCATCTTATTTTCCACCAAGTCGGCCGCTTCCAACAGTTCTTTTTCATCCCAAAATCCTTCTCTTAAATCTCCCAAGTCCACCATAAGAACCACTTTATGTAATTTTCCTCGGTAAAGTGCCTCTCTGTTTAAAGCTTCTAAAACCGCCACTTCACTATTTAGACTGATTTCTGTCAGTCTGACCACATCTTCGACCTCGCTTAACATGGGTACACGAATCAGCATCCATGGTTTGGATCGTCCACGCCCCACAGCTCTTTCAATTTGCTCTAATCTTGATGTGCCAATATAATCACATTCAGACTCTTCATATTCCTTTATACATGCCGGAATGCCACTAACTCCCTTGATCACACCTACAACACTGATGTTTTTTTCATGGCAAATGGTCACCGTTTCATCAATATTCTGCCTCAATTTTTTCAAATCGATTTCTACTCTGGGATACGTATTCATTCCAACTCCTTGCTACTTTCTCCTTGCTACTTGCTACTTGCTACTTGCTACTTATGATTATATGTCCGTTATCATCCCTTGTGTCCCTTATTCTCCCTTATTGGATTCAACAAACCGTTTAATTTTTTTACCCGTGGTTTTTTCAAATTCGGTCTTTTTCACCACAATTTTTTTGATTCTTTTAAAGTACGGCAATTCTTTGTTTAAACAGTCCATCTCTTTCCACAAAAGCGCCTCTAGGGCGGCCATACTTCCCTTTTCACCCAACTGTTCCTT
>JAVVUJ010000058.1:8771-11914 GCA_036653195.1 Anaerovorax sp. | reverse complement strand
CCAGTTGTTTGCTGGCGCAACAGCGATGATGCCGGTCTCAAGCCGAGAGGCTTTCACGAGAGAGGAAATCAGAAAATTCAACTTTTCTGCTTGCTGCCCTAAGGCAAACACACAGTTCTTGTCCTGCTGTGACAGCTCGCTTTCGGACAAAAGCTGGGTGTAGAGCAGAATGTTGGCGAGAGGAGTTTTAGTCTGGTGAGAAATATCCGAAATCAACTGGTTGATATTTGCTTTTTCCTGTGCAAGCTGTTCCTTTGCGGCGCTGTTTGTAGCAAGGTAATGGGCAAGCTTTGTTTCCAGAGCCGACATTTTACTTTCGTCAAACCCGTTTTCAATGGGCTTACCGTCTATGGCATTGTCCATCATTCGGTTTAAGCGGTCTATGGTTTTGCCAGTCCTCAAAATCTCCATTTACTTCACCGCCCATGTGTATCCGATGCCATAAACGGTTTTGATGTATTGCGGTTTTGTAGGAATGTCCTCCAGCTTATCCCGCAATCTTTTCAGGGTGACGGACAGTGCGTTTTCGTTAACATATTCTGCACCATCCGTCCAAATGCGGTCAACAAGTACACTGCGCTTGAGGGTCGTGCCTTTGTGATCCGTTAAAAGCCTCAGTAGCTTTTGTTCGGTTTTGCTCAGTTCAATCGCCTTGCCACTTTTAAAATATTCCATCTGTTCAAAGTCAAAAACGAAATCATCCTGCTCAAAGCGACCCACGCTTGCGACCTCGTGCTTTCTGAGCTGAGTATTCACTCTCGCCCGCAGTACAGCAAGGCTGAACGGTTTTGTGATGTAGTCATCTGCCCCCATTTCAAGGCCTGCTACAATGTCCGTTTCCATATCGTTTGCTGTGAGCAGGATAACAGGGATGATACTGTTACTTTTCACTTTGCAAAGTAAATCAAGACCATTACCATCAGGCAGATTGATATCCAAGATAAGCAAGCTAAAATCTGTGGCAAGCAGCTGCGCTTTGGCGGCTTTTAAGCTGCCACTTTGAACAGGTTCAATATCCATGGACTGCAAAGCAAGAGCAATGCCATTTGATAATGCTTTGTCATCTTCGATAATCAGAATTTTATGCAAATAACCACCTTCCTTTAATAGGTTATATATTCGCTCATCAAGCGTTAATTTTTCTCGCTACTATTTCAAAAATATTTTAAACGGTAGGTATATTTAATAAGTTTACCATATTAAAGTGAGCACTTCAACTCTCAAGTTATGAACAATCCAAAGGGTAAGCAATATGAAACCTACAATCCGTTCATCATCTTTTTGCGAGGATACTTTGGACTATTTTAGGTACTCTGGACTATTTTGGGGATATAGACAAAGCAAGAGCCGTTGTATCAAACTAAAGATGCCACGGCTCTCGTTATTGTATTGAAACTCACTCCGCCATAGATTCGAAAAAGGCTTTGCGCATTGCAACAAACTCATCTTGATTGGGCAGCATTGCAGGATGGTCACCATGTTACCCTATTGATAGAACAAATGCCTTTCTAAATTTAGCCACAATCCCCTACAGGTGCCTGAAAAAAACACCCATCTCTTGCAGAATGTTTTTAATTTTATGCTTGCAATCCTGAAAATTGGGTACTATGATTAAATTATGAAAAGCCATAAATAAAAAAATCAGCAGATCCATTATTCAATGTTAGGTGCACAACTGAAAAAGTTAATTCAATCAAAGATTGGCAATTTTCTATATGCCACCTACCAAGGTTTACTGACATAAATCTGTTAGGTGTGCAGTGGATTTTCGTTTGCACAGGAGATAGAGGTTTTATGCAATATTTGATTGTTTTTATTGAAGGGATTGTTTCCTTCATTTCCCCTTGTCAACTTCCACTGATTCCCTTGTACGTAGCCTATATTGTAGGCGCTACAGATCACGATGAAATACAAAAAAATGTGGTTTTAAAAAATTCTATGGGATTCGTTTTAGGCTTCACCCTTATTTATGTTATATTGGGCGCTTTTGCCGGGACATTGGGGAATTTTTTACAGCAATATCAGACCGTTTTCAATGTGGCTGCTGGTCTAATCATCATACTCTTTGGATTAAATTTTTTAGGTGCTTTCCCAAAGATATTCAATAGGTTGCACGGAAAAACGCTAACGCCAAAAAAAGTAGTAGGATTTGGTTCTTCTGTGCTGTTTGGAATTGTGTTTGCAGTGGGTTGGACTCCTTGTGTCGGAGCTTTTTTAGGATCTGCCCTGTTGCTTGCCGGTCAGCAAGGAAGTGCTTTAGAAGGTATTGGAATGCTCTTTTGTTTCTCACTGGGACTTGGTATTCCTTTCCTATTCAGCGCACTATTAATTGACAGATTAGCTGCTACTTTTGACTTTATTAAGAGACATAACGACAAAGTAACCTTACTATCCGGTATTTTCCTTGTTTTCATGGGCATCCTAATGGCCGCCGGATTGATGACAAAACTTTTAAATTTATTGTAATAAATGCCATAGTTATGGCTGTATTTATTGCAAATGGTGAGGATAAACTGATGAGAAAAAATACAAGAGCTTATTTAAGCGTAGGTGCTTTTATCCTATTTATGGTGATTGCATTTTTTATTTATCAAAGCTTAGGTAAATCTTATGATCCGCCGTCTCTTGCACCTGAGGAAACAGCGGCTGCAACAGATTTTTCGGTCATGGATTCTCAAGGTGAAAGGGTGCAGTTGTCAGATTTTTACGGAAAACCGATTATTGTAAATCTCTGGGCTACTTGGTGCCCCTATTGTCGTGAAGAAATGCCTATGCTTGAAGAAAAATATAAACAATATGGTGAGGACATTGTGTTCTTGATGATCGATATTGCAGATGGGAAACAAGAAACTGTAGAAATAGCAAAAGCCTATATTGAAGACAATGGCTTTACCTTTCCCGTGTATTTTGATACTGATTTAGAAGCCATTTATGCCTATAACCCTAGTGGCACTCTCCCCTTTACCTTTTTTATTGACAAATCAGGAACGTTGTCTTCTTATCAACCTGGTAAATTATCGAAAGAAGCGTTGGATCGTACCATTGAATCTCTTTTAAAATAAGCCGCATAACCTATTTGATGGATAGGAGAAATATAAATGTTCATTTTTTAGGAGGTGTTTCAAACCTGGAATCCAGAATCC
>JAVVUJ010000058.1:0-8671 GCA_036653195.1 Anaerovorax sp. | reverse complement strand
GACTCTCAAACCCGAATCCTAAAAGTCCACTTCTCTTCCATAATAGATGCAGGTGAACAATTTTTCCATCTCCCTGGAATCAATGCTTCTTGGATTGGTTCCTGTGCAGGCATCTTCCACTGCCAATTGTGAAATTTTTGCAATTTTTTCTTTAAATTCTGTTTCTTCAATTCCGAAATCCTTTAACGTGGAAGGAATGGCAAACTTTTTATTGTATTCCCTGATTTTTTTACATAAATTTTCAGTCAGTTCACTTGAATTGTTTCCTGCAATTCCCACATGTTTTGCAATTTCTGCGTACCGACCTTCTGCTTCTTTTTTATTATACCCCATGACATAAGGCAAATACATGGCGTTTGCACAACCATGGGGTACGTGACCGGTAGAAAATGCTGCGCCTGTCTTATGTGCCATGGAATGCACAATTCCTAACAGTGCATTTGAAAAGGCCATGCCTGCCAAACATTGGGCATAATGCATCTTTTCCCCGGCTTCCAAATCTCCCTCATAAGAGGCGGGGAGCTCTGCAAATATAGTAGAGATGGCTTGCAGTGCCAGAGGATCTGTAAAAGGGGAATGCATAGTAGAAACATACGCTTCTACTGCGTGAGTCAGCGCATCCATTCCCGTATGGGCAACTAATTCTTGGGGCATGGTTGCTGCCAAATCAGGGTCTACAATGGCCAGATCCGGTGTAATGTTAAAATCGGCAAGGGGGTATTTGATTCCCTTTTCATAATCTGTAATGACTGAAAAAGCCGTCACTTCTGTGGCTGTGCCCGAAGTGGATGGAATTGCCACAAACTTGGCTTTTTTCCTAAGTTTTGGGAAGCGGAACGGGGTGATCAGTGATTCAAAAGTGGTTTGGGGATATTCGTAAAACACCCACATCCCTTTAGCCGCATCAATTGGTGATCCGCCGCCCATAGAAACAATCCAATCAGGTTGAAATTCTCTCATGGCTTTTGCGCCTGCCATAACCGTTTCCACCGATGGATCTGGTTCCACATTTTCAAAAAGCGCCACTTCCATACCCGCTTCTTTTAAGTATCCAACGGCTCTGTCTAAAAATCCAAAGCGTTTCATGGAACCGCCACCCACAACCACAATGGCTTTCTTACCTTGTAAATTTTTCAGCTCTGCCAATGTACCTTTTCCGTAATAAATGGTCCTTGGGACTGTAAATTGACTCATATTTTCCTCCTTGTATTCCTAATAGCTTTTATTTTTTTAGTTCTTCTTTTAACTAGAATTCTGACCTGTTCACCTTTCATAAAACAATATGGGGAATTTACCCAAATTATTTTAGATAGATAGTAACCGATCCCTATTAGTATGCTACAATGGAGGTATCTTTAATCATGGATTGCGTATCATTTCCTTTTGTTTTGCCTATGTTCGTTTAATCTTACCAATATCCCTCCTATGCTGTGCCCCTTCAAAGGTGATTTTATCAATGTGTCCATAAGCTTTTTCTCTGGCTTCTTCATGGGTTGACCCCAATGCCACAAGACCTAATACTCTGCCTCCGTCTGTAACCACCACAGGTTTTTTCTTCCCATCCGTCTCTCCCCCGGTTTGAAATTTTGTCCCTGCATGAAACACCATCAAATCTTGCTTGCGCTGATTTTCAAAGGAATCCAAGCCATCTATCACTTTGCCTTTTTCGTAATCGCCCGGATATCCGGCTGAGGCCAGCACCACACACACTGCTTTTTCAGCACTCCATGAAATCTTTTGGTCCTTTAGTGTTCCGGCAATGACAGACTGAAATATTTCCACCAAATCGGTGTCTAGGCGCACTAAAATAGATTGGGTTTCCGGATCTCCAAAGCGATTGTTAAACTCAATAACTTTCGGTCCCTCTTCATTGATCATCAATCCAATGAAAAGAACCCCTTTAAACTTTAGTCCATCCTCTTGAAATCCCTTTAAAGTCGGTTGTAAAATGCGCTCTTTAATCTGGGCTTCCAATAGGGGTGTAAAAATCAAACTGGGGGAATAGGCGCCCATACCGCCTGTATTAGGACCTTTATCCTGGTCAAATATGCGCTTATAATCCTGCGCCGATTCCATAGGTACGATGGTTTCTTCATCCACAAAACATAGCATAGAGGCTTCCACGCCCGTCAGGAACTCTTCCACCACCACACGGTCACCCGCATCTCCAAAGACACGATCGCCCATCATCTCTTCAATGGCTTTTTCTGCCTCTTCTCTGTTTTCCGCAATAACCACGCCTTTGCCCGCTGCCAATCCATCTGCTTTTAAAACCATAGGGTAACCAAAAATGCCTACTGAATTCAACAGTTCTTCTTTTTCTGTAAATTCCTTGTAGCCTGCCGTAGGAATTTCATGCCTGGCCAAAAATGATTTGGTAAAGGCTTTGCTGGCTTCCAGTTGGGCGCAATTTTTATCGGGGCCAAACGCCTTTACACCCACGGCTTCCAACTCATCTACAATCCCCATGGCCAAAGGAACTTCAGGTCCAATAACAGCCATATCTACAGCCTGTTCCTTTGCAAACCTACAAATTCCAGCTATATCCTCTGCTTTAATGGGAACACATTCTGCAATCTGTGAAATGCCCGCATTTCCGGGTGCACAATAGAGCTTGGTCACTTTCGGACTCTGTGCCAATTTCCATGCAATGGCATGTTCTCTTCCTCCACCGCCAACGATTAAAATTTTCATCTATCATTTCCTCCCTACAAGTTTTACTTTATTCTTTTCCATTCCAACAATACGTGCAAAGCTTGCAAGGTTCCAAGCCCACCGTCTCCAAGGTATCTTCCAAGGCATGATATCGCAAGCTGTCAAAGTTTAGCATATTTCTGATTCGTTCAACCATATTTGCATGTCTTTGGCTGCTGCTGTTCACATAATCGTCCAAAACTTCTTGGCTCACCCTTTCTCCTTCCACACATCCTTCTAATTCATTGATGACACGCCTTGTAATCAAGTCCATTTCATTGACAGATCTGGAAAAATTCAAGTACTTGCAACCGTACATAATGGGCGGACAGGCGGACCTTACATGAATTTCTTTGGCCCCGTTTTCGCACAAATATTTTACGGTCTCCGACAATTGTGTCCCTCTTACGATGGAATCGTCAATGAGCACAAATTTTTTCTTTGCGATAATTTCAAAGACGGGAACCAGTTTCATTCTGGCAATCAGTTCTCTTGCCTTTTGGTTCTGTGGCATAAAACTCCTGGGCCAAGTAGGTGTATATTTAATCAACGGCCTGGAATAAGGAATTCCCGATTTGTTGGCATACCCCAAAGCGTGTGCCGTTCCGCTGTCAGGCACGCCTGCAACGTAATCCACATCAATACCCACATCGTGACTGGCGATGCTTGCACCGCTTCTGTAGCGCATTTGTTCTACATTAATCCCTTCATAGGTGGAGGTAGTATACCCAAAATAGGTCCACAGGAAGGTGCAAATACGCATTTCCTCCTGAGGTTCGCCCACGGTAGTAACCCCTTCCGGTGTGATAAACACGATTTCTGCCGGTCCCAATTGTTTCACAAACTTATAGCCTAAATTAATAAAGGCAAAAGATTCCGAGGCTGCACAATAGGCATCTCTTTTTTTGCCGATAATCATTGGCGTTCTGCCGAATTTATCTCTTGCCGCATACAGACCATCTTTTGTCATGATCAAAATGGTAACAGAGCCTTCGATTTTTTCTTGGGCATATCTGATTCCGCTGACAATGTCCACTCCTGTAGATATAAGGGAAGCCACCAATTCTGTATTGTTAATCACCCCACCGCTCATGGACATAAACTGATTGCATCCATCTTTAATCAGTTCGTCTACAAGCTGTTGTTTATTGTTAATGCGTCCCACTGTGCCAATGGAATAATCTCCTTGCCTGCTGAAAACGGTAAGGGGCTGTGGTTCTCCATCGCTAATGCTGCCGATGCCCATAGTCCCTGCCATCAGATTCACTTCCTTCTCAAATTTTGTCCTAAAAGGAGAATTTTCAATGTTGTGTATGGTTCTGTCAAATCCATTTTTCCCAAACACCACCATGCCACCCCTCTTTGTTCCCAAATGAGAATGATAGTCTGTTCCAAAAAATAAATCCATGACACAGTCATGTTTTGATGCTACACCAAATAATCCGCCCACTAGTTACCTCCTGTTTCTAATTTTTTTCCATATTGAATAATTGCTTCTTGTATAATTTTATGTTCCACTTGTAATACCCGCGCCGCCAAGGTATCTACCGTATCATCGATACGTACTTCTACCTTCTCCTGCATAATCATTTCACCGGTATCCACGCCTTCATCTACAAAATGTACGGTAGCACCGCTTTCCGTTTCATTGGCCAGCAAAACGGCTTCGTGAACCTTATGACCATAAAATCCGGGTCCACAGTATTTTGGAATCAAAGACGGATGAATGTTAATAATTTTTCCCTTGTATTTTTGGATCACTTCCGGCTGTAAAATTTTCATATAACCGGCCAATACCACCAAATTTGTTCCCACTTCATCTAAAGCCTGAATCAGTGCCTCATTGAATTGGGCTGAATCCGTGTAATTTTTTTTATTGATGACCAAACCATCTATGTGATTGCTCTTTGCCCGCTCTAAAGCATACGCTTTCTCACTGCTTGAAATAACCCGAACAATTTCCGCATTGGGAATCACGCCTTCCTTTATTCCATCAATGACCGCCTGTAAGTTTGTCCCACCACCTGACACCAACACAGATATTTTCAGGCCATTTTCATTTTCTAGCATAGTGTAACCCCTTGACCTTTTATAATTTTACCTATAACGTTTGGTTTTGCCCCTACAGATTGTAAGACCTCCATGGTTTTTTCAACATCTTTTTCCGCCACAATCGCCATCATGCCAACGCTCATATTAAAAGTCGCAAACATTTCGTCTCGATCTATATTTCCACACTTTTGAATATAATCAAAAATAGGCAACATGTCCCAACTTCCGACCTGCACTTCTACACCCAATCCCTTTGGGATAATTCTTGGAATATTTTCAAAGAATCCCCCACCGGTAATATGAATGAGTCCATTGACTGCAACGTGATGAAGCAGTGCGTTTACTTCCTTTGTGTAAATCTTTGTGGGGGTAATCAATGCTTCTCCCAAAGTCATGCCTAATTCATCAATCTGTTCATTTACACCCATCTTCATCTGGTCAAAGAACAGTTTTCTCACAAGAGAATAGCCATTGCTGTGAATACCACTGGAGGGGATGCCAATGAGCACATTTCCTTCTTCAATTTTCGATCCGTCAATGGCTTTTGAAAGATCCACAACGCCTACAGCAAATCCTGCCATATCATACTCTCCGTCACTATAAAAATCAGGCATTTCAGCAGTTTCCCCACCAACCAATGCGCATTCTGCAAGGACACATCCATCTGCAATACCCTTTACAATGTCGGCCACTTTCTCTGCCTGAACCTTGCCTGTGGCAATATAGTCTAAGAAAAACAAAGGCTTTGCTCCTTGGCACAGCACATCATTGATGCACATGGCCACACAATCCTGTCCTACCGTATCATGCTTATCTGTTAAAAAAGCAATTTTTAATTTTGTTCCCACACCGTCTGTTCCTGCTACTAAAACGGGTTCTTTCATATCCCCCATGTCCAATTTAAACAAGCTTCCAAAGCTGCCCAAACCCGTCAGAACATTTTTATTAAATGTTTTTTTTACGTGTTCTTTCATGAGACTAACGGCTCTTTCGCCTTCTTTGGTATCCACACCTGCGTCTTTATACGTTAATTTTTCTTTCATTTTCTCCTCCATATCAGCCTCCTATTTGTGAAATTCTGCATCAATTGAAATAATATCTTCTTCCATCTTTATCTTATAGGCCTTCATCTTTTCTCTCAGTTCCGCATATTTTACGGATAAAATTTGCACAGCAAGCAACCCCGCATTTTCAGCCCCGTCTATAGCTACCGTAGCCACAGGAATTCCTTTTGGCATCTGTACAATAGACAATAAGGAATCCAATCCGTCTAAGGTAGAGGATTTTACCGGCAAACCGATGACCGGAATGGGTGTAAAGGCTGCCATAACCCCACCTAAATGTGCGGCTTTTCCCGCTGCGGCAATGAGCACTTCCACACCGGCTTCTTCTGCGCCTGTGGCAAATTTTTCCGCCACTCTGGGCGTTCTATGGGCAGAAATAATTCTGGTTTCATAGTCAACGCCAAATTCTTTTAAAATCTTTTCTGTTCTCTCTACTACCGGATAGTCTGATTTGCTACCCATTACAATTGCAACTTTCATCTCTTTCCCTCCATATGGGCGAATGGGCGTAGTGAATCCTCCCTTACCCAGGCAAATAAGTTCTAAAACTTGGCTGCTTATTTGCCTGGGGTGGAAAAAGATCCATCTTACTGCCCGTGCCATTATTTACTTCTACTCCCATATGCAAAATCGCACATAGGCTACCTGTGAACGCATCTTTCACACTTTCAATTCATCTAATTTGTCAACTTTATCCATTTTATTTAAAATAATCAACGCCTGATTTGAATAATTTTTGATCGTATTGGCCGATTACATTTTTATATAAGTTCTGACCGATTCTTTCAGAATGGGCCATTTTCCCTAAAATTCTTCCATCCGGTGACGTAATTCCTTCAATGGCCAAATCCGATCCGTTGGGATTAAACTTAATATTCATGCTGGGCACGCCCCCTAAATCCACATATTGTGTGGCAATTTGACCATTCTCTTCCAGCCTCTTCAATTCTTGTTGGCTGGCTATAAACCGGCCCTCTCCATGAGATACGGGAATTGTATAAATGTCATCCACGTTTACATTGGCCATCCAAGGAGATAATACGGAAGCTACTCTGGTTCTAACCAAGGTAGACATATGCCTGCCAATCTTATTGTAAGTCAATGTGGGGCAAGTTTCATCCGTATCCGTAATTTTCCCATATGGGACAAGGCCTAATTTAATCAATGCTTGAAATCCATTGCAGATACCCATCATCAGCCCGTCCCTGTTTTCCATCAAGTCTGTGACCGCTTCTTGTATTTCCGGATTTCTAAATACTGCCGTTATAAACTTTGCAGATCCATCCGGCTCATCTCCTCCGCTGAATCCTCCCGGCAACATGATCATTTGACTGTTACGTATATGTTTCGCCATTTCATCAATGGACTGAGCCAAATCGTGAGCAGTCAAATTCCGAAGAATGTGAATGGTACTGTCTGCCCCTGCCTTATCAAAGGCCCGCTTGGAATCCATTTCACAGTTTGTTCCCGGGAATGCAGGGATGAGCACCTTAGGCTTTACAAGTTTCACCGTGGGTTTTTTCCAGTCTCTCTTTGTATAGGTGATGGGCTTCACTTGCTCAGAAGATAAACGTTCGCCCAACTGCGTTCCCCCTACTTCTGTAGGAAACACCTTCTCAAGAGGTTTCGTCCATTGGCGAACAATGTCATCCATAGAAATACCCAATATTTCAGGCTGTTGGCTATGTACAGTCTCACCGATTTCCTTATAAGTTGCACCTTTTAAAAGTTCCTCCACCTTTTCTTCCTTGCCGATTTCCAGAAGAAGTGCCCCGTAATTAGCTTGGAACAATTCCTCATGAGACAACGCTTCCAATCTGACGCCTATCTGATTGCCCACGGCCATTTTTACCAGAGAAACAAATACGCCGCCGGTTCCCACTGTATTTGCCGCTAAAATTTTCCCTGACTTGGTCAATTGTGTCACCCGGTCCATGTTCTTTCTGTATTGGGAAAAATCAATAACTCGGTTTTCATCCCGTTTTGCATAAACCAAAACCAAATGACTGTCGGTTTTTTTCAGTTCTGTGGAAACCACCTGAAAAGCGGTGGTCGTCGCTACGGCAAAAGAGATCAGTGTAGGCGGAACCTGAATATCCATAAAGGTACCTGACATACTGTCTTTTCCTCCAATAGCCGGAATGCCCAATTCCTTTTGTACCTTTAGTGCACCTAAAAGCGCAGAGAAAGGTTTTCCCCAACTCACCGGATTTTTGCCCAATCTTTCAAAATATTCCTGAAAAGAAAGTCGAATATCTCCATAAGCACCACCCATAGCCACTATTTTTGTGGCCGAATCGATGACTGCATAAAGGCCTCCATGGTAAGGGCTGAGCTTTGCAATGGTTGGATCAAATCCATAACTCATCAATGTGGTGGTATCTGTATAACCACCCATCACAGGTAGTTTGGCAGCCATACCACAAGAAGGGGACAATTGATACTTGCCGCCCAAAGGCATTAACACGGTGCCTGCTCCAATGGTACTGTCAAAGTTTTCCGTCAACCCTTTCTGACTGCAACAATTTAAATCTCGCAAAAATTCCAGTGCCAATTCTTTTTGATCTCCGTCAACCTTTGCTTTTTCCACCTGCTCCATACGGGAATTCCCTTTGATTTCAACATCTGCCATCTGGCTCACGCCATTGGTATTTAAAAAGGCTCTGCTTAAATCCAGAATGCATTTCCCTCTCCAAAACATCTTAAATCTACCTGTATCGGTGACTTTTGCTACGGCAATGGCTTCCAAATTTTCTTCTTCCGCATATTGGATAAACTGCTTACAGTCTTTCTCTGAAACCACCGCTGCCATTCTCTCTTGGGATTCTGAAATGGCAAGTTCCGTTCCGTCTAAGCCTTCG
>JAVVUJ010000057.1:0-12264 GCA_036653195.1 Anaerovorax sp. | reverse complement strand
CGTCCCCTTGTCTTCACCGACGAAACCAAGCTTTCATCGTATCCAATACTTGCACAAGTTGGGCTTCTGAAATCACATAAGGTACCATTGCATAAAGGTAATTTAAAAATGGGCGGCTAAATACACCCCGACTGTAAGCAAATTCCTGATAACCATTTAGGATTGTAGGGTCGTACACTTCTATGCAAACACAGCCACCCATCACACGGATATCTTTAATGCGAGAATCCGAAAAATCGACTAGCGCATCTTTCGTAATTTCTTCAATTCTGCGGATCTTTGCCATATAATCTCCATTTTCAAAGAGTTCAATAGACTTTAATGCCACGCTACAGGCAAGTGCATTTCCCATAAAAGTAGGACCATGCATGAGCGCTTTCGTCGGATCATCACTGTAAAACCCATCATACACCTTGTGATTGGCTACCGTCACTGCATGGCCTATATATCCACCCGTCAATGCTTTTCCAAGAATCAAAATATCCGGTTCAACCACATCTGCTACAAAGCGGTGACCTGTACGGCCAAATCCGGTGGCCACTTCGTCAAAGATAAGAAGCACCCCATATTCATCACATAGCTCTCTTGCGCGCTTTAAAAAAGAAATATCGTACATAAGCATCCCAGCGGCACCTTGCAATAAAGGCTCCACAATGAAGCTATTTAGCTGATCATGATGGGTTGCAAATGCCTTTTCCAAGGCTTGTATTTCAGTTGGAATGTGCACTACATATTCACTTTTACCATACGCATTGAGCACAAAATGATAATCCTCGTCATCGCCTACTTCCATTGTTTTAAAGGTATCACCATGATAAGCGCATTCCAGTGCCATGACCATGGTTCTTCCTTGAATCCCTTGGTTCATAAAATATTGTAGTGCCATTTTCAAAGCAACTTCAACGGCAACGCTTCCGGAATCGGAAAAAAAACAATAATCCAAATCCCCAGGCAACCAATCCTCTAATTTTTTGGAAAGTTTTTCTACGGGCTCATGGGTTAACCCACCAATCATCACATGAGAAAATTTTTCAACCTGAGATAGGAGCGCTTGGTTTAATTGGGGATGCTTATAACCATGAATCACGCTCCACCATGAAGATACCGAGTCAATCAATTTCTGATCTTCCGTATAGATGTAAACACCCTCTGCATCTACAATTTTATACGGATTTTTCATGGTTTTCATTTGTTCGTATGGATACCAAATCATCTAGAACCTCCCTCTTTTTCAATAGATTTCTTCTTACATTCTGCCTGTTTTACAATCATTGCTTTTAACCCTTGTCATACAGCGCCACTTACTCATAAAGAGACTCCAAAACAGCAAGGGAAATATCCAAATCTGTATCTTCCTCTTTCACACAAGCCAAAACCTTCAACCCGGTCATAGATTGACACATTTTCAGATTGTCCTCATGCATCACGTCCCCCTCTTTAAAACGATTAAAAATAATCCCCTTAATAGGTATGTTTTTGTCTTTCATATATGCCACGGTCAAACCAACATCATTGATTGTGCCAAGGCCTGCATCCGCAATGATCAAACAACTTGCATTCAATTCTTTTATAATGTCCTCCAGCTGTAGCTTTGTCTCGTCAACGCAGATGGGACAAAGAATTCCACCGGAACCTTCTATGGTAATATAATCGTATTTGGTGCAAAGGGCGTCAAAACCTTCTAAAACTCTATCCAACTGTACCGGATTTCCTTCCAGACGAGACGCCAAATGGGGAGAAACTGCCATCTCATAGATATAGGGGCACATTTCTGATAGCGGCTGCTCAATACGAGAAATGGTTTTTACATGAAGGGCATCCCCCGGAATCAGCGTTCCATCAGGGCGGCGGTCGTTGCCACTCATGGCCGCTTTGTAATAGGCGACCCTTTTTCCCTCTTCATTTAGTTTTTTTACAATCAAACCTGTGACAAAAGTTTTTCCAATATCCGTGCCTGTTCCCGTTACAAATAATTTTTTACTCATTACAAAATTTCACCTCGAATCCAATTTCTTTTAAAAGTTTCCTATCGGTTTCCACTGTAATTCCGGCGGTGGTCAACATATCCCCGGAAATCGCTGCATTGGCACCGGATAAAAAGCATGCTTTCCCCTTATCTTCCAACAGACCTCTCCCACCGGCAAGACGAATAGACGCTTTCGGCAAAATAAACCGATAGATGGCAACAATACGCCTCATATCCTCGTTTGTTAATTTTTTGTTCTTCTCAAATGGTGTGCCCTGAATAGGATTCAATATATTGAGCGGTACACTTTGAATTCCCAGTTCTTTCAGTGTAAAAGCCATCTCTATCCTATCTTCTATAGTCTCACCAATCCCCATAATTCCCCCACTGCACACCGACAATCCCACAGCTTGTGCCGCGCTAATGGCATTGATCTTATCGTCGAATGTATGGGTTGTACATACATTTGGAAAATTTCTTCTGGAGGTTTCCAGATTATTATGAACCCGCACAACCCCTGCATCTTTCAACCTTTTGTACTGGTTTTTATTTAATAATCCAAAAGAAATGCAGACGGAAATGCCAACTTGTTCACGTATTTGTTTCACCGCCTGACACATTTTGTCAACCTCCTCCTCCGACAGCCTCTTGCCGGAAGTGACGATTGAATAGCGTAGAACGCCCTGCTCATCATTGTGCTTTGCACATGCCACAATCTCTGAAATAGGTCGTAACGGATATTCCGGAATGCAAGTGGAATGATGGCCTGATTGTGCACAAAATTTACAATCCTCGGAACAACTTCCGCTTTTTCCATTGATAATGGTGCAAACATCAAAGTGATTGGCACAAAAATGCATGCGGATTTCATCTGCTGCCCTGCACAATTCCTCCAAGGGTTGATGGTACAGGTGCAAAGCTTCGGAATTGGTAATCTGACCATCATTCAAAATTTTACTTTTTAATTCTTCAATATACGACATTATCGTAGCCCCTCCTTCTTCACAACAGGAATCATCCTTTTGGCCATCATAGCACCCAATATACATAGCACCACATCCCCGGGCACAGCGAGAACAAAGCAATATAAAAAGAGAGGCCACAAACCTATAGGCGTACCTAAATAAAAATAACTAATTAAATAGCAATAGATCATGCCAAACAAATAAACAATTCCCAAACCAGTAAAATTTGCAGCAAGGAGGCGTTTGTACCCCGGTTTTGCAACTTTATTGGCAATGATGCCTGTCACATAGGCTGCAAGGGCAAAGCCGATGATATAGCCAAAACTTGGCTTGAGAAGATAGGTAATGCCACCACCTTCCGCAAACACAGGCAGTCCGAAAAGTCCCATAGCAATATAGACACCCACGGTAGTCAATCCAAGCTTTCCGCCAAGGAGAAGCCCTGCCAACATGGTGAAGAGAAATTGCAACGTAAAAGGAACCAAGGGTATGGGAATGCGAATAAATGCACCCACAACAATCAATGCCACAAAAATGGAACAAGAAATTAGATCTTTTGTTTTGCTTTTTCTCAAAGAACAACCCTCCCTAAAGCGTTATGCTGATTACATCTTGTAGCCAACTTTTCTTTTACGCCCAACGATTACGTTTAAACAATTTGAATGTATCACGAAAAAAACCTATTGTCAACTACAAATTATTTTATAGTTGACAATAGGTTTCAAAGCGGTTCTCCTACAGAACTGGTTCTCTCCGGCACCAGTCCATAAAGGCAGACAAAAGGCAGACAGAAGAACCGTCCCCCTGTCTGCCCAATTTTAGTTTTCTTCAGCTTCTGCCGCTACCGGCGCTTCTTCTTCTTGGAAGTTGTTTTCAGCCATGCTTAAAACCAATGCATCCATTGGCATTAAAATTTCAATTCTTTCGTTTTTAGCAAAAGGAAGATCTTCTACTTTCACGTTATGTCCTTCTTTTATTGTTTCAATATCTATTTCTATTGTTTCCACCAGGTCTGATGGCAACCCTCTGTACGGAATCTCATCTAATAACTGCTGTACCATTAATTGTGTTTTATCTCTGTTAACAATCACAATGCGAGCGGAGCTGTTTACAACTTCATCTTCCAGCAATTTTTGGAAATCTAAGGTTTCCACTTCACCGCTAACTGCATGATAGCTGATTTCTTTCAGTAATGCGCTAATGGTGTTTCCCTCAAAATCCAACTGAACTCTACCGCCCTTAGACTTTGATTTCAATAACTTTCTTGCATTAATCAGTGAAGTTTGCATCAGCAAGGTTTCTGTAAGGTCACCCCCATACATACTCACTGGTATCAGGCCTAACTTTCTTAACTTCTTAGCTTTTACCGACTCGTTTCTTTTTTCTACATTTAAAATATACATGTTTAAAATCCTCCGATTCTTCTAAAAGTTTCATGGTTTGAAATATATGGTCTTAGTATACCACAAATAGAAATAAAATACAAATCGCCAGATTCCCTTATTTTTTCTTCCTCTTTTTCTCTACTGCATTCATTATCGTTATCCCACCACCGGGGATATTCATAGCCACTACACGTCGCCCTTTTACACACCAAAAATAGTGAAAATATCTTCTTCCGGTATTTCCCTATCACTTTTCTTGCCTGCATTTTTCATCATATTTTCAAGTTTACTTTCCATAGATTTCTTCAAAAGTTCTTGGCAATCAATATCCCTCAGCTCAAAGAACAGCATGGGGTTTTGATCCAACCTGGAACCGATGCCATAAAGAACCGCCGCTACATGCTTGCACATGGTTGCATAGTCTGGACAACTGCACGCAAAGTGGATCTCATGGGGCGTGGGAAATAAACCATATTCCTTTTCCCGAAACAGCACTTCCAATTCTTTGGGAAATTTCCCCTCTATCAGCTGCTCTAAAGAATCAATTCTTCCATTGCATAAATTGGTCACTTTTCTCCATTTTTCACCGGATAAGGTATCCATCTGAACGATCACTTCATAAGGGTTTCTGCCGCTTCCTTGTACCAAAGCGTGCACGCTTCCTTTTTTAATTTGCAAATCCAATACAGCACTGTTTCTTACATAACTTCGACCTCGTGAGATTCGATTGCTGTAATCCGCATAGCTTTCCAAGTTTTGATTCCAAGATTTGCCCCACCACGTTTTGACCAAGCTTTTGCCTTCCAAAATAACAGGCTGCAAATCCGGATTTTTTTTTCTTAATTTTGCAATGGCCTTCTCTGCCTTTGCCTTTTTCTCGGCAACCGACATATAGACCGAATATCCATAGTGCCCCACTGCTACACACCTCCCAATTGAAAGAGATTTAAGAGCTCCTTATTATCAAGTTCCGTAATCCATTTTTCCCCTGAAGATGCCAAAATATCCCCCGCCAATTTCTGTTTTTCCTCCATCATAGCGTCAATTTTTTCTTCAATGGTACCCTTGGTTACAAATTTATGAACCATCACATTTTTGGTCTGTCCGATTCGAAAGGCTCTGTCTGTCGCCTGATTTTCAACGGCCGGATTCCACCAGCGATCAAAGTGAACCACGTGATTTGCACCGGTGAGATTCAAACCAACGCCGCCGGCTTTCAACGACAACACCATGTAAGGAACATAGGCTTCCCCATTGAATTTTTCTACCATTTCCTGTCTGTTTTTAATGGGGGTTCCACCATGAAGCACAAACCCTTCTTTGTGAAACAATTCCTGTAAAAACTCGCTTAAGGGTTGGGTCATTTCTTTAAACTGTGTAAAAACAAGAACACGCTCATGTTTTTCATAAATTGTCTCACAAATTTCTGCAAGCTGTTGAAATTTTCCGCTATACTGGGGCTTGAACTCCTCTTGCCCCAAGTATTGGGCAGGATGGTTACAAATTTGTTTAAATTTCATAATGGACGAAAGAACCACTCCTTTTCGCTGAATGCCCTCTGCTTCCTTTAATTTTAAAGTGATTTCCTTTAGCAATTCCTGATAGAGTCCAATCTGTCTTTTGGTCAGAGCCGCATATTCTTTCATTTCAATTTTATCCGGAAGATCTGCAATAATAGTTTTATCTGTTTTTAACCTTCTCAGAATAAATGGACTGACGGTTTTTCTCAGTTTTCCATAGCCACCGGTTTCTTCTGTCAGCTGCTTTGTGAATGTTGTAAATTCCTTGGCACTTCCAAGAAGACCTTTGTTGAGGAAATCAAAGAGAGACCACAAGTCACCCAAATGATTTTCAATAGGCGTTCCGGTCATTGCAATTTTCATGGTAGCAGGAATGGCTTTGATGGCCTTGCTCTGCTTTGTGCCTGCATTCTTGATGGCTTGGGATTCATCTAAGATCAATACATCCCAATTCTGTTCATTCAGTTCTTCTAACTTTACTGCCATACCATAGGTAGTGATATAAAGAAAAGCGTCCCCCTTTATGTAGTCCGTCTCCTCCAATTTCCCCTCACTTTTATGGAGGATTTGAAAGGGCAGTTCCGGTGCAAAACGGGAAAGTTCCTTTTGCCAGTTTCCAATGAGGGATGCCGGTAATATGAGCAATGCCTTTCCTCCCTGTGTTACCCTTGTATACTCTAAAAATGCAATCATTTGCACCGTTTTACCAAGACCCATGTCATCAGCCAAGCAGGCACCCAACTTTAATTTTGCCATAGCATGAAGCCACTGATACCCACTTTTCTGATAGGGTCTTAACGCTGCACGGAAGGTAGGCACCAAGGGTACCGGTGGAATATCCTTTGGATTGAGAAGGGTTTCTTTCACACGCTGCAACCACTGTCCGTTGGTCAAACTCACTTCTATCTCTTCGGGGAGATCCCCAAATTCATTGTTCATGGTCAGCTGCATGCGCAAGGCATCGCCCATAGAAAATTCGCCATTTACCCCAAAGGCTTTGACTCTTTCAAAGGCTAGAAGGGCTGCTTCCAATTTTGTTTTGTTGATTTCTACCCATTTTCCTTTGTATAAAGTCAGCCCTTCCGCCATTTTCAAAAATTCTTCCAACTCTTGGAAGGTTATTGCTTCTCCATCAATAGACAGGGTAGGTGAAAAATCCATCATGGCATCCAGGCCCACTTGACTTGGCGGCTTTTGCCCTACCACAGCCGATACTTGAATCCGATTGCTCTTCTTTCGCCACCAATTGGGCACACGGCACAAAATACCTGCATCCTCATAAACGGGAATTTCCCTTAAAAATTCATAGGCTTCGTTGGCTGTGAACTTTAAGGGCGAAAACAGTTCTCCACTTTCCATTAAATTTGAAATGAAGGTACTCTGTTCCGCTGCTTTTGTAACCGTAACCAAAAGAGTGAGCAACTTTTTTTCATCTTTTCCAAACTCTGAAAGTGCATTTTTAAGGGGCATATGCATGGCTTTTTTACTTTTAACCGGTTTCGTAGAATAGGTTGCCATAAATGCAAAGGGAAATGCCTCGTCCTTGGTTTCCACCAAATGAAAAAAAACTTTTCCCGCCAAATTCAAGTTTGCATTGTATTCCGTGAAATACATTTCTACAGTTCCTTGATACTTCTCAATTTCGGCGCAAAAAACAGCGTTTAACTTGACCCATATTTTTTCCATCCATTCTTCGTCTACATACTCCATCCCAATGACATAGGGCACTTCTTCCTTAAACTTTACCCTCACTTCCTCCGTGATGGAAACCGCTGTTTTCTCTCTTGTCCACTCAATATCCGGTGTTTTGGAAAGAGCAAGAAGCAGTGCATTGGCAAGATGATAAAGGTAAAGCAAAGCAGGGCTTTCCCAGCCCTCTTTCACTGAAAAACTTAAATGATACAACGCTACATATTTATCCTGATCATATTCCGCTAAAAATATTTGTTCTTTTTCCCCTAGCGTTTCCACAGATGCCCCTGCATCATCTGCCTGTACCTCTTGCCTATCAATGGCAAATCCTTCAGGTAAAAAGCAGACATTTTCTATGATTTTAGGCTTTTTCATCTCCAAATTTTCCTCTCTTCTTCTATTCGACCCCCACCTAAAACATTCCCGTGGAAATACGTTTCTTCTCATTTATAGGCTACTTACTTCAAACTCTTCCCCAAGGCATAGACCTTACTTAATTCCTCTGAATGGCTCATATCTCCGCTCTTTTCCATACCGCTAATGGTAATAATTCCTTTGTCTTCCCACTTTAAATAGCCACTCATGGCCTTATATGCCGCAATGGCCGAATCATAAACCCCCGGAGAACCTGAGTCTAACAGCAATGCAGTACAGTGAGGGTGAAATCCCTTTTTTGCCGCTGCATACAGTCGATCAATGACGGCCTTTGTCTGCGCAGATACAGCAAACCAATAAATAGGTGATGCAAATACAATCATATCCGATTCATTCATTGCTGAAATAATACCCGCCATATCGTCTTTTTGTATACAGACACCATCGTGGGAAAAACAATATTCACAAGCCCTACAAGGTGCAACAGTAAGCCCGCTTAATTTTTTAATGGTTACCTGATTTCCGTTCTCCCCTGCCCCTTTTGCAAAAGCATCTACCATAATTTCTGTGTTTCCACCTTCACGTGGACTTCCGCTAATTACTAAAATATTCATACTGAAACCTCCTTTTGTTCTTGGTATGATATGGTGGTTGGTATCCCATCAATATCTTTGATTTTATGGGATAATCCGGCATGTGCCTTTTCAGTCTCAAGGCTGAAATTCCGGCATGCCACGCTAAACTATATACCCACAGTATACCAATTTATTGATATTTATCAAGTTTAATTATAAAGTCGGGCTGCGATTTACCCGCAAATCATAAAAAACATGAAAACCAATTTTTAAATGGAATGATTCAATTATAAATCATGACGCTCCCTCCTGCAAACTTTATCATACACTTAACAAAAAATTTGACGACTTTTATTGACTATGGCATAATAGTAGTATCTCGTTCGTTAATGCGGCCAACACGGTAAAGAACAATATGATTCAGTTTACGAATCCATTCTGTGGACTGTTTCACATTTATAGAAAGGGATTGTGCAATATGACGTGGAATATTACTTCCGAATGTATGTCGTTAATGGTTTTATGTCTCATTTGGATTTATTCCAGAAAAGGAAACCCACTGCCTACACTGCGAAATAAATTATTCCAATGGTGTATTTTTATAACTTTTTCTGCCATGGTTTCTAATATTTTTTCCACCCTTATGATCTGTCATTACACCGTTTTTCCACTTTCTCTCACATGGATTCTTACCACTATTTACTTTATTACGACTCCATTAATGAGTGTGGCCTATTTCTGTTATGCAGTCAGCGTATTGATGGAGGATTGGCATCAAATGAAACCCATTATTCTTTGGGGGTTTATTCCTGCTCTACTTTATATCCTCTTAGTTTTATCCAACGTGTTTACAAAATTGATATTTGACATGAATGCGACGGATAGCTATATCAGAGGCCCCTATGTTTCATCCACTTATGTTGTCTTTTATACCTACTGCCTTTTTAGTATTCTTGTTGCCCGATTTTCCACTTCCAACTGTAACGCTGGGGAAAAAAGAATACTGTCTGCATTTCCTCTTTTAGCGGTGTTGGTTATCATCGTGCAACAGATTTTCCCCACTTTGATTTTATCGGGCTCCGCAGCAACCTGCGCACTACTCTTGATTTATCTCTATCTTGAGAACAAACAAATTTCAATTGATTACTTAACAAACTTACCAAACAGGCAAGTATTCTTAAAGATGTTGGCATTAAAACTAGAGAAAAGAAAGTCCGATCCTTTCGTTGTCATTGTACTGTCCTTAAAAAAATTCAAACAAATTAACAGCAAATTAGGACAACATCACGGAGATCTCTTTCTCCAAAAAATTTCCGCATATTTAGAGACCATCGTAAATCGTAATTTTTTGTATCGATTCAGCGGTGATGAATTTGCAATCTTAATGGAAGAAACATCACCTATTCAAATTTCATCATTGGTGGAACGCATTCACAACCGCATGTCTTGTCCGTGGTCTATAGGAAATTATAACCCAATTATCACTTCTGTTATAGGCGTTGTACGCTCTCAAGATGCTTTAAACCACGTGGAATCTATCATACACAGCATTGAATATACCATTGTGCAAGCAAAATCCGATGTCCTCTCAGACTGTGTCTATTTCACTTCTGAAATGATTGAACAAGCCAATCGAAAAGAGGAAATTATTGAAATTTTAAAGGATAATTTAGAAAAAGACAATTTAGAAGTTCATTTTCAACCTATTTATAACATCAATCAAAAGTCCTTTTTTACCGCCGAAGCTTTGACAAGGCTTACCCATACTTCGTTGGGTACCCTTTCACCTAATGAGTTTATTCCCATTGCAGAGGACACCGGTCTCATTGTGCCTATGACCTACCAGATTTTAAACAAAGTCTGCCAATTTATCAACCAATTATCAAATAGAGGCCTGGCTTTTGAAGGCATTAGCATTAATATCTCCGCCATCCAATTTACAGACAAAGCGTTGATTGAGAAGTTTACCCAAATTATCACTGCCAACCATGTGCCCTTTGAAAAGATTAAAATAGAACTGACCGAGCGCATCCTTGTGGATAATTTTCAAGAAGTGCAGACATTTATGCACCATATGCATGAAAAAGGTGTTCTCTTTGGACTGGATGATTTTGGCACAGGTTATTCTAATATTGCTTCTGTCTTGCAACTTCCCTGGGATACCTTAAAGTTGGACAAAAGTTTGATTTGGTCGGCCATGGATAACGAGCAGTCTGCCATCGTTGTCAAGCATATCTCCCATGCCTTTACGGCATTGGGACTTCGAATTCTCGCCGAAGGCGTAGAAACAGAGGCGCAAAGAGACTTTTCTATAGACATAGGCTGCCACATGATACAAGGGTTTCTATACGCCAAGCCAGTTTGCGCTCAAGAAGCAGAACCCTATTTTTTGAATAAGTTCACTGAATAAAGGACACCTTCGTGACATACGCCCACCACCTAAGATGTGGGGAAATTCTTGCTACGAGTGGTTAAAAACCAACCATTGAGAATCCATAGGTTATAAAAAAAGTGTTTTCAATATTCATTGAGCAAATCACAGGATACCATTTGAAAGGAGATTCAAGTTAAAATGAAAAGTACAAAAAAAACATGCAGTATGCTTTTAGCCACAGCCCTGCTGCTTACAACCCTTTCCCCTCTTTCCGCCTTTGGGGAAGATGGGGCGGCCAATCCATCACAGCCCACTTCCACTGCTGTGGAAGCCATCCATGATACAACAGTGCGAACACCTGAAAGCACCATAAACGCACTCATCAACCAATATAACACCACCAGTTTGCAATATGCACTCATAGACCAAGGACAAATCACCAAATCCGGTCATGGGGGTGTATATAGCAAATCCGAAAACAAGGCATTAACAGAAGAGACCCTCTACGGCATTGGATCCATCAGTAAACTATTTACCACCACCGCTGTGATGAAATTGGTGGATCTGGGGAAAATCCAACTGGATGCACCCGTAACCACTTATATCCCCGAATTTAAAATGGCCGATGAACGCTATCAAGATATTACGGTGCGCATGTTGCTCAACCACTCTTCCGGCTTCATGGGTTCTACCATGAACAATGCTTTTTTATTTAACGATCCTGACCAAGGTGTCACGGAAAACCTGTTAGTAAATTTACAAGAACAGCGGTTAAAAGCTACACCCGGCGCCTTTTCAGTGTACTGCAATGACGGATTCACTTTGGCAGAACTTGTGGTAGAACGCGTAAGTGGGCAAAGCTTTACAACCTTCCTTCATGAGACCATTACAACACCCCTAAATCTGAAGAACACCAAAACACCAGAAGATGACTTTCAAAGAGAACAACTGGCCAAAACTTACAGTGGTTTAAGTAAAGATGCCCTTCCTGTGGAAACGGTCAATGTTATCGGCACAGGCGGTCTTTATTCTACTGCTACAGATATGTGTAAATTTGCACAAATTTTTATGGATCAAAAGGGGCAAGCTTCTTCTGTTCTCTCAAAAAATGCGGTGGCTTCCATGGCCTCTCCCGATTATTTAAAAGGTACCTGGCCTGCTGAGGAACCCGGCAAAGAGGGTAGCCTCAGCTATGGACTTGGCTGGGACAATGTACGTGGTGAAGCCCTTCTGGATTATCAGGTGAAAGAGCTGGTAAAGGGTGGTGATACCCTCTCTTACCACAGTTCTATGGTGGTACTCCCCGAAGAAAACATGGCGGCCGTGGTACTTTCCTCAGGAGGCGCCAGTCCCTATGATCAACTTTTAGCGGAAGCGTTGTTATTACAGGCATTGGAAGGCAAAGGCAAACT